>DATAUH010000380.1:0-5525 GCA_036268375.1 Bryobacteraceae bacterium | reverse complement strand
GCGCCGGGGCAGCCCAGTAAGTCACTCACCGAAGCCGCGGTCAATTCCATCCATAAAACTGTGGCTGAGCCGGATGTGGAGTTCATGCAGGGCATGATCATGCATCACTCGCAGGCGGTGGAGATGGTGGCGCTGCTGCGGACGCGCGGCAAGAGTCCGGCGTTGAGGGCGTTTGGCGAGCGCATCACGATTTCGCAGAGCGATGAGATTGGATTCATGAAGCGATGGCTGGAGGCTCGCGGTAAGCCGACGACCATGCAGATGGACCACAGCCACATGAGCAAAGAAGAGATGAAGAACATGAACATGCTCATGCCGGGGATGCTGACGCCGGAGCAGATGACTGCGCTGGCGAAGGCAAAGGGCTCGAAGTTCGACCACCTGTTCCTGACGGGAATGATTCAGCACCACGGCGGGGCGCTGACGATGGTGGAGGACCTCTTTAATACGCCGGGGGCCGCGCAGGACCCGGTGCTGTTCGACTTTGCCACCGATATTGAGAATACACAGAGCGCAGAGATCAAGATCATGCGCGGGATGTTAAAGGATATTCCATGATTGAGAAACGAGTTCACGAGCGCTCGCGCAGCGCAAAATTTGCGTTCGCGCTTTCGGTCACGCTGCCGCTGTTGTGCTTAGCGCAGACTCCGCCGCAGGCTGGCGCGCAGCAGGGCGCGGCTCCGCAAGGCGCTCCGCAAGCAAGGCAACAACCGGACCCATCAAAGGCTGCGCCGCCAAAGGTGTATTCGAATCCGCGGGCGGGCTCGGACGATCCGCGAATTGGATTGAAGCCAGGGCTGTATGACGCGGGAGAGGCGATTTTCGGACTGCAGAAGGTCGCGTCGATTCAGAAGCCGCCGGGATTTGCGGCTGCTCCAGCGACTACGCCAGCGCCCGAGCCGGCGCCTGCGCCTGCACCTGCGCCGGAGGCGAATGCGGCGGGGGGACGCGGCGGGCGCGGGGGACCGACGATTGATACAGGGTCGGTGAACTCGGACCTGGCGTTCAGTGGGAATCACCTGTTTGTGGGGAACTACAACGGGATCAATTTTTATGACGTGGATAACCCGGCGCAGATCAAGCTGCAGACTTCACTGATGTGCCCGGGCGGGCAGGGCGACGTTTCGGTATATGGGCACTTACTGTTCATGTCGGCGGAAGCGATGAATGGGCGAACCGATTGTGGGACGCAGGGGATTCCAGCGCCACCACAACCACCAGCGCAGGCGGCGCCAGCGGCCGAGAGCGCACCGGCGGCCGGAGCCGCAGCGGGAGGTGGGCGCGGTCGCAGGATCACGCCTCCGAGCCCGGACCGTTTTCGCGGAGTGCGCATTTTCGATATCAGCGACCTTTCGAATCCGAAGCAAGTAGCGGCGGTGCAGAGCTGCAGAGGCTCCCACACGCATTCGCTGCTGGTGGATCCGAAAGACAAAGACAACGTGTACATTTACATCTCGGGCACAGGACCGGTACGGCAGTCGGAAGAGCTGGCGGATTGCTCGGGCGGCGATCCTTCGGCGAATCCGGAGACGGCGCTGTTCCGCATCGACATTATCAAGGTGCCGCTGGCGCATCCGGAGCAGGCGAAGATTGTTTCGAGCCCGCGCATTTTCACGGATACGCAGAGCGGCGCGATGGATGGATTGTGGAAGGGCGGGACGCACGGCGAAGGGACGCAATCGACTTCGACGACGAACCAGTGCCACGACATCACGATCTATTCGGCGGTGGGATTAGCGGCCGGGGCGTGTTCCGGCAACGGCATCCTGCTGGACATTTCGGACCCGGTGAATCCGAAGCGGATTGATGCGGTGAGCGATCCGAACTACTCCTACTGGCATTCGGCGACGTTTAACAACGACGGCACGAAGGTGTTGTATACGGACGAGTGGGGCGGCGGATCGCAGCCGCGCTGCAGGGCGACTGACCCGATGCACTGGGGTGCGGACGCGATCTTCACGTTGAAGGACCGCAAGCTGACGTTGGACTCGTATTACAAGATGCCGGCGCCGCAGACGGACCTGGAGAATTGCGTGGCGCACAACGGGTCGTTAGTACCGATTCCGGGGCGCGACGTGTTTGTGCAGGCGTGGTATCAGGGCGGCGTATCGATTATGGATTTCACGGACGCGTCGCATCCTTACGAGATCGCGTATTTCGACAGAGGGCCGCTGGATGCGGTGAAGCATGGCACGGGCGGGTTCTGGTCGGTGTATTGGTATAACGGGTCGATCTACGGGTCGGAGATTGCGCGCGGCGTGGACGTGTTTAAGCTAATGCCGACGAAGTTTCTGACGCAGGAGGAGATTGACGCGGCGAACCAGGTGCACTACGACACGCTGAACGTGCAGAACCAACCGAAGATTGTGTGGCCGCAAAACTTCATCGTGGCGCGGGCGTACATTGCGCAGTTGGATCGCAGCGGAGCGATGAATGCGTCGCGGAGTTCGGCTTTGAAGGCGGCGATGGCGAAGGCGGAGAAGTCGGGCGCGGGCGGTAAGGACGCGGCGGATCTGCACAAGATAGCGGACGGCCTGGAGAAGGACGCGAAGGCTGCGAAATCACAGGCGGATGCGAAGCGCATGCACGAGCTGGCGGCGATTTTGAAGAAGGACCAGGCGCAGCCGTAGTAAGTGGAAGCGAGGTTCCGGCGGGCTGAGATTGGGCGCGGCGGACTTTCGAGTGTGTGCAGGTGAATGATGCGCAGGTCCGACGAGGGCCTGCGCATTTTCTGCTAAGTGGCCCTCCCGCAGTATTCTGAATCAGACATCGTTAGGAAATCAGAGAACTATGAAAGCTAATACTCCCGCTTTAGTGGCGATCGCGGCATTGAGCACCGCCGCGCTGCTGTTTGGACAGGCGACGCCCGAGGATTATGCGCGGTCGGAAGGACTGCGCGAGGCGTGGATGTATTTGACGAAGAATGTGGCGGATCCGGCGAGATGGCTCGGCGATTCGAAGCAGTTTGTGTACCGGAAGACGGTTCCGGGTGGATTCGACTTTGTGATTATGGACGCGGAGACGTTGCAGAAGAAGCCGGCGTTCGACCAAGCGCGGCTGGCTGCGGCACTTACTAAGGCGACGGGCGCGACTTACACGGCGCAGCGGCTTCCCTTCACCGATGCGCAGTTCAGCGGAGACCAATCGGCGATTAGTTTCACGTTTGCCGAGTCGCGGTGGCGGTGTAGATTGACTGACTACATGTGCGCGCCCGCGTCGTTTCGTACGGGACAGCCGAGGGGATTCGGAGTGGTGCGCGATTTGAGTGTTCCGGCCGACAACACGCCGAGACGGTCGCCAGACGGACATTGGGAGGCGTTCGTCAATAACTTCAATGTGGCGATCCGGCCGGCGAAGGGCGGAGCGATGGCGATTTTGAGCCAGGACGGGTCGCCGAGCGACTTTTACGATCCGGAATCGATTGTGTGGTCGCCCGATTCGAAGAAACTGGCGGCTTACAGGGTGTTGCCGGGGTATCACAGGAATGTTACTCACGTGGAATCGTCACCGAAGGACCAGTTACAGCCTAAGGTAAGTCTGCAGTTTTATCCGAAGCCGGGAGATGCGGTGGATATTGACCGGCCGGTGCTGTTTCATGTGGATCCGGCGAAACAGGTTGCGATCGACACCGCGCTTTTTCCGAACCCCTACGAGATGACGCGGCTGGGATTTCGCAAGGACAGCGGGACATTGGCGTTTGAATACGACCAGCGCGGGCATCAGACGTACCGGTTGATTGAAGTGGATGCGGAAACGGGAAAGGCGCGAGTGGCGGCGGGGGATGAGGCAAAGACGTTTATCAATACGGGCTCGAACCGGCTTTTCCGGCACGATGTGAATGGGCTGGGAAATGAAGTGATCTGGATGTCGGAACGCGACGGGTGGAATCACTTGTATTTGTACGACGGGCGCGCGGGGACGGTGCATAACCAGATCACGAAGGGCGAGTGGGTGGTACGGCAAGTGGTCAAGGTGGACGACGAGAAGCGGCAGATCTGGTTTGCGGCGAACGGCATGCGGCCGAACGAAGACCCGTACCTGCAGCATTATTACCGGATCAACTTCGACGGGACTGGACTTACTCCGATTACGACGGCGAATGCGTATCATGATGTGGCGTTTTCGGCAGATATGACTTACTACGTGGATACCTACTCACGTACCGATATGCCGAACATCATGGAGCTACATAGGACCGCCGACGGCTCGCTGGTCAAAGGGGTAGAGCAGGGAGACATGTCCGACTTAGTGGCGGCGGGGTTCAAGCCTCCCGAAGTGTTTGTGGCGAAGGGGCGCGACGGCAAGACGGATATTTGGGGGCTGATTGTGAAGCCGCGGAATTTCGACCCATCGAAAAAGTATCCGGTGGTGGAGAACATTTACGCGGGGCCGCATGGGTCGTTCACGCCGAAGACGTTTTGGCCTTTTGGGCTGCAATCGGGCGGGGACAAGGTGATCGGAATGCAGTCGCTGGCGGACATGGGGTTTGTGGTGGTGCAGATGGACGGGATGGGGACGATCAACCGGTCGAAGGCGTTCCACGATGTGGCGTGGAAGAACATCGCGGACGCGGGGTTCCCGGATCGCATCCTGTGGCATAAAGCGGCAGCGGCAAAGTACCCGTGGTATGACGCGACACGGGTGGGAATTTACGGGGGGTCGGCGGGCGGACAGGATACGTTGCTGGCGCTGCTGTTTCATCCGGAGTTTTACAAGGTGGGCGTGGCGTATGCGGGATGTTACGACAACAGGATGGACAAGATTAGCTGGAACGAAGAGTGGATGGGATGGCCGTTGGACGATAGTTACTCGGCGTCATCGGGTGTAGACAATGCGTGGAAGTTACAAGGGCACTTACTGATGGTGGTGGGCGAGTTAGATGAGAATGTCGACCCGTCTTCAACGATGCAAGTGGTGCATGCGTTGATTGAGGCGCATAAGGACTTCGATTTGATTGTGGCGCCGGGTGAGGGACATACGGCGTTGCGATCCTCGGGGCCGGTGGATTACGGGTTGCGGAGAATGTACGACTTTTTTCTGCGGCATCTGGCGGGGCAGCAGACGCCGAATTGGAATGTATTGGTGGCGGCGAAGCCGCCGGTGCGGTGAAGTATGGCTGCTAAACGCTGGGCGACTACCCGCGCGTCAAGTCAGAGCGTTGCTGCATGCGGGCATTCGGCGATGGTAAACTAACACGAACTTTGGCGGGAGGTAGAGGGAATGCGTCTGTTGAAGCTTTCAAAAAGTTTGATCGTGCTCGTCGTCGTGCTGTCTTGGATCATGAACTCGCGTTCGTTCGCGGCAACGCCGGTGGTGTTGGCATCCGGAGTATTGCAGAAGTGTCTTGGAATCGAACCCGGGAGTGGCAAAATGACGCGTACGGCCGCCGCCCGGCAATACTGCCAGCAACTTCCGGCGAACGACATTTACAATCAAGCGGGCGCGCGGTTTCAGGCCGGCGATCATGCGGGCGCCGCGAAAATTGTGCTGCGCGCAGCCGAAGCCGGCAACGCCGTCGCGCAGCT
>DATAUH010000379.1:0-10200 GCA_036268375.1 Bryobacteraceae bacterium | reverse complement strand
GACATACCGAAGAGGCTCACAGGCAGCATGAAGATGTTTTGCGCGTTGACTAAGCCAGTGATGCCGCCGGTGGGCAGCAGGGTCGCAAGCAGCGTATCGATATACGCGCTGCTTTGGCCCACGCCGCGGCTGATGAAGACCGGTCCGAAGTTGCGGACGACTTCGCGCACCTGCGGATCTTTGGTGTCCAAGCGAATGCGCAGCCGCTTCACCAAGCGCAATACGTGCGGCAACTGCACCAGGAACACCAGCGCGCTGCCCACAACCGAACCCCACGCCAGGACGATCGTCAGCGACACCTCATCCCTGCGATGTCCAAAGCCAACCAGGGTCGCGATCATGGCGATATTCCACGCCACCGACGCGCTGTAAGAGAGGAAAAATCGCCGGTGGCTGTTCAGAATTCCCAAACACCACGCGCCCATGGCGAAACAGCCCGCGCCCGGAAACAGAATACGCACCAGACGAATGATCAGGTCGCGTTTTGCGCCGTGATAACCGACGGCGATCGCATCAATGAATAGCGGCGTGAAGAGCACGCCGAGCAGCACAATCGCCGCCACCGCAAGCGCCAAAATTGCGCCCACCGCGCCCGCGACGCGCCCGGATTCCTCGTCGTCGCCCTCTTTCAGCAGACGCGCATAGACGGGGATGAACGATGCCGAGAGCACTCCTTCGCCAAACAGGTTCTGCAGGAAATTGGGGATGCGGAAGGCGGTGTTGAACGCGTCCGCCGCGTCCGACTGGATGCCGAAAAAGTACGCAAATACCGACGTGCGCACCACCCCGAAGAGGCGGCTGAGCATAATGCCGGCTGCGACCAGAAGTGCGTGCCGGCCTGTCGCTTCGCGCTGCTCAGAGCCTGCCAATGATGGCATCCGTAACGTCTCGGGTGGAACTGCTGCCGCCGAGATCGGGCGTACGCACCTTGCCATCGGCGAGTACCGCGGCTACCGCGGCTTCCACTTCCTTGGCAGCGTCGGGAATTTCGAGGTGCTCCAGCATCATGACGGCGCTCAGAATGGTCGCAATGGGATTGACGATACCGCGACCCGCAATATCCGGCGCCGAGCCGTGCACGGGCTCGAAGATCGACGGGAAGCGGCGTTGTGGATCCAGGTTTGCGCTGGCCGCGAGCCCCATGCTGCCCACGATAATGGCGGAGATATCGCTCAGGATATCGCTAAAGAGGTTGGAGCCCACGACCACGTCAAAGCTTTCCGGCCGCCGTATGAAATTCATCGCAGCCGCATCGACCAGCAGCGATTCGGTTTCGATATCGGAATACTGCGCGGCGACATCGCGGAAGACGTTGTCCCAAAGCACCATGCTGAAGCCCTGCGCGTTCGATTTGGTGATCGATGCGACGCGCTTCTTCTTGTCGCGTTTCCGCGCCAGTTCAAACGCGAAGCGCACAATGCGTTCGATGCCGCGGCGCGTGAAGACCGACGTTTGAATCGCGACCTCGTCCGGCTGCTGATGATAGAGAAATCCGCCGACCTGCGCGTATTCGCCCTCGGTGTTTTCGCGAACCACCACAAAGTCGATGTCGCCGCCTTTAGCTTTCGCCAGCGGCGATTGCACTCCCGGATAAAGATACGCGGGGCGAACGTTGGCGTATAGATCGAAGGCGCGCCGCAGCGGCAGCAGCAGACCGTTCAGCGTGGTGTGGTCCGGAATATCCGGGTGGCCAACGGCTCCCAGCAAAACCGCGTCGCACGGTTGCAGCAGATCGATCGCGCCGGCGGGCATCATGCGGCCCCAGCGGAAGAAATGGTCGGAACCCCAGTCGAAATCTTGAAAGACGAAACTTATGTTGTGCTTGGCTGCGATGGCGTCGAGCACAAGCTTCGCTTGCGGGATGACTTCCGTACCCACGCCATCCCCGGCAATCACGCCTATTGTGAAGGTTTTCATTTCGCTTCGACTATTTTGGCATGTGGCGCCACCGCGGTTCATGAAAGGAGCGCCCGGATTTGCCCCGATGCAGCGCTGGTGGCATCGACGCATTCAAAAGCGATTCTTATAACCGCTGCACAGTCAATTCGTCTTCTTTCCCATCGAAATACTTGTTCAACGCCGCCAGGAAATCGCTGTTTTCTGTGGTCGCGTGCGCGAAAAGCGTCATGCTGGAGCGAAATTTTAGGTCGTCGGGATAGCCCATGATCTCTTCGATCGAGCGGCCCTCCACCGCCGTGACCAACTGCGTGCATTCGCGCAGGCGGGGACCCAACACTGGGTGCGCCACGTATGCTGCGGCCTCACTTCGCGAGGAAATCGCATAAAACTGAGCAGTTTCACTGTGGCCCAGCCCAGCGATCTGTGGAAAGATGAACCAGATCCAGTGGCTGCGCTTGCACCCGTCGCGCAGCTCACGGGTCACTTGGTCGTACACCCGGCTTTGGGCGGTGACAAAACGCGACAAGTCGTAACCCTCCTGCAAAATATCGGCCATGCTGCTAAAATAACCCCTTCAAGGACATTTCATGCAGAACGCGTTGTTGACGAAGTTTATCCAAAAGAATCAGCGGACGGATACGCCGGTGTTTCGCCCCGGCGACACCATTCGTGTGCACGTCAAGATTAAGGAAGGCGAAAAAGAACGGCTGCAGGCGTTCGAAGGCACGGTGATTGCCCGCAATAATACCGGTTTGGGCCAGAGCATCACAGTGCGTAAGATCAGTTTCGGACAAGGCGTAGAGCGCATCTTCCCTATTCACGCCCGTGTGATCGATCATATCGACGTCATTCGCACCGGACGCGTTCGCCGCGCGAAACTGTATTACCTCCGAGGTTTGAAAGGCAAGGCCGCCCGCCTGCGCGAGCGCACGTAAGCGCCCAGGATTCCCATGCGGCCCGTCAATTCAGCCGCCCCATTTCGATGTGAAGCCACGCTGGAGCGAGAGCTTCAGGCACGCGGATTTCGCGCAGTTGCCGGCGTGGATGAAGTCGGCCGCGGAGCGTTGTTCGGACCCGTGGTTGCGGCCGCGGTCATCCTGTCTCCCGACAGGCCCGTTCGCGGTTTAAACGACAGCAAACTGCTGGAGCCCGAAGAGCGCGAAGTACTCACCGAACGCATACGCGAGCGCGCGATTGCATGGGCAATTGGCGCGATCGACGCCGCCACCATCGACGCCATCAACATCTATCAGGCTTCCCGGCTCGCGATGCGGCTGGCCATCGAACGGCTCAACCCCTCACCTGACTTTCTGCTGATCGACGCTGTTCCCGTGGATCTGCCGGTGCCGCAGTACTCGCTGATCAAGGGCGACGCGCGCTGCCAGGCGATCGCGGCCGCGTCGATTATAGCCAAGGTCTACCGCGATGCGTGCATGCGCGTGTGGGACGAAGTCTTTCCCGTTTACGGACTGGCGTCGCACAAAGGCTATTCCACGCCGGAGCATTGCAAAGCCATTGAGGAATTCGGCCTCACCCCGCTGCACCGCTTGAGTTTCGAACCGGTTCGCGCCCGCTCGTTATTTCCCATTGAGTACACTTTGCAGATGGACCTGTTCGAGACGGCAGGCGCCGCATGATGCCAACGGGCCCACAATCACCCGGCGAGCACGCGGAGCGCGGGGCTTACGGTCAACCAGGCCCGGTAGCGGTCGGCCGCTTGGAACGGCGGCCGCGCAGGGGACGTTCGCTGCTGCTGGTGCTCTTCTGTTACGCCATCGGTTTTATCTTGGTGATTTTTCCGTGGACGCCGTCGTGGGATATGAACTACTTTGCAACCATCGATCCGCAATGGCGCCAGTTCTGGAATAACCTCTACTTCCGCGGCGCAATTAGCGGACTGGGCGTCGTCAACATCTACATCGCGATGCTCGAGTTGTACCGTTTGCGCCGATTTGCCGGACGCTAGTGCTGGCGTTTCTGCTGCTGGTCATCGCGATCATCGCCTACGGATCGCTCTACCCGTTTCATTTTGAGCCGATGGCGCGCGCGGCGTGGCCGCTCGATGCGTTGCGCCAGGGTTGGCCTGATTCATTCAACCGCTTCGTGTTCCGCGACATTCTGCTCAACATTTTCATCTACCTTCCGCTGGGCTTCGCGGCGGCGATGCTCTTTCTGCGGCGCCGTCCACGCATGTTCGCCGTGATCGCAGCAACCGCGCTGGGCTTCGCGGTTTCCGCATCGATGGAACTGCTGCAGATGTTTGAACCCATGCGCGACCCAAGCACGCTCGATATTCTCGACAACACGGTTGGCGGCGCCCTGGGCGCTACGATCGCGCTGCTTGGCGAGCCCTATTTCCGCGAACTGACCAAGGGCTCCGTTCGTGGCTTTCGCGTTGCGGGTGCGTTCCTTTTAGTGATTTGGGCGCTGCAGGAGTTTTACCCGCTAGTGCCCGCGCTCGGCCACACGCACGTTCTCGAAGAACTGAGGGGCCTTTGGCACAACTTGCATGTCCCGGCGGTTGTCACGTGGCTCGGGGTTGCGGAGTGGTTCGGGGTGGGAGTGGCGCTCGATGCCATCTTCGAACGTACGCAGCGAGCCTGGCTGGCTGGACTGATGGCATTCGCGTTGGCGTGCCAGTTCGTGATTCAGGATCGCGTGATCACCATCGATCAGCTTGTGGCCGCCGTGATCGCTATCGCGCTTTGGAATGTCGCGCCCTCTGCGAAGCGCGCGCGCTGGACTATGTGGCTCCTCGGCTCCGCCATTCTGCTGCGACAACTTCAGCCGTTCCATCTGCTCGCGACGCCCCAAGCCTTTTCCTGGATTCCGTTCGGGTCCACGTTGATCTCGAACCGCGAGGGCGGCTTAGGCATCATTTCGCGCAAAGCCTTCGATTATGGGGCCCTGGTGTTCGCGTTGCGTTTCGAAGGCGTCAGTTGGGCGCGCGCAGGATTTGGCGTCGCCATCCCTCTGCTGATCACGGAGGCCATTCAGACCCATCTGCCGGGACGGTCGCCTGAAATTACCGATCCGCTGCTGGCGCTAATGATGATGTCGGTTCTGTGGATCGCTACGCTGCGAAAGGCGGCGGCGTAGCTGTGTCCGCGCTTTGGCGCCGTTGCGCAGCAGGCATTTTCTTTACCGCGCTGATTCTGGCGACCCGTTTACCGCTTGCGCCCGGGCAACTTGTCACCTTTGACGACGTGAACCTGGCATACTCGATCGGCCACTTCGATATCCGAATCAGCCAGCCGCAGCCGCCGGGATATCCGCTTTTCGTGCTCCAAATGCGAATCCTGGCATTTCTGCGCTTCCGGCGCGTGGAGAATATGCTGCTTGCGCTCGCGATCGCCGGCAGCATCGTCGCCTTGTTGCTGTTGATGGGCGCCGGCAACCGCATCATGGGCAAACAGAGCGGCTTTTACGCCGCGCTGTTGCTGGCGCTCAATCCGGTCTTTTGGCATTCGGGCATTGCGTCCGCGTTGCGTATACAACTTGCGATTGCATCGCTTGCCGTCGCGGCCGCGTGCTGGCGGGCATGGCAGGGCGACCGGTTCTGGGTCTCGCGCAGCGCCATTGTTCTGGGACTCGCGGCCGGGATTCGTCCGGAGATCGGGCCGCTGCTCTTTCCCCTTTGGGCGGTTTCGGCGCACCGCGCGCGCGCAAAATGGGAAGATGTGCGCTTCGCCTTAGGCGCCATGGCGTTCACCGTGCTGCTGTGGCTTGCGCCTGCCATGTGGGCATCGGGCGGTCCTGCTGGCTATGTAAAAGCCTGTCTGCTCTACCTGAACGATCAGGCGTCAGTCACGTCCGGCCTTTTCGGCTCCACGCATCCTTACGCTACATTCTGGCGCCTGGTGGTGTGGACGCTTGCGATTTTGCCCGGCTGCATATTCGCCGCGATGGTGGCCTGGCGCAGTTCAACAGGTTGGGGCATCGGAAGGTCGCGGGCTGGGTTCCTCGCGCTGTGGTTCGTTCCACCTTTCGCGATTGCGTGCTTCGTACATCTGGAAGATCCCGGCCAGGCGTTGAGCATGATCGTCGTCGTGGCGCTGTTGGGCGGCTATCTGTTACAACAAGCGGTGGACCGCTTGAGCCAATCGGTCTCGCGCTGGCACGCGCTGTGGCTTACAGTGGCGGCTTTGGGCGAGGCCTGGATCATCGACCGGCACGACGCAGCATTCATTGTGATTTGGACGCCGCTATTGACGCTCGGCTTGGGCGCGTTACTGATATTCGGCGCAGGCCAGAAACGCGCAAGTGTTCCACCGTTGGCGGCCACGCTCTTTTTATTGACGCCGCCCGTGATCCTCAACCTGACCATGTTCAACCACGCCGGCTGGTACTACCGTGGCCCCGGCTGGTTTGGCGCGATGCTGGAAGACTTGAATAGCGGACTGGCGCTGACGTCGCTCGACCACATCAAGCGCACGCTGGCCATCGACGATCACGCAATTCGCGACATTAAGCGCCTCTCCGCAAACCGGGAAGATTCTGTTCTGGTGATCTGGGAACATGGCCTCGCGACGTGGCGCAAGCTTGCATACTACGCGCCGCAATTGCCAATTGCGGTTCTGGAGCATCGCTATATCCGCGCAGGCTCGCCGCCCATCATTGCGATGTGGCGAGGTTCGCATCGGGCGCCCTCGCCTTCGGGAAGCGCCGCGGCGGTGGTGCGCGCCGCGCCGGGAACGCGAATCATCTGGCTGCTCAATCCGCAAACTGAGTTTTACGCTATCGCACAACAGGCTCTGCAGCCTCACGCAGCCGGTTCGGTTCTGTATACGGACCTTCCGCAGACGGACGGCTCGCGCCAACTGGGAGAATACGAACTGGTATGGTGAAGCCGCTTCCCGCGTGGCTCCGGTATGTGATTTTAGGGATCTGCGCCGTGACGCTGCTGGCGCTCTTTTCGGGCGAAATATCCGACTCCGACTTCTGGTGGACGCTCAAGAGCGGTCAGTACATCGCGCACAACCACAAACTGCCCTCGCCCGACCCGTTCTCTTTCACCACCGCCATGGCGCATGATGCCTACCCCGGCGAATCCGTGGTGCGCCAGTTCAATCTCACGTTCGAGTGGCTGGCGCAGTTGATTTTCTATGGCACGTACAGCATGGCTGGGTTCGGTGGGATCGTTCTGTTGCGCGCGCTGCTGCTCTCTTCTTGCTGCGCACTAATCGGGGCCATCGCGTGGATGCGTTGCGGCGGCCTCTATCGCTCGCTTGCCGCGGCGTTCGGAGCCGCGAGCGTTTTGGCCATCTTCTTTACCTACGATCGCTCGTACCTTTTCACATACCTGTTCCTGGCGCTGACGCTTGCGATCCTCGAGTGGCGCCGCCGGCTTTGGCTGCTGCCCGTGATCGCGATAGTCTGGGCCAACTGCCACGGCGGATTTTTCCTGCAATGGATTGCCGTGGGCGCTTACTGTTTAGAGGCGGCATGGCTGCGCTATCGCCGTAAGCCGCAAGCAAACGAACGCGCGCTCTGGATCACGCTCGCGGCCTGCGTGGTCGCCAGCGGCATAAATCCCAATGGCTATCGCGTGCTGCAGGTGCTGTACTATTTCCGGCGCAGCTTTCTGCAATCGAAGCTGCTGGAGTGGCAATCGCCGCCGCTGCTTCCGCCCAGCGTCTTCAGCGCCCTGTTATTTGCAGGCGCAGCCGTGCTTATCTGGCGTTTCCGGCGCGTGCGCCTGGCAGATTGGCTGCTGTTCGCCGCCTTCGCCGCGGCCGCGCTCATGGCGCAGCGCAATATGTTTCTGGTAGCCTTCTGGGCCCCCGTGGTGCTGGTTACGTATGTACCGTGGAATCGCGCGCTGCCGGCGCTGGCGCACTACTCGGCTGCGCTCGCGGCTTGCCTGCTGCTGGCGCTGGCGGTCTCGCGTGGCGCGTTTCAGTTTCGCGTGGCCGAGTGGCGCTTTCCCGCCGGCGCGGCCGATTTTCTATTGACGCATCACGTCACCTCGCGTATGTTCAACACTTACGAACTGGGCGGGTATCTCATGTGGCGCCTCTATCCGGAAGAGCGCGTCTTTATCGATGGCCGCGCGCTCAGCGAATCGGTTTTTGGCGACTACGCGCGCATTCTCTACAACCATTCGAGCTCCGATGGCCTCCCCAGCGGACCCGAGGTGCTGGACCGCTACAACATTCAGACCATCGTGATGAACACGTTCGAATATGCGGAGGGCCTGGTGTATAACCTCGCGCCGTCTCTGTGGGACCAGGACAGCAAGTGGAAGCTGGTTTACAACGATCCGCAGGCGTTGATCTTCATGCGCGAGCCTCCCCCTGGGGTGCAGCCGATCCCGAACAACACCGTGTTCAGCCACATGGAAGACGAATGCGCCGTGCACCTGCAGCATGAACCGAAGGTGCTGCTTTGTGCGCGCTCACTGGGGCTGGTCTTCGCCCGTATCCACGACAGCACGCGTGAACTGAAGTGGCTGAACTACTACCTCTCCCAGCCGCATGTGAAAGATCCGCAGGCCGAAGCGGCGTACAGCCAGCTATTCGCGCCGCAGAAACGCTAACTGCTCCACGAAGGGTCCAGATACAGCCAACGCTGTTCGGAGTAGCAACTGGTGGAGATCTCCGGCACGTGCAGCAGCCCATGGCCGCGCGTGCACACCAGTTCAGTCCCGTACCATTCCAAAAAAGTATGCGAGGCTTCGCCGATGCGCACCGGAAGGCTCAGCGAGTGCAAGCATACGGGGCAGCGATTGCGTTGATCGTTCCAGGCCCAGCGCATCGACAGCAGCCATGACATCATCAGGCATCCCGGCATTAGCGGAACTACGCCCAACACGCATGTGCTGCAAAGAAGCGTGGGCAGTATCAGAGCAATTTTCGTCGCTAGAAAGAACCAGCGGCGTACACGCACGGTGCGCGGCGGTGCATGCCGGTTCGCAGGGTATGCGCCCAAGTGATATCGCGTCAAGACCGGCAGCGCCAGGAGGCCGGGCAAGAACAACGCAAGTATCACGAGGGCCACACTCTCGTGCGGGATAGGCACGAACGTCAAACGGTCATATTCGGCCCGGGAATTGGTCGTCGATGCGGTCCAGAAGAAGTTCGAGGGCGCGGGAGTACGCAAACGCGCCACCACATAACCGGACGAGTTCGGCGGCAGCGCTTGAAAACGCGTTTCATCGAGTAGCCAGGCTTGAGGAAAAGCGGGAAGCTGCCACGCATTGTCGCTGATGATGCCGGTGACGGTTGCGTACCGACCATCTACTTCTACCTTGCGCCCGATAATTGTGGGATCGCTCTTAAACAACCGCCTCCAGGTGGAGCGTGCGAGAATCAAGCCCTGCGCCGGCGCCGCGACGCTGAGCATACGAAACAGATTTGGGCTTGCGATGGCGACGACCATCGGCTTGCGCGGAGATTGTCCGAGTACGTGCGTGTAAAAAGCGGCTTCCTCCACGTCCGGAATGCGACTCTCTGCCGCGCGAAACTTCCACAGCGGCACATCGGCATAGCGCGGTCCATCCGGATGCAACGTGACCATCGCCAGATTTTGCGAATCGCGGTAGGGCTCGGGCGGAAACGCGTTGGCGAGGCTTGAGAAACGTAACGCGAGGCCCAAGCTGCTTAAGGCGAGCACGGTTAGCCACGCAAGGCAGCGTAGCGGCGAACGCACCTGAAAAATCTCGCGCAGTTCGGCGGACGCCGACAATTCCCCGTTGCGGCGCATCCAAATGGCATCGGAGAAAGCACCGGCGCAAAAGAACAGCGCCGCCACATTGCCGCAGCGCGGGCGCACGAAGGCCAGTTCCGCATCCCATTCCGCCAGCCAGGCAGCGCGCTTGTCCGCCGGAACGATCAGAGCAGCAAGACGCAAAATCCAGTTCATTGTCCGCGCTCCTCGGCCGCCAGTTTCGCCAACAGTGGGTATCGCTTCTGCGACGCCTCCAGCGCATCGTTACCCGCGCGCGTGATCTTGTAGTATTTGCGCGGCGGGCGCTGCTCCGCGTCCGCGATCGATTGCCGCTCCCATTGCGAACGGATGAGGCCGTCGCGCTCCATGCGGCGCATCGCCGGATAGACCGTTCCGCTAGGCAGGCCGGTCATCTCCATGACGCTGAATCCGTACCCATCCCCTGCCCCGATGGCCTGCAGAATAAGCGCAGCCGTATGCGAAAGTTTCACCGTGTCCGGCATCGAAGAAATTATACCCTATGTAGCATCCTACTTGACTCCCTGTACAGTAGCATGCTACATAGGGTACATGCTGGAAGTGCGCAACGTCTCCAAGCGGTTTCCTGGCGCGCTGGCTGTCGACAACGTCAGC
>DATAUH010000378.1:0-9711 GCA_036268375.1 Bryobacteraceae bacterium | reverse complement strand
TCAGAACCCAAAACCTGTTCGGCGGCAGACCGGCTGCACCTGTTCCGCAAATGGCGCCAGCACTAGGTCGGCGGCTGCGGCGCCGCGGCGGCCACGGCTTCCGCCTCCTTCAGCGCCTCCTTCAGTGGGCCAAGCCAAGGCTCGAAATTGCGCCATTGCTCAACTGCGTGACGGTAGATCGGTTGTCGCACCTGCTCGCCGCTGGGCGTCGCGACCGCCCGCCCGGTCTCCCAGAACCGCAGGCAGCTCTCCTCGAAGGGCAGGCCGCAATAGTCCAGCCAGCGGCGGATTTCGGTTTCCGTGTCATCGACCAGGCATTCGTAGGAGAGAAAATGGATGTACCCAGACATGACCTTGTCATAGTGAGCCATCATGCTGGCGTATTGCGTATAGCGGCGCGCAAGATTGCGGAAGCCGTAGGGAAACACCGAATCAATCTCAAGCTGCATCTTGTACATGCCAAAGCACGCCGCCATCGGTGCACGTCGAATATCGACGATTTTTGCATGCGGCAGAATCAGGCGGATGAGCCCGGCGTCGCGCCAGTTCAACGGCTGCTTGTCGATAAAGTATGGACGCTCTGTCCTGCGATACGCCTCGCTCTCGTCCAGATAACGAGCACCCAGCTCGGCCAATTCAGAAGGGTTCAGATCCCTCACGCATTCCGGATAGGGATCGCGGTTTGAACTGCGCCGGCTAAGCGATAGATCGCGCATGATATTCCCAAGGATCGGCAATTCCATGGTGCCTTCCACGCGGCTGTGGCTCGAGAGAATTTGCTCGACGAGCGTCGAACCGGCGCGGTGCATGCCGAGCACAAAAATCGGTGTATGAGTAGGCTTTTCCGCAGAGGTCGCGCGCGTCAGCAAAGGCGCAGAAAATACTGCGCGCCGCCGGTTCAACTCCGCTGCTTCCTTTGCTGGATCATATGTCGTGCCGCTGTTTGCTGCGATCGTTTCCGACAGCGCCACGCCAGCCTCATAGGCGGCGAAGCTCCCTGCATAGTCTCGTGCCTGTTCAAGCGCGGAGCCCAGCGCATACTGAATTGTCCGCCGCCCTTCCAGGTCAATGTCTTCCCCGCGCAGAAGTTCGCGTATCGACGCTATGTCAGTCTCGGTGAAATATTTCCCGCGCAGGTCCGCCAAGCCACCATAAGCCTCGGTCATGCGAGGATCCAACTCGAGACAGGCATGATATTCCCGTGCACTATCTTCCTTGCGACCGGCAATAAAGAGACTTTTCGCGTAAACCCGCCGTGCGCGCGCATTGTCGGGCTTCGCACGCACCACCTCCTCGATTATTGGAATCGCTGAGTTGAAATCCCCGACGGCGCACAGCGCACTGGCGTGGAGCGATCGGAATTCGATGTTCGTCGGCGCCCGGGCGATCAGCAGCCTGGTTTCCGCAAGCGCACGCCTGTTTTCGTCCAACTCCAACAGCACAATCGCGAGTTCCGCCCGAGCATTGTCATACTGCGGAGCCAGAACCACCGCGCGCTCGAACAGGGCATGCGCGACTATCGAATAGCCATCTTGCCGCTCAATACGGCCCAGCAGACGCATGGCAGCAGCATCGGTTTCGTGACTGCGCAAATGATCGCGCAACTCTTTCAATTGCTCCCCCGCCGTTTCCAGTCTCGCGAAGCGCTCTGAGAACGCGCGTTCCGCTGCCGCAAGCTGTGCCGGCGTACGAGCGTCCAAAGCTGCTGGCCAAATCGCTGTACCGCTCGAGGCGCGGGAGATCGCGTTCCGCGCCTCTTCATCCTTTCCGGCGAAGCGCAACAGCTCTGCAAGCTTTTCCCAGGCTGGCCCGTGACCCGGGGCCTGGTCGGTAACGTCGCGGAGGACCTTCGCGGCACTTCCATAGAAACCCATGGCGGCCAAGGTGAGCCCCCGCTCGTAAAGCTGCGAGGCCGGCGGAGGGGCAACGGAATTCGGCCCATCGGACAATCGCTCTGCGGGCGAAATTGTCCCGAACGAGGACTGTGTCACGCTGTTTTCCTCGATGTCGTCGAAAGCAATTTAGGCCAGATCGCCAAGCGCTTCCTTCAGCTCGCCAAGCCACGGCTCGAAATTTTTCCACGCTTCCAGCGCGCCCCGGTAAATCGGCTTGCGCACCTGTTGCGCGGAAGGGGTCAACACGCCGCGCTCGGTCTCCCAGAACCGCAGGCAGCTTTCCTGGAACGGCAAGCCGCAATAATCCAATATGCGGCGGATTTCCGCTTCAGTATCATCGACCAGAGTTTCGTATGAAACCCGCAGGATGACGCCGGGCATGACCGTATCCAGGTGGTCCATGTATTCCACGTAGCGGCGATAATACTGGCCCAAATGTGTCAGATTATTACTGAATGAAGCGTCCGGCGGCAGCATCTGCTTGAACGTGCCAAAGCAGGCTGCCATCGGCGCCCGGCGGATATCGATGAACTTCGCCTGCGGGAGTATGAGATGGAGGAATGGCGCATCCAACCAATTCCAAGGGCGCTTGTCGACAACGTAGGGCAGGGTGGTGCTTCGGAATTCGGCGATGCCGCTCAGGACATCGGCACCGAACTGATCGAGCTCGGCCCGTGAATACTCCAGCACTCTTTCAGGGTAGACGTCCGGCGCGACAATCCGGCGGCTTTGGGCAATACCCCACGTGACATCCGCTACTACGGGTAGTTCCCGCGTCCCTTCAACCTGGTCATGGCTGGCCAATATCTGCTCGACGAGGGTAGAGCCGGCACGCGGCAGTCCTATGACGAAGATCGGCGTCGCGGCGGGCGCGGTGGGCGGGATTGCGGTGCGGGCACCAATTGCGCTCGCGGTAAAAGTGCGCCGCATGCGATTCAGGCGTTCGGCGAACTTGGCGGGATCGTGAGCGTAAGGAGTCCCTTTCACGATTTCACTGCTCACCTTGGCAGCAAATTCATAGGCCTCGAAGCTCGCCTCGTAATCCCCCATGCCCTCAAGCGTCTGGGCGAGCCCATAAGCCATGGCCCTGCGGCTGTGAATCATCGGAACGCCAGCCGCGAGACGTTCCATCATCTGGGCGGCATCCTCCCTGGTCAGATAATTGCCCCTGAGCTCACTCAGGCCGCTGTAAGCGTAGCCGGCGTTCGGATAATGCATCAGCATGGTTCGGAACGCTCGGGCCGCCTCTTCCCGATTACCCAAAGCCTTCATCAGCCCTCCATAGGACCGCAGGAGCGTTGGATGCTTGGGATTTTCCTGCAGCAGCTGATCATAAAGCTTCTTTGATTCGTCGAAGCGTTCGATTTGCATGGCGACATCCGCACGGAACTGCCGGTAATCGAAGTTGTCCGGCGCGACGGCCAGCAGATGCGCGCATTCACGATAAGCCGCCCTGAAGTCGCGCATTTCCATGAGGACATTTATGTAGGCGGCCCGTGCTTCAAGATAGCCCGGTGACAATTCCAGCGCGCGCACGAGGAGGTGGGCGGCCCCTATTGCGTTGTGCTCCGAACTTTCTCCCTCGGCCAGATACCGCAACGCGGCAACATTCAGCGGATCTTTTGTCAGCTTTTCGCGCAACCATTTGACGCGCTGGTCTTGGGGAATTGCCATGAGCTGCTCGTGCAATTCCTCATCCAGGCGCTCCAGTTCGTTGGAATCCTGCTCGCCCCTGAGGGGCGTCCATGCATCGGCGGGCGCGGCGGCGGCCCGCGCGTCAGCCGCTGCCGCCTCAGCGTCCCGCCCCGCGTAGCGCAGCAGCATGGCGTAGTCCCGCCAGGCATTGCGGTGATTTGGGGCCAGAATCGTCACGTTCCGCATGATGCGGAGCGCATTCTGGTAATTGCCCATCACCATAAAGGTGCGGCCGCGCTCGTAAATAAACGCCACCTGGGCGGGCGTTTTGAAAAATTGCGTGGGCCGCTGTTCCGATCCCGCTTGCCAGGGGCGCAGCCCTTGCGTTCGATCGGTGCGCGTGGACGGAGTGGTGTGTTGGTTCGCGTCCTCAGTCATTGTTCTGCGACCTTCTCTTGGCTGATCTCTCCACTGGTGTTCACCTATCAGCCCACTGGAAGCGAGAACCCAAAGCCTATCCGTAATCCCGCAGGACGTGCTACTTGGCTGGGGGCTCTTCGATCTGCCATTCGAAATTCGCCAGGCGCTCGGGCTTGAGCGTCAGCTTCAGCTTGCCCTTAACCTTCACCGTCTGGCCGGGAAATATCTTGTCGTAAGCCTGTTGAATGCCGGTGATGCCATCGCTTATGTCTCCCTCGCGCACGAGGTCGCCCAACTTCAGATCGACGGCTTTTTCCAGTTGCTCATTGCTGAGCGCCTTGTTGCCCGAAAAGGTTTGTCCGCCAAATTTCCAATAGCCCTGATACGGAAGCTGGCTGAACGCATCGATATGCTGGATACCCCAGATAACTCTTACGCAGTGGTCAGGCCCCTCACGTTGCAGCATGCCAATCGTGATATCGGCAAAATGCACATGCCGGGCAGTTAGCGCCTTCTTGATTTTCTCGGTGTTCGCCTTGATTTGCGCCTCGGAAATCGGATCGCCTACGTGCTCTGGCAAAGTCGCGATCAGCGCATTCTCGTCGATGTGCTTGGATCCCTCGATTGAAAAAGCGATCAGATGAAGCGACTGCCCTGGCTTCAAGGGCGGGAAATCTTTGTCGTCATTGTCGTCGTCATCGGAGTCCTTCGCGGTGCGCTGGTCCTTTGCCGAACCTTGCGGATGGGCAGCATTTGGAGCCGCAGCGCCCGATGCCGGTCGGACCTGGCCCTTATCGGGAAGTGGTGCACAGGACGGTGCGACATCGATTCGCCTGGAAGGTGCCGAGGATGAAGTTGCCGGCGGTGGAGTGGCCAGAGCCGAGGTCGCCAGCGCGGCCGCAGCCATGAACACCACCGCAAGAACGCTGCTACGCATCTGCAAGATCACCCAACGCTTCCTTGAGTTCACCCAGCCAGGGTTCGAAATTTTTCCACTGTTCCACCGCGCCACGGTAAATCGGCTTACGCACCTGTTCTGCCGATGGCGTCAGCACCGCACGATCGGTTTCCCAGAAGCGCAGGCAGCGTTCATCGAACGGCAATCCGCAATAGTCCAGCATCCGGCGGATTTCCGTCTCCGTGTTGTCGACCAGATCTTCATACCGGATGCGGAGCACGCGTCCGGGCATTATGGTATCTAAGTAGTCCATATATGCCACATAGTTTCGATAGTAGCGGCCGAGGTCCGTAAGATCGTAGGTGAAGGACGCATCCCCCGGCAGCATCTGTTTGTACATGGCGAATCCGGCAGCCATAGGCGCTCGGCGGATATCGATGAATCTCGCCTGCGGCAACGCAAGGGCGAGAAACGGGATCTCAATCCAGTTCCATGGCCGCTTGTCGATCACGTAGGGCAGCGTGGTGTGTCGAAACACTGCGATCTTCTGCAGAATATTCTCGCCCAACGCATGTAGCTCATCGCGGCTATACTCGGGTATACGCTCCGGATACGCCTCCGGGACGACAAGCGCGCGACTCATGGAAATCCGCTTTGTCACCGCGCCGACTGCAGGCAGTTCCCGCGTGCCTTCGACCATGGGATGACTGGCGAGAATCTGCTCGACAAGCGTTGACCCGGCGCGCGGCATGCCAAGGATGAAAATCGGCGTGGTCGGGGCGTTCGCCGGCGGGCTTTCCACGCGCTTGCTCATCAGGTTTGCGGTAAAGGTGCGCCGCATGCGGGCCAGACGCTCCTCAAACCTCTTAGGGTCATGCGCGCTGTCGCCACCTGCCACCTCTTCCCTGGAGACCTTGGCGGCATAGGCGTAAGCTTCAGCAGCGCCTTCATACTCCTTCATGCGCTCCAACGTCTGCGCCAGCGCGTACGCCATGCACTTCCGGCTGGAGATATCGGGAATGCCGTCGGCGAGGTGCTGCATCATGTTGCCGACATCCTCTTCGTTGAGGCGATCTGACCGCAGATCCCATAAGCCCAAATAGGCTTGCCCGCAGTTTGGCAAGATGCGGAGCATGTCTCGGAAGACACGCTCAGCTTCCTCGCGGCGCCCCAAGATTTTCATCAACCCGCCATATCCGTTCAGAGCGCCCACATGCTCCGGGTTGTCTTTCAAAATGGATTCGTAAAGCGCCAGTCCCTCGTCGAACCGTTCCAGCAGGACCGCAGCTTCCGCCCCCATCATACGGAACTCGAGGTTGGTAGGCTCGACAGCCAGCAGGATCGCGGTCTCGCGATAAAGGCTGACCTGATCACGCTGGGTCGCCAGCAGGCGGGCATAATCCCCGCGAGCCTCCAGGTAGGAGGGAGATAGTTCCAGCGCGCGCTCCAGCAGTGTCCTTGCGGTATGTGCGTCACCGGCGATGTACTCCATATGCGCCAGGCACTGCATGGCCGCCACATCGAGCGGGTGGGCAAATAAATGCTCCCGCAACCAGCCTAGGCGTTCCTCGTCCGGAGTATCATTGACGCGTTGGCGCATTTTCCGGTCGAGCTGTGCCAGCTTGTCTGCAGCTTGCTCTCCAGCGGCTATGGGCCACGCATCCGCAGGCGCTGTGGCGGCACGCGCGTCGGCCTCGCGGGCTTCAGCATCCTTTCCGGCCATCCGTAACATATCCGCATAGTCGCGCCAGGCGGCAGCATAATCGGGCGCCAGCCGCGTTACCTCCTCGAGGGTCTCCAGCGCGAGTTCGTGGAAGCTCATGGCTGCGCTGGTGCGAGCGAGTTCATAGAGATCGGCGATCTCCTTTCGCGTTTTGCTGACAGGTATAGCGGGCTCAAAAGCCTTCGGGCGAAACTGATCCAGCAGATCGAACTCGGCATGAGGCTGGGGGGTGCCCGGCCGCGTCCGCATCACGGCGAATGGTACGACCGTCGCTGGCGATGACGTCTGTTTTGTCACGTCTCTGCGTCTCCCTCAGTGGGCCGCGCGGTGTCGTTCCGGCGCACACCGAAGCCATTTTTCAGCTGTAGAAACAACAGGCGGTCATAGTTCTATGGTCCGCCCTGGTGAGCACTCTATAGCCAAGAACAAACAGCTTCAGCAAGGCTGGCAGCTTTTCTCAGCAAGGCGATGCGGGCTCAAGGCCAACTTGAGTTGCCCTCCTGATCTGACTTGCCAGGCAAGAGCGGAGAGGCAAAAAAAAGTCGGCGGCCCACCGGGGCCGCCGACGATAGGAAAAACGCGTGAATTAGAAAATGTTGACGGAAACGTTGAAGTTGATCGTTCCCTTGTACTTGGCGCTCGGGCCCTGGAACGAGCCCTTCAGAGCCGAATGCCAAGTGTCGGTGTTGCCAGCCACGCCCGTCTTGTTCGTCCAAGCGTCGCCGTGGAACACGGTCAGGCCGCTCGGGCAACCGAACGAATACGACTCGGTGTCGGCCTTGGTCGAGCCGTAAACCGTCTTCTTCGGGGTCTTTACCTTCTGCTTCGGATTGGAGCAGAGCGTGTAGACACCATTCGGGGCGCTGTTCCACTTGTAGTACGTGCCGAAGATGTCCTGATCCACCGACGACGCTGAGTCGCTGGAGTAGATGTTATACGTGTAGGTGATGTGCTGCTTGCCAGGAATGTGGAACTTCGTCTTGTTCACGGCATGACCAGCATGCAGCGCCGTAACGTGCATGGCAGGATGCGAGGGCGCCGCGACGGCGGAACCAGCTGCGAGCGCCGTGACTGCCACGCCGCCGAGCAGAGTCTTGGAAAGATTGTTCATTTAAGATTACCCCTTATTGAGTTTGGAATTAAGGAGCATCTCGACAACCCGTCAGTCGATCAGCTCCGCAACATGCTCCCCTAGCGGGCCATGCTGATCCAGTTAAACCGAAATTAATCTCCTCAGCAAGGCCCAACGGCGTCAGCAATGCAGAATTTTTTTTCATTGTTGAGGCCGCCGCCCAACTCTGCCACCGACGCTGTGACCGTTCATGTTGTTGCGTCGATGCTTTGGTACTAAGGCCTTGGTCCGGCTGCGGGAACCGCCCCGCAGCTCCCTCATTGCGCCTGCCATTACTGTTCCGGACAGCCAACCCCAACAGCACCCGCGTACCCTTCAGCAGATCGACGGATAGCCGGGCAGTCTGGGACCGGTGTTCAGGCCGCGCCGCACCAGCTCACACCACGCGCTTTCGGCATCTTCAGCGAACGAAAACAGCTCGAGATCCTCGGATGCGATCATCTGCTCCTGAGCCAGGTGTTTGAAATTTATCACCTTGCTCCAGTAGCCCTGATCGATCAGCACCACCGGAATGTGATGCATTTTCATGGTCTGCATCAGCGTCAAAATCTCGAACAGTTCATCCAGCGTGCCGAAGCCGCCGGGGAAGATAACCAGTGCGTTGGCCCGCATTGCGAAGTGAAATTTGCGGACAGCAAAATAGTGGAACTGAAAGGTGAGTTCGGGCGTGGTGTAGGCGTTCGGCTCCTGTTCCCTCGGAAGGCCTATGTTGAAGCCGATGCTTGGCGCGCCTGCTTCCATGGCGCCACGGTTCGCAGCTTCCATGATTCCAGGGCCGCCGCCTGTGGCGATGACGTTGTCCCGCACGCCGCCGTTCTTGTTCAGGGCACCGCCACGCTCGGACGCGATGTGCCCAAAGCGCCGTGCCTGTTCATACCAGAACCCGGATCGGCTGCCCGGCCTGGGTTCTGCTCGCGGGGGAAGTGGCGCGGTAGAGGCTCGTTCGCTGCCGCTACCGTGGGGAAGCACGCGCGCACTGCCGAACACGACAATGGTGGAGCGCACCGTCCAGGAACACAGAATCTCTTCAGCCTTCCGATACTCCAGCTGCAATCGTACGCCTCGCATGCTGTCGCTTAACAGGAAGTCTGGGTCGAGCGCGGGCAGGCGGTATGCGGGCGACTCTTTTTGAAGCCGGTTATCTTTGGTCATGGCTGCTTTCTACCGAACGACACAACGCGCGGGGTGCTCACGACAGACGTGCGAAATCGACGAAGCCTTTTGGGACGTCTGTATGAACGAGCTTGACGCGGATGTGATCGCCGACATCGAGCCTCTCGAAGCCACTGACGACCTTGCCTTCCGCTGTGGGTCCCGAAATTCTCACCCACGTGCCCTTTTCGGAGGCGCCCGTAACGATCCCGTCGAATTGCTGCCCAATGCGGGAGGATAGAAGAAGCGCGGCGGCGGACTTGCGCACCTGACGCTCGACCTTTTTTGCGTTGTCTTCCTGAATTGTGCAGTGGGCCGCCAATGCAGCCAGGTCGGTATTGGTGTAAGGCACCGGACCGGCGGCCAGCGCCGCCTTCAACAGACGCTCTGTGATCAGGTCGGGAAATCTGCGGTTTGGCGCGGTCGAATGCGCGTAGTCGCGTACTGCGAGCGCAAAATGGCCCGTGGCCGTTTGGCCGGGAAGATCCAACGAATACTCGCCTCTGCCCAACAGCTTGACGATCGACAGTGAGAGATCCGGAAAGCTCTCAGGGTCTGCGGTGCGGCGCGACGCCAGAAATGCATCAAGCGCCACCGCATCCGGACTTTCTGGCAAGTGGTAGCCCAGCGCGAGCGCAAGTTGAACGATACGATCCCAGCGTTCTGGCGTCTTCAGCACCCTGCGCAGCGAAGGGAAACCGTTCTTCTCGAGGTATCTCGCCGTCACGCCATTGGCAGCGATCATAAAATCTTCGATCAGGTCCTTGGCGCGATTTCGCACGTCCGGACACATGTCCACCAGCATTTCGCCCTGATAAACAGGTCGTGCCTCTACGGTTTCCAGTTGCAGCGCACC
>DATAUH010000377.1:0-3690 GCA_036268375.1 Bryobacteraceae bacterium | reverse complement strand
GGTTCGGTGTAGGGGTCGAGTTTTCTGAGGCCCGCGAGGAAACAGGATTCGAAGCCGAGTTCGGCGCAGCGGTAATGATCGGGATGGCGCGCCTCCCAGTAGGGAAGAATGACGGTTCGCGGCTGCAGTTCGCGTATTTTCGCGGCGAGCGTCATGCGCGCCATGATGTTGTTTTCGAGACGCGCATCGGGGAAGCGCAGATTGCCGCGCCAAGTCACGCCCATTACTTTGCCGGCGGCTTCGGATTCTTCGACGCGCAATTCCGGCGTGCCGCGCGTGCCCATGTCGCCCGCTGTGAGATCGAGCGCGCCGGTGCGGTAGCCGCGCGAGGCCATTTTCATTAATGTGCCGCCGCAGGTCTGCTCGATGTCGTCGGGGTGGGCTGCGATTGCCAGTACGTCAAGACTCATTGATAGGGATCCCAGCGACGTACGTAGCGCTGCTTCGTGCCCAAAATGTGGATCAGTACGATGCCCATGAGAAAGCCGCCTACATGCGCGAAAAACGCTGTGCCGCCCTGGTTTGCAGTGGACTCGGCGATGCTGCCGACGCCGTTGAAGAACTGCACGGCAAACCAATAAATCAGCATGAACCACGCCGGGATGTCGAGGAAGGTGATGAAGATGAAAAAGATAAGCGTGCGAATCCGCGAGTGGGGAAACTTCACCAGATACGCGCCCATTACGCCCGCAATGGCGCCGCTTGCGCCCACCATGGGCACGTTGGAATCGAGATTGAAGTAGACCTGAGTTACGGCGGCGGCGATTCCGCAGAGCAGATAAAAGAGCAGATACTTCTCGTGGCCCAATATGTCTTCAATGTTGTCCCCGAAAATCCAGAGGAACCACATGTTGCCCAGCACGTGCATCCAGCCGCCGTGCAGAAACATGGAAGTGAAGATCGCCGAGACGTGGAAAGTGGTAGGAACCAGGCCGTAGTGGGCGATGAAGGCGTTCAAGGTGTAAGGGTCAAGCGAAGCTTCAAAGAGAAACGCCAGCAGGTTCACCGCGATGATGATCATGGTGACGACAGGCTTCGAAAAACTCGGCTCGGTATCGCGTAGCGGGAACATGGTCTGGTGGGATTATCTGTACGCCGCGAAGGCCGCGTCTGTACGGCGTTCCGCGCGCTTCATCAAAGCTTGAATTTCGTCCAGCCCGCGAATCCCGCCGCGCGCGCCGAGCGCCGTGCAATTCAAAGCCGCCATGGCATTGGAAAACTCGAGCGCGTCGCGCATGGCCATGCCCTGCAAAACAGCATAACAAAACGCCCCGTGAAACACGTCTCCGGCGCCGGTTGTGTCCAGGCAATCGACCACATATGCCGGTGAGTAAAGTATCTCGCCATCCACACGCGCCAGCGCGCCATGCGAACCGAGCGTCATGGCGGCCATGCGCATGCCGTACTCGTTCTGCATGGTTTCGAGCGCGCGCAAGGGATCGTTTTCGCCCGTCCAGCGCGTGGGAAATTCGGAGCTCGCGATCATGTAATCGACGTTGCACAGAACTTTGTCGAAACCGGCGTAGATGGTGTCGACATCCACAGTTACGGGGATTCCGCGCGCACGGGCAATGCGGGCGGCGTGGGCTACGGCGGCGGTATCGTGTCCATCGATGTGCAGCAGGCGCGCGCCGGCAATCTGATCTTCGGCGATCTGGCCCGGATCGATTCGCAGACAATCGTCGCGGCGCCAGAAGACCGTTCGTTCGCCGGTGGATTGATCGACGATGATGTAGGCCGATTGGTTGGCGCAATTGCGGCGGAGTTGCACATGCTCGATGTCGATGCCGGAGCCGCGCAGGCTGTCCATTTGGATGCGGCCGCGCTCATCGTCACCGACGGCGCCGATGTATTTCACGCGCAGTCCGAGGCGGGCGCACGCGACCATGGCGCTGGCAACCTGGCCGCCCGGGCTGAGCAGTTCCTTCGAGTACGGGCCCTTGCCGGCGTAGGCCGGGAAGTGCGGGGCCAAGAGCAGCGTATCGGTGGCATTGAGACCAACCCCGACGACATCGAAAACAGACATGAGGAACATTGTAAGAGCAGGCGGAGTTTTCCGCGCTGAAAACTGGGACCGAATTGCTGTGCGAACTGCGGACGGTCTATGGCCGGGCGGCAGCGCCGTGGGTCGCTTGCTACTTCGCGTTGATGCGTTCGCCGCTGCGGAAGGGAATGGCCGGCAATCCGGCGAGGTTCACCAGATTGCAGACGGGATCGTCGGCCCACGCGTAGCGCACCGCGACCGGCGCCTCGATCTGCGCGCTGGACACCAGTACCGTGTTGCCTTCTACTTTGGCATCGGCGGCGACGAATTTGCCGTCCGCGCCTGCCACCTCGAAGCCTTTGAGGGCGTCGGCGCCGGTGGCGCGCATCCCGTCCGCGTGGGTGAAGTAGGCGCGCATGGCGTTGCCTTCGGGCGCGGCGGTTTCGAACATGGGGCCGGAATACTCCACCGGCTCGTGATAAGCGATCGCGCGCGCCGCCAGAGCCAGGCGCAGGCCTACGTCCTGCTTGTTCTTCGGGTGGATGTCTTTTGATTCGCCGATATCGATCGCGAGGGCCATTCCGGTGTTGCGTAAGCGCAGCGTGTCGGTCTGCGATTCACGCAATAAGGGCCACCATCCGTTGGTTTGGAAATTGGCGAGCTGCACATAGAGGAACGGAATTTCGCCTTCGCCCCACTGGCTGCGCCAATCCTCAATCATGTTGGCGAACAGATGGCGGTAGCGGTAGGCGTGCAGTTCATTGGCATTCGATTCGCCCTGGTACCAGATGAAGCCGCGAATGGCGTAGGGCGTGAGCGGCGCGATCATGCCGTTATAAAGCGATGCTGGAGTATTCTGATGGCCGGGCCCCGCGGGAGGGTTGGGCCGCGGCGGAGCAGGCTTGCTGTCGGACTTTGCTTGCGCGGACAGCGTATTCCATTGTTCCATCTGCTGATCGAACCTTTGTTTCGCTGCCGGGTACCGGGCGAGGGTCTGGTCCCAATCGTCGGTGACGTACTTCATGGAGGCGTCTGTCTCCAGCGCGGGGCGTGAAATCCAGGACTGCGCCGGTGTTCCTCCCCAATCGCTCTCGATCAGTCCCATCGGCACGTGCAGGTCCTGCTGAAGGTGGCGTCCGAAGAAATACTCTACGGCTGAAAAACTCTTCACGGCCGCGGGCGAACAGAGCTGCCAGGTTCCGACGACATCGTCCATCGGCTGCTCCGCAATCGCGTGCTTCACCTGAAACAGCCGGATCAGCGGGTAGTTGGCGTGCGCGATCTCCTCGTCATGATTTACCGCGGTTTGCAGGCGGAACTCCATGTTGGACTGTCCCGACCCCAGCCATACTTCGCCGACGAGCACGTCGTGGACGGTTAAATTGTTGACCGTGAGATCGAGCGGGCCGCCGGCAATCAGCGGCCGGAGCCATGCGGTCCACTTGCCTTTCTCATCGGCTTTGACGGCGATGGTTTGGCCTTGCAACGCGACCTGCACGCTTTCGGCGGGATCGGCCGTGCCCCAGATGCGCGCGGGTTTGCCTTGCTGCAGGACCATGTGATCCGAAATCAGCGCCGGCAGTTTGACGGCGGCGGGCAGCGAGGCGGCCGCCAGGAGCAAGGTGAAGAGGGTTCGCATTTCCCCACTAGGCTACGCGAAGCGGGCGGGCCGCGCAATTGGGCGATGTCAGGGGGCGGGTGCAATC
>DATAUH010000376.1:0-14027 GCA_036268375.1 Bryobacteraceae bacterium | reverse complement strand
GCGATCGCAAAGGAATCGTTGGGTCGGCTATCGCCCGCTCCTTTTCTTTGCGTCGTTTACAGCAGTCGTGGCCGCGTGGCGCTCTTTTCCGATGCTAGGGAAATCCAACCACCGAAAAGTTGGCTAAGCGGCTTAGCTTTTAAGCTGACTGCGTCTGAACCGCACGTGTTCGAACTCGCCAGAAAGGCTGGTCCGCCCATTTAGAGTGCGCCGCATAGAAAGCTGCTCGCTGTTGCGAATAAGCGTCGAACTCGCGCCGCACCGATTCCGCGTAGACGTTACACGCCGCCTTGTTCCCGCGCAGCAACTGATCGACGGCGTGGGCCGCTTTCGCCGCACTCCGCAGCGCTTTGAAAACTCCACGGCCGGAAAGCGGGTCAAAGGAACAAGCGCTGTCGCCCGCGGCCAGCCAATCATCTCCGTAGATGCGTTCTCTGCAAGAGGAACTCAATGCGACAATATCGGTTCGCCAATTCACGGTCTCTTCTTTCACGATCCGATCCCGCGTGATTGGGGCCGCTTCCAGTTGTGCTGCAACGAAATCCTTGCTACGCCAATAACACTCCCTCCCGGTGAAAAACATCGCGACCAGTCTGTTGCCCGGAACGCATGCGCTGTACCACCATCCGCTTGGCGTCGCCTCGATCAGCGTTCGTAGTTCGCGAGATCGCGCATCCCTTAGATCCATGCGGAGAACGGTCGCGATGAGCGAGTCCTCGACCGTCCGCTTGCGCGATCCATCCATGTGAAGTCCGTTGCGCCCCGTCGCGTCGATCACGAATCTGGCGGGGAATGAAGCCCCATCGCGCCGCTTCACCATCCAACCGCTCTTCTCTCTTTCAACCTTGATGCGCTCGCCCGCGAAGACGTTCGCCCCCGCGTCATGAGCGGCAACAAACAGCATCCGATCCAATAAGCATCGATCGACATGCCATCCAGGGCCGTGCGGATTGAAGGCAAAATCGGACTCGTGGGTCTGAAGTCCCGACCATGCGGATATAATGCCGGGAGCTTCAATCGGCCGCATCGCTTCAAACGACTGCCACAAACCAAGCTCGCGCAGCACCGGGTTGATCTCGGGCGGCAATGTTTCACCGGGACGATCGCGATCGAATCGGCTTGCCTCGAAAATTCCTACTCGCAATCCAAGCTTGGAGAGGCACATTCCTGTTACCGAGCCGGCTGGTCCTCCGCCGGCGACTACAACGTCGAATTCTCTTGTCAGGTCAGCCTCAATTACAAATTGTGATTAGAATTCCTGGCCCTGGCCCATTATTTTCTAGTAGAATAACCCAACACGGAGACATTTCAATAGATGAATTCTAACGCCATCGTGGAAGCGCGTGTGCACCCCGCCATCGGCATCGCCCGTATCGGGAATAGCAATGAGTTCTTTATCGGACCCGAAGTTTCCTACCCCACTCCATCTCCAATCGGAGGCTATCGCGACGCTCAGGGCAAGCTCAAGCGTCAGGCGGCACAGTTTCGTATGTACGGTTATGACGCCAGCGGAAAGGTCGTCGCGGAATTGACCGCGGCCAATGCAGAGATCGCCTGGACGGTTCACGTCGCAAACAAGAAAGCCGCGTGGTATGACTTCGATGCCGCGCTCGATCTTCCCGAAGCCATCGCACTGAAATCTCCGCGCCGCAACTCCGCTGTGCAAGGCCCAGATCGCCGGAATCTGGTGATTGATCCCGGTCCACGCACCATCTCCGGCGGCAACGCGCAGCCGCAAGCGTTCGATACCGGCGCCTTCCTTGGCGAAAAGGTCTATCTTGGCGAACTTCGCACCGACCCCGAAGGCCGGCTGATCTTCGTCGGAGGTCTTGGAAAATCGTCCAGCCCCATCGGTTATTCCTTAACCACATTCGCCAACAACGCCGGCTGGCATGACGACACGTCGGACGGGCCCGTCTCCGCTACGGTCTCAATCGGCGGCCGCTCGATACCGGTGGATCCCGGTTGGGTAGTAACCGCGCCGCCGAACTACGCGCCCGACATCGTGTCCCCGCAGACGATGTTCGATGTCATCTTCGACACCTTGGTCGGGTCGATCATCCCCAGTCGCGGCACGCCGTCGTTTACGCGCGACATCTTGCCGCTGTTACGGCAATGCGTCGACGCGCAGTGGGTGAACTCCGGATTCATGGCGATATTCGGTTGGCAGAGTCCCAACGATTTTCTGCGCGAGGACTATCTGCAGAAGCTTGCCGCCGCGCCGGCGAACGGCGATCCCTACCTTGAGCTGCGACGCCAGGTCGTTTACTCGTTCCGCGATCCGAGCGCGACGTCCTTCGAACCGCTCCAATGGCCGCCGCTTTACGGCGACGCGTTCGGGAGCTATGATTCACCGCCGGGCCCACAAGTGGGCTTCGCCGTCACTCCAACAATCTACGGATATCTCACACAGTGGATGAACGGTAACTTCATCGCCGACTATAAAGGGCCGAGTTCCGTTGCGATCGAGTTCGATAAATTGCCTATCGAACAGCAACCCGAAACCCTCGACCGCGCCGCGCTGCATTTCTGCATGGGCGGGCCATTCCATCCTGGTTGTGAGATGACTTGGCCCATGCGTCATTCATCCATGTATCGCTCAGCGTTTCGCCTGCAGGTGCGAAACACTCCCGGCCAGTCGGATGATTATGGCGAAGTTCTCACGCAGAACATCGTCAACTCTACGAGCGGTCCGCTTTCCGCTAGCGGTCCGGGCGATATCACGAAGTGGATGGCCGTTCCGTGGCAAAGCGACACCGACAGTTGCAGAGCAGGCTATAGTGGACCGCCCTTTCCCACCGACAACTTGATTCCTTCGTTCTGGCCATCCCGTGTTCCCAATCAAGTGCTGACTGAAGATCAGTACAAGATCGTGATCGACGCGTCGAAACCGGCAGAAGAGCGAGACGCCGCTTTTCACACGCGGCCCTGGTGGCTAAGGAATATGGATTTTCATGCGCCCTATGTCGACCAATTGAACGCGATGGTGGCGCATTTTGGGGAACTGGGCATCATCGAAAAGCGCGTGAAAGATGTCGGGCCTGAATTCCCGTCCGTCATGTACGTGGAATCGTTACCTTCGGCCGAAACACCGAAGCTAAAGGCTGCCGCTGCTCCGGCCGCAGCGAACGCGAGCGAGCGCTCCGTGAGCCACGAATACGAACACGCGCGCTTCCCGCGACGCCGCTGAAAGCGCAGACCGAGAACATCGGTGGACTAAGTGCTCTCGATATACGCGGCGCGCATGCTCGTCCAAGTGCGCCGCCTTGAGTGCCTTGATCAGTTGCCGGCGCCGGCCGGCTCAAGGTGGGTTTCGGATATAGCGCCTCGATGCCCACAATGCGCATCAAACGTCGCATGCTTTGCGGTCACTTTCGGCATCGCCGCCATTTTCCGGTTTTCGAAAACGAATACTTGAGGTACAGCTCGTCGAGCTTGCGGAGCAGGCGCAAGTTCTCCGCGCTCTCCGGCTGCGGCGAGGGTTAGTAGGTCGAACGCGGCAAGCTCAACAGTTCGCACTGCTGCTGAACGGTCAGCCATGGTGTGGCGGGATCGTTCCAGTGCGTTGGCCTTCAGCCTATAAGGCCAGCTCTTTTTTTGGAGAAAGTCCAACTCCACTTTCAATTGGGCGATCTGCGTGTAGCGCCCGTCCTTCTCCGCGTCGCTCTGCTCGCGCATCTGCTGGCGGCCGTTGCCGAAGACATCTTGCAGACCGGCCAGCGCTTGCTTCTTCCGTCCGCCCACCTGCGTCGGATGGACCCAAACATCTGCGCGATTGGCGTCACCGTCTCGCGCCCGTGGCCAATGCAACGCGAGCGGGACAAGTTGGCGACGTGGGCGCAGCCGATGAGGAAAATGCACCCGCTGATCGAGACCCTCAATGCTGCCAGATAAACGGTTCCTGGCCGTATTGATGCTGTACAGATTATCGCTTCCATCGGTTTCGTAAACGCTGCCGCATCTGAAGCCGACCAACAAGACTGTCGCATCGACGAGACTTACATCCGGGTAAAAGGCCACGGCAAGTATCGATCTCGAGCGATCGGTTCCACTGGGCAAACGATGATATCCTGCCAAGCCCAAGGGGATACAGCTGCAGCCAAACGCTTTCTGCGCAGAGATATTGACGCCGCGGGAAATGCGATTCCACGGGTGATGAACTTGAACGAGAACCCCGCGTATCCAGCAGCGGTGGAAGCGCTGAAAGCGGATGGCGCCGTTCCGCACCGGGTGGAATTACGTCAATGCAAGTATCTCAGCCATGTGATCGAGCAAGACCATCTATCGGTGAAGAAGTGCGTTTGGTTCGCCAAGGGTTACGGATCCTTGCCAAGTGCAAGCGCGCTTCATCGGCGACCTTTTTACCCGCCCTGCCACTTAACCGAAAATAACTAACCCGCCGGTATTAGCCCGGTCGCCTCTTCCTAGACTCCGCAACGAAACCGTTTGGAGTCCGGAGGTAGCGTTCCTGTGTTCTATCCCGAAGAGGCGGATCAGCGATTGCGCGCACTGCATATTGAACGCGTAGTGTATTACCCGCGCAGCTTGAATACGCGTTATCTTACGGCTTCCCCGCCTTATGCCTCACTGCCGGAGCGATCGGTAGTAGGCGCGCAGGTTCCGAACCTGCTCTACATTTTGCATCCACGACATTAACTGATAGGGCGGCGTTTATTTGCGCGGTATCCAAATCCGCCCACGATTTGTTGCTGACAACTTTCCGCGGAAGTCTGGTTACGCGGGTCTTCTCCTTTCAGAACTCGACCTTAGCGGCGATTTGCAGGTAGCGCGGAATCAGAGTAGAGGTCGACTTACCGAAGCTGGAGCTCGAAAGGTCACTCACCACGCCATTCAGGTTCGGATGATTGATAATGTTATAGAACTCGAACCGAAGCTGTATCTTGAGCCTCTCGGCAATCGGGAACGTTTTGTTGATCGACGAATCCCACTCGAAGAGGTTCGGTCCTGTGTATCTTCCTCTTTGCTCGTTGCCCTCCGTACCCAATTGCGGGACTCCAAAAGCGGAGGCGGGGAAGAGACCGGTCAGAAATGCCTGACGGCTATGCGGCTGGGCGTATCCAGCGGATGGTATGTTCGGCCAGTCATAGTTGTACCCGTCGCCGTTAAAGTCGCCACTGCCCGTCGCGAGCCCGATTACACTGCCGTTCGTGATCACGGGAAGAAACGCCGCGCTGGTGTAAACGGTGAACGGCATCCCGCTCTCGGCGATAAGCGTGCCCGAGAGTTGCCAGCTGCCCGCGATGATCCGCAAAACCGGATTAACATGCGTCAGCAACGGCAGTCCGAGATTCTCGGTCACGGAAAGCCGGTTGGGAACATTGAAGCTCGATGGGCCTTCGAAATTGGAAGGCGGCACGTTCGCGTCCGGGAACTGATAGCCGTAGTCGTGAACGTGCGACCGGGTGTACGACACCTGGAAGTGATCGCGCGATCCCAATCGACCGGTCACCGTTGCGATAAAGGCGTTGTATCCCGATTTGTTGCCATTCTTGGTGTAGTTAATGGCTCCGAAACTTGGCAAGAGGCGATGCAGAACGTTGTTATTCGAAATCAAGTCCCCGGCGTAGCGGTTGATGTCGTAGTTGGCGGTCAGCGTGGTGACGTTGCCCAACACCAAATTGGGCGATTGGTTTCCAGCGTAGTTGGCAGCCACCACGAATCGCTGTCCAATTTGCCGCTGCACGCCCACGCTGTAGTTGTAGATCGTCGGTTCATTGATATGCGGATCTGTTCCGCCAATCGAAAGCTGTTCGCCCACAATTCCGCCATGGCTATCGAGCGACGAAGCGGGGAGCGCCGGCAGCGTATATCCGAATGGGAAGAGGTCGCTCGTGCCCAAACTGAAAATCGGCGCTTGCGTGGTGCCGTTACGGAATGTCGGCTGCGCGTACGTCGGAGGATTCGGGCGCAGCGGCACACTCAACTCTCCGTTCGTCAGCCAATCATGGTAGACGCCGAATCCGCCGCGCACCGACCATACGCCCTTACCCGTCGGGTCCCACGCCACGCCGACGCGAGGAGTAAACCCAGTCGGAGTTCTCGCCAGAATGTGATTGGTCTGCTCCAATTGGCCGCTCTGCACCTGCTGCGCCTGTGTGGATTCGCTTCCCAGAATGAAATTGTCGATCACCGAACCTAGCGCCTTAGAAGGATGCGTATTCCCGAAGTCGTCGAAGCGCAACCCGAGCGTCACCGTCAAGTGTGGCTTGATCTTCCATTCGTCCTGGGCGAACCCGCCCCACGTTGTGTTCGCAACGCCGAGAGTGAACAGGTTCGGCTGACCAGTCAGCGGATTGTAGTAAATCTGTGACTCGGTCGTCGGTTGCCCTTGCACGAAAGCCAGCGGGCTGGAGAAAGCAAGACTTGGTACGCTGTACCACTGCCCAAACAGCGTCAACTCATCCCCGTGAAACCCTTCCACGCCGAACTTCAGAGTGTGCGAATGCCGGATCAGGCTGAAGACATCGCGCCAGTGGAAATTGTGCTGCTTGTAGTCCTCATGCGGGTCTGCCACGCCTAACCCCGCCGATTGCCCCGTGATCGAGATGTCCGGCACATGGAACGGTCCGGTCTCGTTTACCAATCCCTCCATCTCAAGATATCCGAATGACGCCTCGTTCAGCATGGTCGACGAAAACGTGTGCGTTTCGTTGACCTGCAACGACTGCGAATGGTAATGCGTGTCAGACGTCATGCCCGATCGGACGGACGGGTTAAGTTGGCTCAGCACCATGTTATAGAAATTGCCGTAGATGCGGTCATTCCTAAAGTATTGATCCAGGCGCGAACTCCACTGTGTACCGTCGTGGTAGGCCGCGTAATTGTAGTTGCCGCTATCGATCATCGGCAGCGAGCAAGGTATGTTGAACGTCGCCGCCGTGCCGCAAGTACCGCCCAAGACGCTCTGCGCCGTCTTCTGCACCACGGGCGCACTGACCGCGCCCGAAATCGGGTACTGGGTCATCAGCGTAGTCCCAATCGCCGAGGGAAAGTTCTGCTGCGCCCACTGTACGAACTGCGGCGCCTCGAACGTCGTCGATCCGCTCGTGCTCGCCAACGACCGCAGCGGCTCCAACGAAACGAAAAAGAACGTGTGGTCCTTAATGATCGGCCCACCGATTGCAGCTCCGAAATTATCGTCATGGAAGGGCTGGTATTTGTTGGTGAATTCGGTGCGCGCCCAGAGTTGCTGCGATGTGAAGTAGTCGCTCAACACGCCGTGGAAGCGGTTCGTGCCGGATTTCGTTGTCATCGCAGTTACGATCGAACTGGCGCGTCCGTATTCCACCGAGTAAGTATCGGTCTGTACCGACGTCTCCTGAACCGAATCCGGATTGGGCGATAGATTCATCACGCCCGGCCGCACGCTGCTCGTAATGTCGAGCCCGTCCACGATGTAGAGATTGGCGTCGAATGGCCGTCCATTGGCACTGTAGTTATTAGTGATCTCCACCTGGAAATTGTCCGGAATCCCGCCCGACAAATTCCCCGTCCCAGTCACACCTGGGGCCACGCCCATCATTCCGAATAGAGTTCGTCCCTGTAAGGGCAGAGCGGTCAGGTCGCTGTTCGTCAAGGTGGTCTGCACGCGGTTATCGGCCGTATCCAAAATCGGAGCCGCGCCCGATACCTCCACGGTTTGCGAGGCAGAAGGCAGGGCCAGTTTAATCGGTGCATCCAGCGTCTGCGACGTCTGTACTGTTGCGCTCAACTTAAAAGGATGGAAGCCCGCTGCCGTAACTTCAATCGAATACTCACCCGGGGCTAGGCTAGTAAAGACATACTCCCCGTTGCCATCGCTCTTCGTGGAGGACGAGATATCGGTATTGACGTTTTTCAGGGTAACGTTCGCGTTCGGCACCGGCGCATCGCTCGGATCTGTAACTACGCCGCGAACGCTGCCGTTGAACTGGGCTAGCGCCGGCGTCTGCAAGAGTAGTGAGAGTACCGGCAGGATGATCGAGACCTGCCAAAGCTTCGTGGCGTGCATGGCGAGCCCTTTCGCGATTGATCCGGCCTGTTGAACATCAGACAGGCAGACAACCTTATATGTCGCGGTAGTATATTAGGGTATTGGACCCGATGTCAATTAATTGACTCAGACCCGCACGCACGCAGCGCCTCTCTCAGCGAACAGATTGCGTCGCGGCTTGCGACGCAGATCGCCGAAAGACTTTTGACGTCCAGGCTCGAATCGACTTCCGTGGCAACGCTTGCCTCCGCGTCTTTTCCAGTCGTTGTTTCGGCGGTAATCAAAAACCATGCACATGCGCAGAAGTAATTTCACCGGCTTTGTTTCTGTCAAGGGGGCGCGGCAACATAACCTAAAGAACATCGATGTCGAGATCCCACGCGATGCTTTGGTCGTTTTCACTGGTGTCTCGGGATCGGGAAAGTCTTCGCTGGCCTTCGGGACACTCTACGCCGAAGCGCAGCGCCGGTATCTGGATTCCGTTGCGCCCTATGCTCGACGTCTATTCGACCAGATCGGTATTCCGGAAGTCGACAGGATCGACGGTCTCCCACCCGCCGTAGCCCTGCAGCAGCAGCGTGGATCGCCAACGAACCGTTCTTCCGTTGGAAGTGTAACGACGGTATCCAACCTCCTGCGGATGCTGTACTCGCGTGCAGGTACTTACCCGCCGGGACAATCGGAACTCCACGGTGAGGCCTTCTCAACGAACAGCCCGGAAGGCGCTTGCCCGCACTGTCACGGAATTGGACGCATTTACGATGCGACCGAGCAGACCATGGTTCCCAACAATTCCCTGACAATCAGGGATCGCGCGATTGCCGCGTGGCCGCCTGCATGGGGCGGCCAGAACCAGCGCGACATACTGGTCACCCTTGGTTACGATGTGGATCGTCCCTGGCGCGACCTTCCCAAGAGGGAACGAGATTGGATTCTTTTCACCGAAGAACAGCCTACTGTTCCGGTGTATGCCGGATTCACTCCGGAGGAAACCCGCCGAGCCCTGAAGCGAAAAGAAGAACCCAGTTACCAGGGGACATTCACCGGGGTGCGCCGCTATTTACTTCATACGTTCGCGCACACAGAAAGCGCGCTGACCAGGAAACGAGTGCTGCAATTTCTGGTGGGTGCAGCGTGTCCGATCTGTCATGGAAAGCGCCTGCGGCCTGAATCGTTATCCGTTAGATTCGCCGGACTGGATATCGCGGAGATCTCCGCGTTGCCGCTCACGCGTCTGATTGAACTGCTTCGCCCCTCGGCTAGTGGAACGCCGACAACGAAAGACGCAGTTCATCTGGAACGTATTATCGTGACCCAACGGATTACCGAGGACCTTGTGCGACGCCTCGGGGTAATGCTCGATCTGGGACTGGGGTATCTCTCACTCGAAAGAAGCACACCCACATTGTCGCCGGGCGAGTTGCAGCGGCTACGCTTGGCCACCCAGGTCTGTTCCAATCTATTCGGTGTCGTCTATGTGCTCGATGAACCGTCCGCCGGACTGCATCCGGCGGATACGGAAGCGTTGCTGGTGGCCCTTGATCGGCTCAAGGCGTCCGGCAACTCGCTCTTTGTCGTCGAACACGAACTGGATGTGATCCGCCACGCCGATTGGATCGTTGATGTTGGCCCAGCCGCCGGCGAACACGGCGGCCGGATACTTTACAGCGGACCCCCTGAGGGACTGAACGCTATTCAGGAGTCGAAAACGCGCCCGTATCTATACGGCGAGGTAACGGCAGTGCGTCGGACACCACGAGGCGCCGACGGATGGCTTCGCTTAGAAGACGTGACGCGCAATAACCTCAAGAGTCTTTCTGTGGCGTTTCCAATTGGAGCAATGACCGTGGTCACCGGTGTGTCCGGTTCCGGAAAGTCGACCCTCGTGAGTCAGGTTCTGGTCGAACTGCTCGGCGAACACCTCGGACATCAGCATTCATCCGTTTCAGAAGACCCCACCGAGCCTCTCGACGACGACAGCCCGATTGCATTGGAAGGCCGGATAACAGAGGGCCTGAGCGCGGTCAAGCGTCTGGTCCAGGTGGATCAAAAGCCGATTGGGCGCACGCCGCGCTCCAATCTTGCAACGTACACGGGTCTCTTCGATCATGTCCGGAAAATTTTCGCGGCGACGAAAGCGGCAAAAGCACGCCGCTACACTGCCAGTCGCTTTTCCTTCAATGTTTCCGAGGGGCGCTGTGAGACTTGCGAGGGTGAGGGCTTTGTCTGCGTGGAGCTGTTGTTTATGCCCAGTGTCTACGCGCCCTGCTCTACATGCCACGGAGCGCGCTACAACGCGGAAACGCTGGAAATAGATTATTGCGGGAAAAATATCGCTGAGGTTCTAGGCATGACGGTGGATGCTGCCAGCCATTTCTTTGGCGGGCAACCGCTGGTCAGCCATGCGCTCGCAGTTCTACAACAGGTGGGCCTGGGATACTTACGTTTGGGCCAGCCGGCCACTGAATTGTCGGGCGGAGAAGCCCAGCGCATCAAGCTGGCAACGGAGTTGCAGCGTAACCAGCGCGGAAATACGTTGTATGTTCTCGATGAACCAACGACGGGACTGCATCCATCTGACGTACGGCGGTTGGTGACCCAACTCGATGGGCTGGTCGCTCTGGGCAACACCGTGATTGTCGTAGAGCACGATCTTGACGTCATCGCGGCAAGCGACTATGTAATCGATATGGGGCCTGGAGCCGGCGAGGAGGGCGGAAGCGTGGTCGCTCTTGGTACGCCATCCGAGGTGTCGACCTCTGTGCGAAGCCGGACGGCTTATTATCTTCAGCGTCGGTTTGGCCTGGCACTTACAAGAAACGATTCGCCGACCCAACAGTTACGCCAGCCATTGACATGATCAGCGGGTCGCTGCCCCGCAGAACCGGCACGGCCCCCGAGCTTCAGGCGAGCGGACAAGGCAACCCGCATTACAACCGCCGCAGAAGGCCGAGCAATCGATGTCATTCCCAAAAGCGATTCGCATTCGTTTGCAGTTGGTCTTGCATATCGAAACTGTCGACCATCGACGAAGCAGCGCATAAATAGGCGACGCATTTCTGAAGTGAAAACAAGATCCGCGCGCACCAAGTTCTCTACGGATCTTCACTCGCAGGTTCCACAAATTCTCTCGCCGGGTCTGATTGGCAGCCTGAGTTGTCGAACGGATGCGCAGTCCTCAAGAGCGCGTAGACCGCGACCGCCAAGCTGAACGCATTCGACAAGGAGTCAGGTTGTCTACTGCCGCTGAGCAATTCAGGAGCGAGTGCACAATGGTCACGTCGCGCAATCAGCCTGGCCGTAGTGGGCCGGGAGAAGCTGTCGGAATCGTCAGCGCTGATACTCCGATCTTCGGAGACAAACCGTGAGTTCAGGGGCCACTCGCATCTGGCGTACCCAGTAGTTGACCAATTCGAACCACCGAACTTAACGCGTAAGCTGCCGACAGCCTCCGCTGTAGCGGAAATCGACTGTCCCAAGAAGCCAGACTTGGCCACGTCGGCGAATTGACATGATTAATGTCCTTTCCACCTCGTGCCAGCCGCATCCATTGTAGACCGGCCCGGCAGCTTCTCTTCGATCTCGTCCCAGTCGAAACGCAGGCAGCGGCCAATCTTTTTTGAAGGGTACCCTGCCCTCGCTCACCCAGTTGTAGATCGTCCCCTTGGCAACTTGGAAAGTTCGTTGAACTCGATTAGACAATCTCGCATGCCTGCACCTGCATCCCGGCCACGCAATGCTTCACGTCCGCTATCTCCACAGAAAACCAACCGCTTTGCATGAACCCGATGACAGTGTTGCCCAGGAAAGGAACTCCCAGAGTTAAAAATGCATTAAACGCAACTGTATGTTTACCCGCATTTTGACCTGTGCTGCAAACGGGCGAATAGTCCCCCATCGCTAAGCACATTTTCAGACTCCGACGCTGTGTACTATCGCTTTGATGAGTAAAGTGGCCGATGCCGAGGTGCTCCTGCAATTAAGCCGTATTTCCGGCAGCCAGAGTTCGATGCTCTCATTTGGCCCCACCTGGACACCGGGCGATGGCGAGTTTGCTATCCTGCCCGAGATGGAAAGGAGATGGTATGAATGAACCACGCTTCTCTCGGCGGTAGGCTTCAGAGGGGGACCTCTGGAGTAGACAGGCACAGGCTGTTCATTGTTTTGAGGCAATGCGACCTCGTAAAGGAGATTGGTCGGACCTGTGAGCCGAAGCGCCACCGCAAGGCCGAACTGGACCTTGGATAGGAGAATGGTGACCGCCAGAAAGCGAACGTCTACTCCGCTTGGTTCTCAACGTTGTGAAACGAGGAGAAGCCATGGTGCCAAGCGCTACATCGGAACCAATCTGCACCGGAACTGCTTTACCGCGTGCCTGCGGCTGGAAATGGGCGGGAGTATTTGAAGAAATGGAAGCTGGAGGAACTGGCGAAGTTCAGCGCCAAGCTGCGGCCCACCGACCAGGTGGCCGTAGAGGTAACGGGCAACACGCGGCTGTTTCGCGACGCGGTGACGCCCACGTCGAGCGGGTGATGGCGGTGAACCCCAGTCAGTTCCAGGTGATCACGCATTCGGTGAAGAAGACCGATCCTAATGATGCCCGGAACCTGGCGTTGTATCTGTCCAAGGATTTGTTGCCGGAGGTGCGGATGAAGGATAAAACACAAGCTCAGATCGCATCCCTTACCCAAACGCGGGACACGACGGTGAAATTGCGGACGGCGCTGAAGAACAAGGTGAAGAATATCTGCTCGGCGCATGGTGTGAATCTCAACAAGGAATCGTTGGGCAGCGAAAAGGGATTGCGAACTGTTCTGGAGATGCGGTTTGAACCGCTGGTAAACCTGGAATTAAAAATCATCATCGATCAGATTCGCAGCCTGAACCAGAGCATTGCCGAGTTGGAGGAGACGATCGGCAAGGAAAGTCAGAAATTGGAAGGGCACAAGAACCTGACTTCCATCAAGGGAATCGCTGGCCTGAGCGCCGGCATCCTGCTGTCAATTATCGGCGATATCAGCGACTTCTCCGATGAAGGCAAGTTGGCCGCTTACTTTGGGATCGTGCCGAGAACTAGTAACTCCAACGAGACGGAGCGCTCGGGTCGCATTACTAAGCGAGGGACCAAGCTGGGCCGAACCACGCTCGTGCAGTGCGCTCTGATCGCGCAGCGCTACAGCCCGTACTTGAAGAACTACTACGAAAAGAAGAAAAGCCGCGGAACCGGGAAGGCGATCATCGCGCTGGCTCGTAAATTTCTGGGAATCATCTATCGAACGCTCAAGAACCGTTGGGTGTTTGCAGATTTCCCCAACTTTGTGCTGGCCGAGGACGCCACGGCATGACAATCGCCACTGCGCCTCCGCTACGCTTAGCCTGGCTTCGCTCCAACTCGGCGGCTCTGTCGCCTATGGGATGTGTGGCGAGCCAAAACCGAGGCTTAGAACCTCGGAGTGGACAAACATCATAGGAGAAATTGCATGAGAGCGATTCCTGTTCTGGCTGGCGGCTTTCTGTTGTTGGTCCTGGTTCCGCGCGGCGGCGCGCATTTCAGACTGCTCGAGCCTGCATCCTGGATTCAGGAGTCGGAGGCACTCGGCGATCCCCAGTGGTCGGCTCCGTGCGGCGGAACGTTGACGAACCCCGGTAAACCCACCGGCGCCACGACGAAAATCCGGGGCGGTGAGAAGCTGCACATCCGAATCCAGGAGATGGCTTTCCATCCTGGCTTTTACCGCATTGCTCTCGCTGTGAATTCGCGAAGCGAACTCCCTCCAGATCCCGACGCCATAAGCGAGCCGGGGTCTAACGGTGGTCAACGGTCTGTTTCGGGAGCCATTCACTATCCGCCGTCGCCGCCGATTCTTGCCGACGGTTTGTTCATGCACGCCGTGCCGTTCAATAAGGAACAGGAAGCCGATGTCGAGATGCCGAACATCAACTGCACGAAATGCACCTTGCAAGTGATCGAGTTTATGGCGGCCCATGGCTGGAATCCCGATGGCGGCTACACTTACCATCATTGCGCCGAGCT
>DATAUH010000375.1:0-6492 GCA_036268375.1 Bryobacteraceae bacterium | reverse complement strand
ACCATGGGGCCGAAGAACGCCTGCGCGGGACGCCGCACGTCGATGGAATCGCGGCCGCGCGTGGTCTGATACGGCTTGCGCTGATTCAGAATTTCGAGCAGCTCCATATCGATGCCACCGCCTCCATTGAAACGCTCGTCTATGATGAGCGCTTTTTTGTCCATGTTTTCGAGGAGATCTCGTTGGAATTTGGCAAGCGACGGCGCGTCCATGGCTTTGATGTGGAGGTAGCCGATCTCGCCTTTCGAAACGCTATTGACGGAGGCGGCGCGATCGTCTACCCAGCGCGCGTACTCGAGATCGTTCTGCTGCGCGGAGGTGAGCGGGTCGAGCGTAACTGTCCAGGAGCCATCCATGGAAGGTTTCGAATTGACTACAAATTCGAATTTCTTCTCCGGCATGATGTTGAAGAGCTTCCAGTAATTTTCGGAGGTCTTCAGCTCTTCTCCGTTGACCGCGAGGATGAAGTTGCCGGGCGCGATTTTGACGTACTCGTGATCGGCGGGGCCTTTGCGGTAGATGTAGGAGACTTTGTAATAACCCGACGAATCGGCCTGCATGTCGAAGCCGGGATAGCGAGTGGTGATGCGGTCAGGGCGGGCCTGATCGCCCGGCAGGCGCGTGCCGCCGGAGATGCCGGTGTGCGAGGAGTTGATTTCGCCGATCATCTCCATGATCACGTTTTGCAGTTCTTCGATATCGGCGATATTGCCAAGCAGCGATTCGTATTTATCTTTGGCCGCGGCCCAATCGGCGCCGTGCATTTTGGCGTCATAATATCGATTCTTCATGGTGCGCCAGGCCTCTTCGAATATCTGCCGGCGCTCGGCGGGGATGTCGATCACCATGCGCAGGGAGAAATCGATGCGCCTTGGCGCTGCCCCGGTTGAAGCAGTGGCCGTGGGCGCTGCTGCTCCGCCGCGTCCGCCGCCACCACCACCGCGTCCTCCACGGCCTGCTGCGGCGGCATTAGCGCCGTTAGCACCAGCGGTATCGCCGCCTCCGCCAACTGCGAGCGAGTAGAGGCTGCCACCTTGCAAGAAGTAGATGCTGCGGCCGTCGCGCGACCATTGCGCTTCATTGCCGCCAGCGCCGCCTCCGCCACCCGCGCCGCGTCCACCGCGTCCACGGCCAGCAGCCGCGTCGGTGGGAGTGGTGTTGAGGCGCGTGAGGCGCGCGCCATCATCGGCGATGGTGTAGTAAGCGGGGCCTGCGCCGGCGCCGGGACCATTGCCCTCTTCGGATGCGCCGCCGGTGGCGATGAAGAGGTACGAACGGCTGTCAGGCGCGGGAATGACAGCGCTGACGGAGCCGGGCATGCGCGTGAGCTGAGTAACCCGGCGATCGAGGCCGTCCCACACGATTTTCACCTGCACGTTGGGCGCGCCATTCACGGCGCCGCGAGCGCCACGGCCGGCTACGTTGTCCGCGGCTTCGGCTTGCGCCTCGGTATCGACGTCAGACGAGTTCGGATCCTTCTCGGCAGGCAGGAGCGACGCGGAATAGAGCTGCGACGTGCCGCGACCACCGGTTGAGGCTATGGCAGCGACGCTGACGCCGCCGAGGAAGAGCAACTTGCGCCCATCGGCAGTCCACTTGGCGCCCGTGGACGAGAGGAAATCGCCGCCGCCGATCTGGTGCTCCTGGCCGGTGGCGAGCTCCTTGATGAAGACGTGCTGGCGGAGTAAGTGATCGGGCTTCGAATAAGCCAGGAACGCGCCGTCGGGAGAGAATTGCGCGCCGCCGACGTTGCCGCCGGTTGCGGTGACTAACTCATCGGTTTTTCCGCTTTCGACATCGACGCGGCGCAGTTTGTGGTCGCTTCCGCTATAGACGAACGACTTAGAATCGGGCGCCCACACAATGCCCGACTTATCGCAATCGAAGTTACTCAACTGTTTTACGTTTTTGCCGAGTTCGTCGGAGGTGTAGACTTCCTGGCGGCCGGTGCGGTCGGAGACGTAGGCGATAAACTTACCGTTGGGCGACCAGCGGGGGTCTTCCTCACGCCATGGGGTATCCGTGACGCGCTGGGTTTCGCCGCGATCGGTGGCGATGGTAAAGATTTCGCCATGAACCGCGATGGCGGCGCGCTTGTTCGACGGGGAAACATTGAAACCTTCGGCGTCATTGGTAAGCGTGACTAACTCAGTATCGTTTTCTTTGGCGTCGGACTTGATTTCGACGCGAATTTCGGAGGATTTGCCGCTCGCGACATCTAACTTCCAGATACCGAAGTTGTCTTCGTAAACGATCGTCTTGCCGTCGGCGGAAATGCTGGGGAAGTAGAGGTTGCCATCGCCGTGATGCGTGACTTGAACCGGCTTGCCGCTCTTATCGGAGATCTTGTAGATGTTGTTGACGCTCTTCATCACGTCCGCGCTGCCGAATTTGACAGCTTTCTCATCGGGAAGGATGTCGGCGACGAAGTAGATTTCGTCGTTCCCGGCGTACATGGGCCAGAGGTAGTTACCTTTATAATCGGAATCACCTAGTTTGGTGAATTTCTTGGAAGCGATGTCTTCGATCCACAGATCTACGGCGTAACTGCCGCGATAGTGACGGCGCGACCAGACGCCGGGATGGCGCGAGAAGGCCATCTTCGAGCCGTCTTGCGAAAAACTCGCGGAGGAGCCCCAATCGGTGGAGATTGGCGTCTCGATGCCGCCGGAGACGGGGATTTCCCACAGCGTGGCGACCGAGGGAAACGCGCCATTGCCGCGCGTGGATGAGAATACGATGTTCTTGCCGTCGTTCGTCCAGCCGACAACGTTATCGGCGGCCGTGTGAAAGGTAAGTTGGCGCGGTTTGCCGCCCGCCGAAGGGATGACGAAGACGTCGTAGTTGCCATCGCGATTCGACGAGAAGGCGATCATCGAACCATCGGGCGAAAAGCGCGGGAATTGGTCGCGCGCGGCATTGTCGGTAAGCCGCTGGGCGCCGGAACCGTTCTCGTTGGCGGTCCAGATATCGCCGAGATAGCTAAAAGCTACCTTCCCTTTGGAGTAAGTTGGATGGCGCAGTAACTTGACTTGCGCCTGTAACAAGACCGGCAGTGATAGCAATGCCGCCGCGAACAGAGTTTTTCGCATGAATCAGCCTCCAGGTAAGGATTAAAGCAATGGTACACCCTTACGGGTCCACAAGGGAGGCCGGTCAGTATGACTGCGCAGCGCTATTGGGCGAGTTACGCCAGGATGCGTTTCAGATTGGTGAGCGACACCTGGGCCGCAGCCATTGAATCGCCCCACGCGTTGGCGTTGTCCTGCTCGACGCAGTAATGCTTCATGCCCGCGACGCCGGCATTGGCAAAGATGGTTTTGTAATCGACATCGCCTAAGCCAACGGGGACAAGCGAGGCGCTGCGTTGGCGTTCCGACATGGACATGCCGTCCATTTTCTTGATGCCGCTCGCGTCCTTGACGTGCCAGAGCTCATAGCGGCCGGGGTTCTTCTGGAACATGGCGAGGATGTCCTGGCCGGCGACGGAAGCCCAACCGATATCGAGTTGCATGGCGACGAGTTCGGGGTCGGTTTCGGCGAGCAGGACGTCATACTGGCGCAGATCGCTATTGGCGAGCGGCGCGAATTCGCCGGTGTGATTGTGCACCAGTATTTTCATGCCGAACTTTTTCGCGATCTTGCCGTGCTCATTCAACTGGGCGGCATTGCGCTTGGCGGCTTCGACGGTCATGGCGGGAGCGGCTCCGCGTCCGCCGCCAGGACCACCCATCGGACCACGACCACCACCCTGCCCCGCGGCGCGTCCAGCTCCCGCGCCAGGGCCGCCGCCTGGAGCGCCGCCACCCGGTCCACCTGCGCCGGGTCCACGAGCACCGGCGGGACGAGGGCCGCTGATTTCCGTGTACTTTAAGCCCATGATCTGAAAGCCTTCGAGCGTCTTTTCGAGATCTGGACCCTCGGCGGCGCCGGAGTGCGTGGTCGGCATGCTGAGACCATAGCGATCGAGCGTAGCGCGGAATTGCTTCGGATCCATGTCGCCGTAACCGGTGGCGGGCTCGACCTCTTTGTAGCCCATGGCCGCGACTTTGGCGAGGGTACCTTCGAAGTCCTTGGGGAGCACGTCGCGCACAGTGAAGAGCTCAAGCCCTGCCTGTCTGGTCCAATCCGGAGCATCTGCGGCGTGCGCGTTACGGATCGCGCCGCCCGCGATCAAAAGGCCGCCGGCCGTCATCGCCTGTTTGAAGAACTCGCGGCGTGGGGTTCGAAGACTGTCGTTGTGCATCACCTTTACTCCTCGGAGAGAATTAAGCCAGCGCGGCTTTCACATAGGCCAAACATCGTTTTACTTCGGCTTCGGGCGTTCCGACGCCGAGATATTCGTATTCCACGAATGCGGGGACGGCAAACTGCTTTTCTTTGAGCAAGTGCATGACGGGCTTGATGGGCGTGTCCCCATTGCCGAACTCTTCATTGCCGCCGCCATCGCGTGTGCGGTCTTTAACGACGATGTGGCTGATGACGGCGTGGTTTTCCTGAATGTAGGCGACGGCTTGCTGGTTGGACGCGGTGAAGGCGCCGATATCGAGAGCGACGCGAAAGTTTTTCGAGAGCGCGAGGGCGCTCGATAAGGATGCGGGCAACGCCATATCGCCATCTTTGGGCGAGGAATTACGGAATGCGATGACGACGTGGTGGGCATCGGCCAACGGGGCGAGGCGGCGCGCCATTGCAATGGAGGCTGCGCTTGAAATTACGCCCGCGCCGAGCGTTTTCGATTGCGCAAATGTCGCGACGATTTCATCATCGGTGAAGGCATCGTCATAGTCGACGCGATACGCGGTGATCTTGACGCCCGCGGAGTCGAAGCGATCGCGCATGGATTCGTAAACGGCAGGTTTGGTTTCGAGACGCCAATGACGGAGATTGTTTCGATTGGCAAGCTTGATGTGGGCCAGTTCGGCGGGCGTGAGTTCCACCGTCATGCCGCCGTAAGCGCCGCCGGTTTGCGGTTTGGGAAGGCCGCCGATCGGCTCGGGCGACTCGGTATCGACAGAGTGCAGTTCGATCGTGGTCGCTCCAACTGCCTTCAGCGAGTCCAGCACGCGGCCGAGGCGGTCGCGACCGCCTTTTTGCGGCAGGTCGCGAAAGCTGAAGGTGGTGACGCCGATTGGAGTGGCGGCCGTGGTTGCGCCGTCCGCCGGCGCGCTCTTCAAAGCCGCTAACGGCGCGCTGAGCAGCGCCAGTTTACCGAAGTCGCGTCTAGAGTACATGAATGCTCTCCGCGGCGCACGCTAGAGCACGGCGTGCGCTAGCAAGATTATAATCGAGTCTGATGACGAGCACAGGGCCTCGCTGGGCAACCTGGGTTCTTGCCGCGGCGGCGCTTTGGCTTCCGGCAACCCTGGCGGCGCAACGGTGCCCGGACCATCCCGAGCCGAGCGTGACGCCCAAGGCGCCGGCGGATGTGTGCATTCCAAAGGGATTCACAGAAGTTCCGATTGAGTATTTCGATGACTTTTCGTGGCGCGTGTTCGTCTCGATGATCTGGCCCGCCGATCCGAAGCAGCGTGGAGCTCCCGACGCGACGAAGAGCGTGGGCGACAAGGGGCCGCGCGTGTTCGAAACCGAAAAATCGCTGTGGGAGGTGTTCCACGACGATGGCTCCGCGCCAGTGGCGGACTTCAACACTTACGATGGCGCGGCGCACAATGCGTGCAAGGCCGAGGCGCGGTACGGCGATTTGATTCTGGGCGCCTCCCCGGCGTTCAGCGACATTGGACAGGCCGGCAACGGCGAGTTGACGGGGCCATTGGTGGCGCAGAACGGGCGCTACGTTCACTATCAGACGCTTTATAGTCGCGCCGAATTTGAACGGATTGTTGCGGACAAGCTCTATTCGCGAAGCGCTCTGCCTGAGCTTCCGAACCCGCGTCCGAAGACGCCGGTGGTGAATTTTCCGGTAGGATCGGTTGCGCTGAAGGCGGCGTGGCTGGATATGAGCGGCTTCAGCCCCGAACAGGTACGACGTTATTACACGCGCGAAGCGCTGATGTTGAATGCGGAGAGTGGCAAGTGCTCACGCGTGACGGTCGGATTGGTTGGCCTGCACATCGTGCAGAAGACGGAAAGCCGGCCGCAATGGATCTGGTCGTCATTCGAGCAGGTGGACAACGTGCCGCCCGCGCGTGTGGATTCGCCTGGAAAGTTCCTCTTTCACGACGGGGGCGAAGCCGCGATGCCCGCGGAGAATCCCCTGACGCTGGCGCCGTTGGCGGCAGAGCCGGTGAAGCCCTTTAATGTGACGCGATCGCCCGATGCGCCGATTCATCCCAAGACCGCACTCATCAATTTGCTTTACGAGCGATCGTTAAAGGGAACGGTATGGGAGCATTACCAGCTTGTGACGACTCAGTGGCCACGATTGAATGGCGACCAATCGATTCCTGTGCCGGCGGAGCAGAATGGCGATGTGTCGAATACGTTTCCCGGCGCGGACGCAACATCGGCATTCGCTAACGTTGCGATCGA
>DATAUH010000374.1:0-6368 GCA_036268375.1 Bryobacteraceae bacterium | reverse complement strand
CTCCCTCCGCATTCATAAAGGCGCGCCGCTCGCGCTCGAACCCATCGTCGAAGCGCTTATAACCGCCATCGATCGTTATGCGGACCTGCCCAATGAACAGGTTCTCGATCTCTTCACGCACGCCTCCAGCTATGTTCGCGGCCGCCGCGTCGTCGTCAATCAGCCCGCCGGCGACAGCGCCGAAATTCGCGGCGTCACCGCGGGCCTCGACCCCGCCGGCTTCCTCAAGGTCCGCCAGGACGATGGCGCTGTCGCCCTCATCCTCGCCGGAGGTGTTCGTGCCGCAAATTAGCCTGCATTTCTCACATAGGTTCGTTAAGAGGCGCGTGTGAGAGGGTCGTGGATACGAGGCGCGCGAAGGTCAGCGCGTGGAGGGCCGCCGCAGCGGCTCGAGCACTGTGAACGAGCGCAACGAAGTAGGCGCGGCCTTATCGCGTGCCGGAGTAGAAGCTGTGTGAAAAATGCAGGCTAGGAGTCTCCATGCTGCTCGCGCTTGATGCCGGCAACAGCAACATCACCATCGGCGCTTTCGAAGATCGCCGCCTCATCTCGCAGTGGCGTCTCCGCACCATCCGCGACCAGACCTCCGACGAATGGGGCATCCTGCTCCGCAACCTCTTCGCGCCCGCCGGCCTCGACATCGCCAAAATCGACGGCATCATCATCTCGAGCGTCGTCCCTCCGATCGACGCCACGCTCGCCGCCATGACCGAGCGTTACTTCCACCACGAAGCCATGTTTGTCACGCCGCGCACCGACATCGGCCTCACCATCCGCTACGACAACCCCAACGAAGTCGGCGCCGATCGCCTCGTAAACGGCGTCGCCGCCTTCAACAAATACGGCGGCCCCTGCGTCGTCTGCGACCTCGGCACCACCATCAACTTCGACGTTGTCTCTCGCGACGCCGAATACCTCGGCGGCGCCATCGCTGTCGGCATCGGCATCGCCATCGACGCGCTCTTCAGCAAAACCGCCCGCCTTCCCATGGTCGATTTCCGCCCGCCCAAAGACGTCGTCGGCTCCAACACCATCGCCAGCATGCAGTCGGGCCTCTACTACGGCGCCATCGGCGCGGTCGACGCCATCATCGAACGGATCATCGCCAAACTCGGCCCCGACACCAAAGCCATCGCCACCGGCGGCCAGGCGCACATGATCGTCGAAGGCTCTCGCTACCTCCAAATCGTCGACGAGCACCTCACCCTCGAAGGCCTCGCCATGATCTGGGAGCGCAACCGCAAATGAGCGATGATGCATCCGGCGAACACGCTTCGCCGCAGCATCCCGCTGCTGACGACCACGCCTGGGCGGGAAACTACTTCAACTACTTCACCGAAATCGAAGAGCATTTCCAGCGCTCGCGCGGCACCAGCCTCTTTCTGCTCTCGCCTCTCGATTGGGCGCTCATCGAAACCTGGAAAAATGCGGAAGTCCCCCTCGAAGCCGTCCTGCGCGGCATCGACGTAGCCTTCGAAAAGTGGCGTTCCCGCCGCGTCAAAACACAATCGGTGAACTCGCTCGCCTTCTGCGCCCAAGCCGTGCTCACCGAAGCTCAGATCATGTCCGGTCAGGCCCCGCCGCGCGCACGCCGCGAAGTCGCCGCGCCCTTCGCTCTCGAAGAGCTCCGCGCCTACCTCACGCGCAACGCCGACGCGATGCCCCCCAGCTTCGCCGAAACCGCCACAGCCCTACGCCAGCTCGCCGCCCAAGCCGATCAACACTACGCCGACCTCGAATCCCTCGAGCGTCGCCTCACTGTCCTCGAAGAAAAGATGATCGCCGCCGCCCGCCTGCAACAGTCTGAAGACTCTCTCTTCGAAGCCCGCACCGAACTCGACCGCCAGCTCCGTCCCTACCGCGGCAAAATGACCGCCGACCAGCTCGCCCTCCTCGAAAAGCAATTCCTCGAACGCAACCTGCTCGAAAAATCCGCCCTTCCGCGCCTCAGCCTCTTCTACATGCGATAACCCAGGCGCAGCCGCCGAATCTTGGCCCATCAGATATCAGTGCGCACTGATCCACACCAGCGCGCGCGAAATCTCCGCGTCTCGTTCCGCAACGCTCGCCGCGGCAATATCGAACTTCTGCTTCGTAAGCCTCTTAAACTCTCCCAATGCCAAATCGCAATAGCGAAAATCGCCGAAGGCAACCCGTCGGTCCGCCAGAACCACGGCCAGCACGCGCACCTCGCGCGGATTCTCCGATTGCGTGGCGTATTGCCATAGCGCGCCGTAGTATTTCCGATCGGCCGTCTGATCTTTCCGCACTATCCCCGCAAGCCGTGTCAGGTCCTGATCGCTCCCGTGGTCCCGCAGCAACGCCGCCGCGCCTTGAACTTCGTCGAAGCGGCTGCCCAACCCATTCGGATCGTCTAAAACGCGAAACGCCCGAGCCACAGCATCGGGAAGAATGGTCGTGTTGCCATAGTTGGCAAGTACCATCGCGATATAGCACGAGCCGCGCACGTCATCTCTCAACGCCTGCCGCAGAGTCTCCGTCGTTACCGGACTATTGGCAAATTCCACCAGCGAGTTGGCCGATCCCCACGCATTAAACGGAGCATCGGCGATCCAGGTTCTAATCAGCAGATCGTCGGTCGCCGGAGACGCCTGCAGTCTTCGCAGCGCCGCCCGTATCAGCGGCAAATTCTCCCGTCCAGCCCAGTCCCTGGGCAATTCCGCGGATTTAGTCGAAAGCAGTTCGGCGACGCCAGGCCGAGGAACGCTCTGCGCCGCGTGCAAGCTTGCCGCGATCTCGGCCCACTGCTGCCGGTCATTGCCAATCGAAGCGTCGAGCAGCGGCATCAGCTCTCCCGAAAGGTCTTCCCTCTGGCGCAACAGATAGCCGCTCAAGGCAGCGATTTCGCCCGCCGTGCCGCGGCTCAACGTATCGACGAATTCGCCAATCAGGAACGCGCGCGCTGATGTCGATGAAGCCAGCTTGCCTTCAATCTCGGGCCGCGCGGGAATCGTGATGTCCATGCCCGAGTCCGCCATCAGCCGCCACGGTCCGGACGCGGGGCCGTTGTTCTCTAGCAGCGGCAGTATGCGAATCGCACCAGGCGTCATGTCGGGCAGCGGCGGCGGAAAGCCATTGATAGATGGCGCCCCATCCGGTACATAAGCGAGAAAGCGCACTTCGATCTCGCGCGACGGCAACGCCACTCCGGACGCCGCAAAGGACCGAAGCACCTCCACGTCCGCGCTCATCCACCAGGTCTCGGCCTTCCACGGCGCCTGATCTTCCGCCGCCCGCTCGTTCCGGTGAACCGCACGAATGCGCCCCGTCACCAGCACCGGCGCCGACGCAGTCTCCTTCAACTGCCACTGCTTGATCAACCCCGCATGCAGACTCAGCGGCAGCGGGAACAGCAGCAGGAGCACTCTACCGCATATCGATAAAACAGAAGTCTTCATCGCATCTCACGTGCCAGCGACTGAGCCCCAGCTGCCGCAACACAGACCGCGCCGGCTCCTCGCTCGCGCCAAACATGGCTTCTTTCATGCCCCATGGATAACCTGCGATCACCGGCTGACAACAGCTCACTCGCAAACCGGTCTGCCGCGAAAGATCCGCCGCCATCAGCGCCGCGCTTTCGTTGATGCGCCTGAACCCAGCCGGTATCGTAACCGGTCGATCGAGCAACGGCGTCACTGCAACCGGCCGCCCTTGCGTGTCACGGGTCTGTGTTGGCACAAAGAAAAATGCGCCCCCGACTTCATCCAGCCGGTATGCAAAAGGCGATCGCGCATTCGCCTCTGCCACGATGCTAGCCAGCAGGCCATGCACACTTTGCGGCGAACCATCAAGATTTACCCGCAACCCTACTTCAAATCCCCACCGCGCCGGAACCAGCGTGCCCGGACGAACCTTCGGAACTTCGAGCGATATGTCCATCATGTCGCCGCGGAACTGAAAAACAGGGTCTTCAGCGCTCACATTGATGCCGAACTCCGCTTCAAGCTTACTGGCAATCGCATCCAGCGGCCGGAAAGTATGAACCGAGAGAACACTCGAGTCGCCGTGCCGCTCGATTCGCGCAACGTCAGTCTGCGCGGCCACAACCAAGACAGATGCGACCAATAGGCTCACTATCCGCACTAAGTTCTCCATCACACGATTCCTACTCGCGCTGCAGTCTCCGCCGTCAGGCCCAGTGCTCCGCCAACCTGCCCACACGTTTCGCCGCGGCGCCCACCTCTTCCGTCGCGCCAACGGGCTGGGGACGTTCACTCCCTAAATATCCCAAGCGGCCAACTGTCGATGGTCTTGAAAGGAATCTGTCGTGGGCGTGCCGCGACGCCCAAGAGAGTTGGCGGGCGGGCGCGTATTTCCGTCACAGCCCACCGCATCGCCGGCGCCCGCATGAATCTGCGTCCTTTCGTCGGGGGCGCGCATCCATCCACCCGGCATTCCGGCGCGCCCGCCCTTGCCGCTCGATCGCAGCGCCGTAGCCGCAAACAATAACAATTAGACTCCGGCATGACGTAGAAAGTTCATAAGTCAGGCAGAGTTCCGTCCAAGTCTGAGTAACTCACAAGACACTGGAGCGGCGAATTCACCCGCTTCTTAGCCGCCTGCTTCTCGAAAGCATATACTGACGAATGAATGCGCATCGTTATCGCCGCTCTTGTCCTCTGCGTCTCTTCACTCCAGGCGGACTCGCCAGCCGAAACACCAATCTTCAGCGCTTTCAAACAGCTTGACTCCGGCCTCTCCCACTTCGTTCAGTTGCAGCGCACTCCCGTTACGGACGACCTCGACCTCATCGTCGCCATGGGAAGTCCCAAAGCCTTCCCGCCAGAAAATCACTGGATCTTCTGGAGCCAAGACCGGAAGATCGGCCTTTTCCTCCAAGAGAAAACCCGCCCCGGGCGCGTCTATCTCCTGTCGACGAAATCCGGATTTCCCGACTGCGCCGCCCGCATCGAACGCGTCACCGCGACCGATACGGTCATCTCCTGCCGCGGCGAAAAGACCGAACAGTACCCTAACCAGAAGTGGGTATACGACGTAGACGCCAAAACCCTCACCCGGCAATTCTCCTATCAGCCATTCGCGATGTGCCGTCTCTTTGCGAGAGGTGCGGACGCTTCCAATCCAAATGGCGCCGTGCTGATCGGCTCCGACCGGCAGCGGCTCATCGCCATCGACTATAGCCCGGATCAGTCGCCCGCCTTTCGCGTCTTAAGCGATCGGGCGGCGAAGTCCTGGATCAGCCGCGTCCACGTCTCCGCCGGCGCCGAAGGACTGCCGCCGCGCCACGTGATCTACATCGAAAACGAGAAACCAGCGCTCCCGGACGCCGTTCCCCCGCTTCCCCGGACGGCATATGATCAGTTCGCCGCCGCGCGCCCGCGTCGTGTGAAAGACGGCTACGTACGCCAAGGCACTGAATTCGACGAATCCATTGGTCCCTGGCAGCGGGAAGACAGCCGCATCTGGTTCGGCAAAACCTTCTATGATGGCGAAGGCAGCACAGGAGTTGGTGGCTTTGGTTATTTCGATCTGACAGAACGAAAGCTACGCTTACTCAATCCGCCCGAGATCGCAGACTGGTCCGTGTCAGCCCTTGACGTGACAGCCGACGCTGTCTGGATGGCGCTGGTGAACAACGGCGAGTACGGAGGCTCAAGCGGCGGATTGCTCCGCTACGATCGTCACACCGGTGCGATGCGCCACGTACTACTGCCGGACATCGCGCTCCGTCTCGATCACATCAACGGAAAAATCCTAGCCGCCACCGACTTCGGCATCGCCATCGTCGACGGCGACCGAATCACCCGCCTTTTCGTCGACCAGACACCCGACGGCAAGTTACAAGTCGTACCCGCCACCCGGTAACTACTTGCACCCCTCATTGATCCTAACCTCGACGCTCTCTCACCGCCTTGATGCGCAGGACAAAGGTTAACAGACGTCACAAAGGTTCACCTGATTCTAACTCCCAAATCCCCGACTCATAGCTCTCGGCTACCTCCTAACGCCTAGCTCCTAACTCCTGCCTCCGCCAACTCCTGCCTCCGCCAACTCCTAACTCCTAACTCGTGCCCCTCGCCAGCCCGCTCGCCAGCCCGCCCGCCACCCCTACTCCAACGCTCTCGCGCTATCCCCCAACGCTCGCGCCTCAACCTTCCGCTTAGACTCGATCCACTGCGTCGCAGCATTCCTCTCATCGTCGGGCCGGTTCATGAGGAACGCCGCCACCAGTCGCTCTCCATGCAGCCACCAGACGCTGAAGCTCTTGCTCGCCATTTCGCCGCGCGTGATCACCTGGTCCGCACCCGACGTATCGCCCCAGAACTCGTAAGAAAGGTCGAACACGTCTGAGAAGAAATACGGAACGTGCCGGAACGGCTGACGGT
>DATAUH010000373.1:0-18922 GCA_036268375.1 Bryobacteraceae bacterium | reverse complement strand
TACATCGCCCGCCACCAGCACGCGGCCCGTCCCACGAACAATGTAGAGAATCTCCTCGCCGTTCGGGTGGCTGTGCGCGGGCCGCACCTTCTCACCGGGAGCCACGCGAATCACGCACGAAGAGCAGTGCTTCGCAGGCAGGGAATTTTCCGACACCACCCAACGCAGATGGCGCCCGGGAAGATTCAGTTCTTCGACTTCGCTTTCGTGAATGGTCGGTACGCTCATGCGTTCGCCTCCAGCAATTGGCGGACCCGGCCAGCCAACTTCACCGCCGAGAGCCCGAAAACTTCGATCAGTTCCTCATACGTAGCGGAGTGAATAAACTGCGCTTTTCCATCGCTCGTCAACGCATTCACGGTAACCACGCGGCTCAGATTTAGATCGTTCTTTCGCCGCCGATAGAGGACTTTCAGCAGATTCTGCCAAACGTACCCATTGTTCTGTTCCGCCAGCACAATCCACTTGCCGGAATCGTACAGGCGCAGCAACAAATCCTCATCAATTGATGGCATGTCCACCACGCCGACGCCCGGACACATCGCAGCCGCCGCCACCGCTTCGTGCACGCCCCGGCCGCTGGAGACGATTACTGCGCGCTCATTTTCCGCAGCGCGTACCACGCTGCCTCTACCAAATTCAAACTGATAGCTCTCCGGATACAGCACCGCCGATGCCGTACGCATCACGCGCAGATAAATCAACCCGCGATTCCCCTGCATGATCCACTGCATGATGGAAAGCAATTGCCTGGGGCACGAAACGTCGATGATCTTCAAGTGCGCCATGCCGTCGAAAATCGTCGCATCGTCATTGGCCATGTGCGTCGCGCCGTTGGTGCGTGTTTCGAAATTGGCGGCTGTCGCGAGCATCGTCAGGTCCAGACCATGCCCCTCGCTCAACCAGCCCGTCGGACTCTCGATAGCCTCCAGCCGCTCCTGGTGACCCACCGCAATGCGCCGCATCACCTTCCAGTCCCAAAATGGGCAAAATGTGCTGATCCACGTGTTGCATCCCAAGGCCGCGAACGCCTCGCCCAGCAACATCATGTTTGCCTCAGCCACGCCCGCGTTCAGCGCCCTGCGTTGATCCACCGCAGCCACACCGCCTTCCAAACCGCTTGTCGTGGCAAGGTCGGAATCGATGGACACCACACGCGTATCCCGCGCGAACGCCTTCATTGCTCCGGTCACGATGTCAGCCGCGCTGTACTCCTTCGCAGGATCAATTTTCGGCAGTAGCGCAGCGTCATATCGAATGCGCTTGTCGCGCTGCGGCACGCGTTTGGTCACCACCGGTCCGATAACCTGCGCGAATCCGCGGTCGGCATCGAGATGCATTCCGTGAGCCAGTTCCATCAGTGAATTCTGGACGTCGGTTTGCGTATTCAAGTTTGCCAACAGCGATTCGAACTCCTGCACGCGGCGCGCGCGCAGTTCGCTCTGCATCGCCGTCTCCTGCTCCATCAACTTCTCAGCCACTACAACCTTGTGCCGGTTGAAGAAGTCTGAAAGCGCGCCGTAACCTTTCGAACTGTGACAGATAATCGCCGTCGGCTTACCGTTGCGTGGGCCGTAACGGAATGCTTCGAGCGCCGCGTACACGCCGTCGTAACTGGTCGCATCGACACTGTGCACCTGCCAGTCGAAGGAAGCGAACACCGCCTCCAGCTTCGGCATCGGAAACACCATGCGGCTGTAGACGTCCAGTTGGCCGTTATTCTGGTCCACCAGCACGCAAAGGTTGTCCAGATGCCGCTGGCCCGCAAACATCACGGCTTCCCAAATCGGCCCTTCCTGTAGTTCGCCGTCGCCTGTAATGCAGTAAGAATCGAAATTCGGCGTTAGTTTGCCCGCGATCGCAAAACCCTGCGCCACGCCGAACCCTTGGCCCATCGGCCCGGTTGCAATCGAAATCCCTGGCAGAATCGGCCCCGGGTGACCATTTAGAATGCTTTCGTGTCCACGGGAATGGTGCAGCACCGATCGGTCGAAATAGCCGCGCTCGGCATAAATCGAAGCCAGCGCCGCGACCGCGTGCCCTTTGCTCAGCACGAAGGTATCTTGCCCCACACGCGTCGGATCCGCCACGTCGCTGTTCAAAAAACCGCCGTAGTGCAACGCCACCAAAGGAATCACCGACGAAAACGCGCCGCCTGCGTGCAATCCTTGATCCACCGCATAGCGGCATTGCTCCAGCGTCAGCAGCCGCACATCGGAATCTTTGATCGCCAGCAGTTTCAATATTCCCTGCCGCAGCCAATAAGCTTCGCGACCCGCAACCGCGCTGCCTGCGCCAGACGATCTGAGAGCCGTTGAAGCGCTCATCGCGCGGCGGATTCCTGCACCGCTGCCAGATGCCGGACGTAATTGGCGATTCCGACATCCGGACGATTCGCCCAAATCGGCGTGCAGTTCGGATATTCCTCGCACTCGCCCCAATACTTTGCATTCGGGAATCGATTCAACACCGGCTTGGCGCAATCGCCCACTACAATCACATCTCCATCCACCGGTTGAATCCGTTCTTCAAACTGCAAGCCTGTAAATACATAGAGCGGCCGCTTCAGCCGGTTCAGCGTCCCATCCGCTTTCAGTTGGTCCAATTGAATGCGCACGATCGCTTTGCAGCCGGCTTCGCACGTAGATCCCATCACCACTTTGACATTCGGATATTGACCCTGCAAAATCGTGCTGGACCGGCGGAACTTGCGTTTTACACTATCGAGCGGCGCGCCCGCCAGCTCGATCTCATCCATCAGATTCGTGCCCAGGCCTTCCTCCGCGCCCAGAACCGTCGAGGGCACGTTGAAACCCGGCTCTTCCCAATCCATCAACGCTTCGCACACCGTATCCACCGCCACCGGGTCCGGGCCGCCGCAGATTGTGTTGAAGTCCTGAATCAGATCGTTGCTGTACGGACTAAATGGACCATTTCCCTGGCACGCGTAGAGCGAATCCATCACGAACCACTTAGGATTGGCCGCGCGCGTCAAATTCACGATCTTCTGATAAATATCGTCGCGGTGACACTTCACCATCCAGTCATAGTCGGGCAAATTTCCAAACTGTAACTTCATTGCGCCAGTAAAGATCGTGTGGACGTGAACCTTCATTTTGGGCAGACCAATGTACACGTCCGCTTCACTTACCGGCCGCGGCACCGGAAATTCGTTGAAGCTGATTGGCCGGTCGATCTTGTACATGGTGAAGGGTTCGCGTTCAAACGGACATAGCTCCACGCCAGCGCGTTTCGCCACTTCCACAATCCCGCACTCTTCCATGGCTTTCAGCGTGTCGCCGCCCATTGCGCAGCGCTCGCCAATCTGGATGCGCCCGGGGTTCTGTTCCTTCACCAGTTCGATCAGCGCCTCCAGCATCCGCGGGTCTGTTGTGAATCCCGCGTTCGCCGGCACCGGAATCACGGTATTGATCTTAATCAGCACCTTGTCGCCGGACTTGACTATGTTTTTCATGCCTCCCATGGTGGAATCGGCGATCTCACGAATCATGCCTTTCACCAATTCCAGTTGCTCTCGGGAGTACTCCGCGGGCTTACCCAGATCTCCCGCGTGATGAGCGATGCCGACGGTCGTTTTCTTAGTCATGCTAGTTTGGAATTCCCTACCCTTGTCTGCCGTTGCCTAAGTCTAATTCATTGTACAATACACAACGTTTGTTGCATATTCCAAGATCGTCACGCTGCGGGTACTCCGGGCGCGCCAATCACCCGCCCCTGATCCACCATCCACCCTATTGCCTCCTGCACCGCCGCCACCGACGAATAGTTCGGCTCATAACCCAACAAACGGCGCGCCTTTTCGATGCTGCAGTTTGGTGAATGATGAATGTGATCCCAGGTTACGCGCGCATCCTTCTCGGAAAAGTGAGTGCGCCATTCCTCATACGGTAAAAATCGCAGTCGCGGCTCGCTGCCCAACCACTCAGCCATTTCTTCAGCAAACTGGCGCAGACTAAGCGGCGCGGGCGACACTGCATGGAACGCTTCGCCACGACAAACCCCCGGCGCGCCGATCGCCCTCTCAAACAATTGCGCGACATCATCCGCATGCACGTGGTGCACGGTCTCGCGCCCGTGGTTGGGCAGCAACACCTCTTCGCTGGAGGCTAAGTCCGAAAAGACTTGTAAATTAAAATTTCCCGCCGGGTTGATCGGCGCCCATCCCGGGCCCACCAGGTGACCCGGATGAATCACCGTCGCCGGAAATCCGCTGTTCGTGAACTCTTCCAGCAGGTATCGCTCAATCGCTGCCTTCCGCAGCCCGTAATCGCCGAACGGTTCCCGGGGCGTCTCCTCCATCGTCACTTGCCCCGCTCTCGCGCCGTGAACCCAAATTGTTCCGCAATGCAGAAAGTGCCGCGTCCGGCCGCGCAGTGCTTCGACCAACGCCCTGGCGCTTTCGGGCGTATAGCAAGTGAGATCAACCACCGCCTCCGCGCCCAATTCCGCGATTCGCGCTCCGAACGTCCCGTCTGCTTCCGCATCCCGGCGGTCGAGGGTCACAAATCGTATCGCGCGCCATGCTTCTTGTTCCTGATATGGCTTGCTAACTCCGCGGCTTACGCAGATAACTTCGTGTCCCGCCTCAATCAACCGTGGGGAAAGGTAACTCCCGATGTGCCCGGTCCCGCCGATGACTACAATTCGCATATTCCCGCGATCGGCCCAAAAAGATTTTCTAACCCGGGCATGTTACTTTCCTCCCCCGCTTGTCTTCGCCGCATGCATCTGGTTCCAGAAGATGAATGTGCCGCGGTTCGTGGAAGTGATCACATCGGGAGCGCCGTCATGATTGAGGTCGAAAATCGCCAGATGCGAGCCGACGCCTGAGCGGTTATGAATTAGTTCCGGCACAAACTCCGCGCCGCCCTCTGCTTTCGGATTGCGAACGGTCCGATACCAATACAGCACCGCTGGCCCGTTCGGGTCCGGGTCTGTGTAACTCTCTAGGTGCGACCACTGCCGCTTGCCTACAATGATGTCCGGAATGCCGTCGCCATCCAGGTCGCCGAAAGTCATCCCGTGTAACTCCGAGAAGGTCACGTCACCGGCGTTCTTTGTCGAATAATCACCCATAATGTCGTGGCGCACGAAAGTAATCTCTCCCTGCGCGTCGCGCTTCTGCTCAAACCACGCGAGGCCCCATCCATGCGCCGCGATTCCGGTCACCACATCCGCCAGTCCGTCGCCGTTCACGTCGTAAACACCCATCTCGGCGCCGCCGCTACCGAAACTCGCCGGGTGGAACTTCCACGGCCCTTCTGGCGAGCCCTTGGCGGGCTGCTCCCACCAACCACGGGAGGCCACCACATCCAATCGGCCATCGCCGTTAACATCGCCAACGCCCATGCCGTGAGCGTTCACGCCATTCTTTTCCGAGATCTGATGCACCACCCAAGGCGCCGTGGGATGCGCCGGGTCGGGATTGGCGTACTCCAGCGCGTTGTCTCCCCCAAACAGCACCTCCGGTTTTCCATCGCCATCAATATCCTTGAGTAACTCGATCTCGGTGGAAGCCTGCGGCACTACGTTATAGCGGTCCCACCGGCGCGATTCGCCGCGCGGGTTGACATACAGGTAGATAGGCCGCTGATCCACCATCAATACGTCCGGCCAGCCGTCGCCCGTAAAGTCGTACGCGAAGTTCACCATTCCCTGCGAAAACTGGTTACTCGGGTTATACGTCCGCGCAGGAGTAAACTCCTTTCGCAGCGTGTAATCGGGCCCCAAATAGTAAAACCCGCCGGAGACGATATCGGGCGAGCCATCGCGATTGATATCGGCCACCGCGGCGCACCAGCCGTAGTAAAAGTCGCTGATGCGCTGCATCTTGAAATGCGGCGAGACCTGCTCAGTAGGTTCGTACTTCGTGTTCAGGTCTTTGTATGCAATGTCCTTGAACGTTACCGAGCCCGCTCCGCCCACATAGAACCCGATCGGCCCAAAGCCCATCATGCGGTCATTCGTCGCTCCACCCGCGCCTCGGCCGCCATTGAGCGATGTCTGCAGTACGTCCGCGTCCAAAATAATCTGAACTGTGTTCCAGTCGTCCGCCTTGAGCGCCGGACCACCGCGTCCACCACGCCCCCGGCCCGCTTGCCCGCCTTTTGCCGGGACCGACGCCCTCGCTTCCTCGACGCTGGGCGCAGGTTTTGAAAATCCATTTACTAACTCATCCGCGCCGTTCGGCCGCGCCGTTGCCATGCGAATCATAGGTCCGGGTCCCGCGGGTAGTTTATTGCGGCTTATCTCGACTCCTTGAGAGTCCAGGGTAACTTCGTAGGCGGCAACGTCCCCTTGGTCCAGCGAGACAAAGAGTCCCCTCGTTCCATTATCTGTCTTCTCAGCGCGTAACAACACTCCCGTCTTACAAGCGCCTTCACAGCGGAAGGTGGCCGCGAGTTGGATATCCTGATAGCCCTTTTCGAGCATCAGCCATCCGCCCTTCTCGCTCTTCGGCTTTCCCGTGATTTCGCCGTTCGATGCGCTCCAGTCCGCGGCGCCCGTTTTACGCCAACCATCCAAACCGGAACCTTTGAAGGTTGCATCCGGTACGAAATTCTGCGTCGCAGCGAACAAAGCCGTCGCCACGATTCCAAGCGCTATCAAACTGCCGGCCTTCAGGCGATCCTTCGACATGAAGTGTTCCCTTTACACCATACCCCTTGCGGCAAATCGCGGCCGGTTCTCCGCCCTCAGAATTGCACCCTCAGGTGCATTGTGATCTGTCGCGGGTCAAAGGTACCCAGGCCAAGCGTTCCGAATGTCGAGCTGTTACCGTAACCAGGAGTAAGTCCGGCTGCCGGATTATTCGTTAAATTGGTGTTGCCCAAGTTGCCGTTGAAGTTGCCGTTATACTCCGCCGAGTTCAGTAAGTTGGTAGCATCGGCCGCGAGTTCCAGCTTCAGCCGCTCCCGAATCACGAAAATGCGCCGCAGGCTCAAATCCACATTGATTCGCCCAGGACCGCGAAAATCTCCGATCGTCGGATCGGAATTGCCAACCCAGTACTCATTCGGCACAATGCTGCCGTTCGGCGTAGTTAGCGTTTCCCCTTGGAATGCGCACGGATTGTATTTTAGGAACGTATTCTTCGCGGGCTGCAACTTAATGCCGCAAGGCAACACCACCGACGTTGTACCGTTGTACCAATGCTGCAGCGCGGCCGGAACCGTTAGCGAAACACCGGGTATACGATTCGGACGCGCTACCATTGCTCCCGTGGAGTCTCCCGAAATCACAAACGGCATGCCGCTCTGCAAAGTCACAACCGTTCCCAACGTCCAGTTACCCACGATCGCCCTCGTCCACGAACTGCCCAGCGCGAAATGCTTACCTGTGCCGAAAGGCGATTCGAAGGTCATAATCCCTACGAAACGGTGTGGCTGATCGGCCAACCCGTAATGCTTATTGTTTTGGGGGTTAATCAGGTCCGCCGCCGCGCCGCCAAACGTGCCGCCTGAATTCACGCCTTGGCCGTCCTCAATACCGCTGCTGGTGTAATCCAATTCTTTTGACCAGGTGTAATTCAGTTCCGCATGGACACCATACGAGAAGGTATGAGCGAAGCGAGCCATTAACGCGTTGTAGCCGGCGTATCCATTCGATTCGTCCACGCCCGCGCCCGATCCGTACAACAACGGATACGGCAGCAGTGAAATGTATTGCGGAATCGTTGCTCCCGCCATCGTTCCCTGGAAGGGCCGCAGCGGCCCGCCACTCGGTTGCCACGGGTTAGGCACCTGCACATTAGCCGGATTAGTCGCTCCGTTGCTCGCAATGTACTGGTTCAACCAGCCGTTTAGAGTCGCTTGCGGGATATTCTGCATGTTTTGAAACGGCCAGTTACGATTCTGCAGGTTGTTGGAATAAGAGAAGCTGTATCCAACCGACATCAACCATTCGCCATTCTTGCCGAATGATTTTTCTACGAACAAGTTACCCTGTTTCGCAATGCCATTCTTCAGCGAATGCGTAAAGAGCGCGTTGGATCCGCCATAAATCTGCGGCGCCGCGAGGCTTGCGCCGGTTGCTGCGACGATCGGGGCAGGGTCGGAAAACGTCGTCACCGGTACCCCGGCAGGATTTAAGCCGTACGGCAACATGTTAGTGCCGGGGCTGAACGATTCCTCGCCGTATTCGTTCGGACTCGAGAAGTAGCCCGTGTTACTTGGCAAGTAAGTGATGCCAAAACCGGAGCGCAGCACCATGTTATGCCCCAATTGATACGCTGCGCCTACCCGGGGTCCGAAATCGTGGTATTCCGTGGGCCACATGTTGCGGCTCAGGCCGTTCGAGCCCGGAAACACGATCGCTCCTTTTGCTCCAAACGGATTCGTCTGGGTGAAATCATAAGCGGCGATGCGGTTGTAACGCTCCGTCGTACCCGGTTGCAGATCCCACCGCAGTCCTAAATTGACCGTCAGGCGGCTGGTAGCGCGCCAATCGTTCTGTGAATACAGCGCCATGTATTTCTGGGCGAAGGCTGGCCAAACGTTCTCTCCCGGGCGCACCCACCACACGTTCTCGCCCACCAGAAGCGCCGCTCCGTTGATGCCGTTCTGCACCGGCGAGGTGTTCTGCGACGCCGAGGAGCCGCTTGCGGTCACGTATTGAAAGGTGTAATTACCGCCCACGTTCGCGCAACAGGAAGGAATCTCTGTAGACGCCTCTTCCATGTCGTGATAATTCGAAAGAAGTACTCGGAACTCAACGCCCGCTTTGTGAGTCCATTTACCCCGCACTTTAGTGATGCTGGTATTGAGCGCGTGGCTAAGTTGGTGCTCCTGCTTATTTACAAACTGTCCCTGGGACAGCGTCGTCCAGTTACTGCCGCCGCCCGAACCGCCACCGAAACCGTTGGGATTCACGATTGGCGCCGCGCCATAAATCGCAAACAGCGCCTGCGTGCTCGCAGGAATACCAAACGCTGCATAATCGGTGAATCCGGTGCGATTGCCGCCCAAATTCAACGCGATGATGCGCGTCGCGCCGTAGCGAACGTCGAGCACCAGCGTCGGACTTAGCACGATGGTGTCGCCCACTTGCCCGTAAGGATTCCGGTCCCGCGTGATCGTCGGCGCATTGTTGAACGGCGCCGTGCCAAATGCCACCGGTTGCTGCACATCGCCATAATCAAAGCCGCCGCTCCCATAAATTGAGTGCATTCCCAGTTTGTAGTCCACACGATTATTCAGCGTGTGCCGCCGAACCGTATTTACTACGCTCGCCTGGTAATTGGCAGTGTTATAAACGTCGTTGGGCGTGCGGTTCGGTTGCGGATAGAAGCTGTACATGTGAACCGCGAAAGGATTCGGGTTGGGAATGATGGCGTTTGGAAATGGCGCGCGCTGATAGAGGTCGGTCGCGGTCTGTATCACCGAGGAAGGATTATAGAGTTGCGCCGGAACCGCAGCCCCGTTGCTTTGAATGAAGGTTTTGCTGAAATCACCGACGCGTTCGAGCGCCGTCGGCACCGTGTCCAGGTAAGTCTGCCCCTGATTGAACATCAGGAAGTGATAGCTGCTGAAGAAAAACAATTTGTTTTTCTTGATCGGACCCGAAATGGCGCCGCCGAACTGATTCACCTTGAAAGCCGTTCGCGTGAGGCCATTCGCATTATTCGAGTTCGTGTTTGCGTTTAACGCCTCGTTGCGCAGCAGGTAATCCGCCTGCCCGTGAAACTGATTCGTGCCGGACTTAGTGCTGAACGCCACCACCGCCTGCCCATGGCCGTACTCCGCAGTGAAGTTATTGCTAATCACGCGGACTTCCTGTAGTCCTTCCGTATTCGGCACGATAGCCGTTTCGTTGAATCCGCCGCCCATGATCGGCAAACCGTCCAACTGAATGTCATTGGTATAAGCACGGCCCCCGTTCACTCCGATTGCGGTAAACTGCGCCCGGCCCGCCACGCCGATTCCAAAAGAATTCAGCGACATGCTGTTTGAGGTCTCATTTCGCGGCTGCACGCCATTCTGCAGCATCGCGTAAAAAAGCGGATTCTGCGTCACATTCGGAATATCATTGATCACAGCCGCTGTCGTGACATTCGCCACCTGCGTACTATCGGTCTGTATCTGCACCGCTTCCGCAGTAACTTCCACTCTCTCGCCGACCGCGCCGACCTTCAAGTGCACATCCACTCTCGCCGTCTGATCGGTCGCGACATTCAGTCCCGACTCGCGATATAGCGTAAATCCCGGAGCTGTTACTTCCACCGTGTAAGTGCCCGCTTCCAGGTACGGCATGGCAAATTGCCCCACCGCCGTCGTCTTGGTTTTATAAGCAGCGTTCGTCCCAGTGTTGGTAATCGTGACATCCGCGTTCGGAACCGTCGCGCCCGACTCATCCACTACCGAGCCTGTTATGATCGCCGACCGCACCTGCGCCCTCACTGAACCCGTAAAAAGAAGTCCGAAGCCGGCTATGCACATCAAGAACGTCTTGGTTTTTGACATATCGCCTCACTTCCTCAGGCCGCACTCTGGCCTTGAGTCGACCCAGCAGCGTCGACAAGCTGAATTTGGACCACCCGTCCGGTCGCTTCCCGGCGCCACCTCGCCGTGTTGCTTATTGTGCAATAAGATTTGCACGAATCACCGGAATTGTACTTCCGCCTGAAATCGATGTCAATACGATTTGAAACCGCACAGAGGGAGGTGGCCCGTCCGCTTAACGCGCACCGCGCCCGCGCATGGGTCGCCGCACGCGTCGGCTTTTGGCGCCTAAGTCTTTGTCAGATGGTCTTATCTTTGGCGTAGCAGATATTGTCCAGAGCGCACTCCGGACATTTGGGTTTGCGCGCGATGCACAGAGCCCGTCCGTGCAAAATCACTTCGTGCGAAAAGCGGATCCAGCGGTCCTGCGGAATGATTTTCATCAGATCGCGCTCAATCTTCACCGGGTCTGTCTCTTTAGTCAGGTCCAGCCGCGCCGAAATTCGCTGTACGTGCGTGTCAACCACAATGCCGGATGCAATCCCGTACGCCGTGCCCAAAACCACGTTGGCCGTTTTGCGCGCCGCGCCGGGAATTGTCAGCATCTCTTCAATCGTGCGGGGAATCTTGCCCCCGAAATCATTTACTACGCGCTTGGCAGCCCCCACAATCGATTTCGCCTTGTTATTGAAGAAACCGGTGCTGCGTATATCCTGCGCCAAAACTTCTGGAGCTACTGCCGCGAAGGCTCCGGGGGTCGGATACTTCTTGAACAATCCCGGAGTAACTTCATTTACTCGTTTATCCGTGCACTGCGCGGATAAGATCGTCGCCACCAGCAGTTCCCACGGGCTCTTGTGGATCAGCGCGCAGGTGGCCCCCGGGTACATCTTTTCCAGGCGCGACAAAATCTCCATCAGCCGAGCCTTGCGCTCCGCCGCGGTCTTGGGGCGTTTCACGTAAGCTTGTATTTGCTCATGCGGAGTTCGCCCCGCCGTCTCCTTCTTCAGAGGTTTTTGCTGCTTGCCGCTGCTTTGATCCCGTTTTGCGGCTCGCTCGGTTCCGGTTTTCACTTTGACGATTATGCCATTTTCCAGGACGCCGCCATCCGCGCACCCCATGGCTGGTTTGCGGTCTGGAACCTGCGCCAAACGCGCCCGCTCACTTACTTTTCCTTCTGGCTGAATTACCATCTCAACGGCCAAGCAGCAGCCGGCTATCATGCCTTCAATCTTCTCTTTCACGCGGCCGCCGCCCTGCTGCTTTACGAATGCCTGCGCCGCATTGCGCCTTCGGCCGCGCTCTTTGCATCGCTCCTCTTCGCCCTTCATCCTCTGCAGAGTGAGCCCGTCAATTACATTTGGGCGCGCAGCATAGTGCTCGCCGCCCTGTTTACTTTTGCATCCTGGCGCGACTGGCTTGAAGGACGCGTCTGGCGCGCCACCGCCCTCTTCGCCCTCGCCCTACTTGCAAAGGAAGAGTGCGCGGCATTCCCGTTGGCGCTCGTTTGCCTCGAATGGCCGCTGCCGCGCAATCGTTCACGCGATCTCGCGCTAACCGCAATGTTCGTGCTCTCTTTATTGGCCGCGGTCCACGTGCTCTATGCGCTTGCGATCACCCCTGGCGCGCCCGCCGGGCTCCACGCCGGAATCACGCCCTTCCACTATTTCCTGGCGCAAGGGCCCGTCATTTGGCGCTACCTTCGTCTCGCGGTATTGCCTTTCGGTTTCACCGTCGATCCCGAAATCACCGTTCCACCGGCTTGGCTCGGCATCGCGGCGTGGTTCGCGCTCGCCGCCGCTGCCGTGCTTCTTTGGCGTTACTCGCGATGGTTCGCTGTCGCACTAGTGTTGCTGCTGCCCAGTTCGTCCATCTTTCCCGCGGAGGATCTCGCAGCCGATCGCCGGATGTATCTCGCGCTTGCCGCAGTCGCTGTCGCCGCCACGCAGTTTGCGCAACGCGTAAAATGCCCGGCGTGGCTCGGCGGTGTGGTCCTTGCGCTATTTGCGGTTGTGAGCGTCAGCCGAACCAGCGTTTGGATGTCCGACGAACGTTTGTGGCGCGAAGCCGTCGCAGCATCGCCCGATAAAGTTCGTCCAAAGGTGCAATTGGCGCGCAACGTCGCTCCTGCCGAAGCTCTATCGCTGCTTGCCGACGCCCGGCGCATCGCGCCAAACGACCCCGCCATCGCTACCGAGACAGGAAAGACGCTGTTGTGCATGGGCAACGCTGCCGCAGCGTTGTCGGAGTTCGGACGCGCCCTCGCTCTCGATCCGCGCAACCCGGAGTATTACAACAATCGTGGCGTCGCGCTCGCCGCGTTAGGCCAACGCGATGCCGCGCGACAGGATTTTGAACACGCCTTGCAGATTGCCCCCGACCTTATGGGAGCCCGCCAGAACCTGATCCGGCTGGAGCAGTAATCTGCAAATCGGTATTCACAAGGTTCCAATCCGGCAGTTCGTAAACCTTCAACTTGGTCGTGAACGGCGCGGTCACTTCTTTCGAGTCAAACGGACCAATGTTGGTCTTAAATGCGAAGGTCCCCTGCGCATCTTCGTCCGATTTGCGATTGTTCGCCCAAATCGTCACGTTCCCGGCCAAGTCGTTCAAGGTGCTTTCCGAGTGGTTGATCACCAGAAATTTCACCTGAATCTGGCCTTTATGTTTCGGATCTTCCTGGAATCTCACACCCGCAATCTCGATGAACTTCTGCCACGGACTCGCGGCCGCACCAGGCTTCGCCGCAGGACTCTCCACGGTCGTCGAAGGTGTCGCCGCCGTCTTATGCGAACCGAAAATCCAGTACGCGCCCACAACCACCAACCCGAATCCGGCGATGAACAGTATGGTTAAGAGCCACGTCGGCATTCCCGAAACAGCCGACGGCGCGGGAGCTGGAGCCGTGCCGAACAGCGCCGAACCTCGCGTTTCGCGCTGGCTCTCTGAAGGCGGTTGAGTCGCACGCGGCGGAGCCGTCGTCAGCAGTGGTGGCGGCGGAGGAACCGGCGTAGTCTCCGGCTGCTGCGGCGGCGCCGGCGGCGCATACTGCGCCTGCGTGTACACCGGCTGCTGATACGACTGCGGGTAGTGGGGAGGCGGCGGATACGGCGGATACCCTGGCGGCTGTCCGTAAGGAGGTTGCGGATACGGCGCCTGCGGATAGGGCGGATATTGCGGCGGATACGGCTGCTGCGGATACCCTTGGGGAGGATAGTTCTGGCCCTGCGGATACGGGGGAGGCGGCGGATAGTTTATCGGCTGCCCGGGTTGCTGCTCCGGCGGCGCAGTCGTCCCGCTCGCAGCCGCCTTCGCCGCGCAATCCGGACACTCGGTATAAGACGGAGGAACTTCACGCCCGCACTGCGGGCAGATCCACGTGAACATTCAGTCGCCCTTCACTTTTACTGTACTGCACGCACAACACCGGCAAACGAATACATACGTCCCGCCTGTTCGCGGTCGCGCCGGAACGAGTGAAACTCCCCTGCTCTACATTTGGTGCACAGATTCGACGCGTAGATTCGCTTCTCCGTTACTCCCGTTTCAATGAGTTGCCTCTGATTTTCTGCTGCGAGATCGATATGTGCGCGTCCGCTGTGCCCAAACTGTTCTGAGACTTCCGGCCCTACTTCGAAACAACAGTTTCCAATTCCGGGTCCAATCGCCGCGTGCAGATTTTCCGCATGTGAACCGAACCGGCGGCGCATTGCTTCCACCGCGCGCTCCGCAATCTCCGCCACAGTACCGCGCCATCCAGCGTGCACCGCCGCCACGGCGCGCTTTTCTTCATCGATCAGCAATATCGGAATGCAGTCGGCTGTCTTAACCGCCACCACGGCGCCCGGCGTATCCTCCAGCAGCGCGTCACCTTCGCCCAACATGCCACTCCGGCCTTCTCCCGCAACGCAATCGGCCGAATGCACCTGCTTCAGCGTCGCCAAATTCGCAAACGCGGCGGAAACATTCGTATCGCGCGTACCGAATCCATGAATCAGCCAAGGAAACACGTCCAGCTCGGTAACGCGATAAATTCCGCCTCCATCCAGATAGAACCCCATCACTTGCAGATTAACGTGATTGGTCATCGCCGCGCCCGTGCGCCTCACGCGGCGCATCTTACAATATTCAGGTGCTTCGCCAACTTGGCTCGCTCCTCTTCTGCGCCGCTGTTCTTTCCGCGCAACGCCCGGGACCAACGCAGATCCCGTCGCCGCCTCTCCCCTTCGACGTCGTCGAAGCCACTATCTCCCAAGTTCACGAAGCCATGCGCCTCGGCCGTCTCACTTGCAGCGAGCTCGTCAGCGACTATCTGAAACGCATTCAGGTCTACGACAAGAACGGTCCCGCCATCAACTCCATCGTCGTTCTAAATCCCAACGTCGAAAAAGAGGCGGCCGAACTGGACCGCCGCTTCGCGCAATCCGGCCTCACCGGTCCGCTGCACTGCGTTCCCGTAATCGTCAAAGACAACTTCGAGACCGAAGGCTTGCAAACCACCGATGGCGCTCTCGCGTTCAAGGGTTATCTGCCAAAGAAAGACGCATTCCTGGTCAAGCGCATCAAGGAGGCGGGCGCGCTGGTGCTCGCCAAATCCAACATGGCCGAGTGGGCTTTCAGTCCCTACGAAACCGTCAACTCCATCCTGCCGGGATACACGCGCAATCCATACGCGCTCAATCGCGTCACCGCAGGCTCGAGCGGCGGGACGGCGGCAGCGGTCGCCGCAAGCTTCGGCCTTGTTGGGTTTGGCAGCGATACCGGCAATTCGATTCGCGGACCATCGTCTCACCAGGCGCTTGTCGGCATCCGATCCACCATGGGCCTCACCAGCCGCGGCGGCGTCATGCCGCTGAGTCTGCTAGCCGATATCGCCGGCCCGATGAGCCGCACCGTCGAAGACGCCGCCCGCGTTTTCCAGGCGGTCGTGGGCGCCGATCCCGATGACCCGGTCACCGCCGCCGCTCCCGCACATCTTCCGCAGGATTACCTCGCCGCTCTCGATGCCAGTGGTCTTCGCGGCGCGACCATCGGCGTGCTCCGCCAAGCCTACGAACGGCCTACGCTCGACGCCGAAATCGCGCGCGTCTTTCAAACTGCGCTCGAGGACATGAAGCGCGCAGGCGCGACCATCGTCGATCCCGCGCCCGTCGAGGGCATGGACTCCATTCAACGGCCGCGCGGCCTGGGTCCGTGCATGGGCTTTAAATATGACTTGAACCATTACCTCGCCGCCCGCGAAGGGCAGGTTCCAATGAAGGACCTCGCGGCTATACTGCGCTCCGGCCAGTTCCATCCCAACAACCAGAGCCGCCTCGATTCAGCTGAAAAGGGTCCGGAAAATGGTCCGGACACGCCCGCCTGCAAGGCCGACACGACTTACCGCGAGCAAGTGCGCGAGGCGGTGGTGAAAAGCATGGATAAGTTCAAACTCGACGCCTACGTTTATCCCACCTGGAGCAATCCACCGCGTCTCATCGGCGATCTCAATTCGCCCCACGGCGACAACAGCCAGCTTTTCTCACCCACCACCGGCTTTCCGGCTATCAATGTGCCTATGGGGTATACTCGCGGCGGTACGCTCCCCGCAGGAATGACCATCTATGGGCGTGCCTGGTCCGAAGCCAAGCTCATCAAAATCGCTTACGCGTACGAACAGGCGACGCATCACCGCCACGCGCCTCCCACCACTCCGCCGCTTCAGTAAACGGCGGCTACCGCCCGCACCGTCCGGATCTTGCGCCACCAGACCGCTACCAGCGCCAGCCCAATCAGAATCAGCGCTGCCGTCAGCCCGATCCAAATTCCCGGCGCGCCATACTGCCTGGAAAAACACAACACATAACCTGCGGGTACGCCCACGGCCCAATATCCGAGCGCGTGGGCAATCATCGCGGACCGCGTGTCCCCGATCCCGCGTAACGCTCCCGTAGCGACAATTTGAAAACCGTCGAACAGTTCGAACAGCGCCGCGATTCGCAGCAGAGGCGCACCCGCTGAAATTACCGCCGGGTCGTCGATGAACAGTCGCACGATCAGGTGTGGAGCGACGATCATGACGGTTGCCGCAGTCCCCATGAATGCGGCGGAGATTCCTAGAGCCGTCCAACCTGCGCTCGATGCGCCCACTTTGTCTCCCCTGCCAATCGCCTGCCCCACACGCACCGCCGCGGCCGAGCTGATACCAAGCGGCACCATGAAATTCGTGGCAATCACCTGCACTGCGATGCTATGCGCCGCGAGCGCCCCTTCACTCAGGCGCGCCGCCCACACCGTCACCAACCCAAACACCGACCCTTCGAACAGCATCTGCAGCCCCGCCGGCAAGCCCAGCCGAATCAGGCTTCCAATGCGCGCAAAGTCCGGGGCCCACGAAACACGCCACAGCACTCCATCGGATTTCCGCTCATGCAACACAATCGCGGCCGCGCCAATTGCCGCCATCACATACCGCGAAATACTGGTCGACCATCCCGATCCCGTCAGCCCCATCGCGGGCACGCCGAGATGTCCGAACATCAAGACCCAGTTGCCCGCAATATTGAGCAGATTCGCGGCGATCATCGCGTACAGCATCGGCTTCACGACGTCCACAGCCTGTAAATAGCGGCGAAACGCAGCCGTGAAAAGCAGCGGCGGTATTCCCCAAAGGAGCGCCGTCAAATACGGCTTGAATTCTTCGAAAACCTCTTGATTTACTCCCGCCGCTCGAATCGCGGGAACCAAGAGCATCAAAATGACGCACACGATCGGCGAAAGCGCCGCCGCCAGCCACATTCCATTCACCAGGCTGCGCCTGCAATCGCGTGCTTCGCCGGCTCCGAACGCCTGCGCCACCAGCGTGTCCATGCCCAGCAGCATGCCCGTACCCGCTATTGCGATCGGATAGAAGAGCATGTTGCCTAAACTACCCGCGCCTACAGCGGCCGCGCTCAGCCGGCCCGCCATGATCGTGTCGACAATGCCCATCACGGTCCACCCAAGCTCCGTGACAGCCAGAGGCGCGGCCAACCGAAGCATGGGACCAATTTCGCGCCGCAAGCTCACCGCGGCTTGGCCTTTGGATGCGCTTTGTCGTACACCGCCATCAGATCGGTGAGCGCCACCTGCGTATATTTCTGTGTCGTCGAAAGTCGCGAGTGCCCCAACAGTTCCTGTATGGCACGTAAATCGGCGCCGTCGGCCAGCAGGTGCGTCGCGTACGCGTGCCGGAAGCTGTGCGGGTGAATGGAAGGGTCGCCGCTCAGCGCCGTCGCATACAGCTTGACGATTGCGTGTATGGCCCTTGTCGTAATGCGTGCGCCGCGATAGTTCAAGAACACCGAGCGCTCATTGGGGGCAACCGCGCGCTCCCTTAAATACCGCTCCAGCGCCTCCCGCGCCTTTCCCGTCATGGGCGTTTGCCGCTCTTTGCGGCCCTTGCCGCGAACGCGGATCCAGCCTTCGCTGCGGTCCACATCGTCGAGATCCAGCCCGGCCAACTCGCTCACGCGCACGCCGCAACCGTACAGCATCTCGAACATCGCGCGATCGCGCGCGGGGAACGGGCGGTCCAACGAGTTCGTGGCAACTGCGTCCAGCAGCCGGTTCGTCTGCTCCGCCGTCATGACCTCCGGTAACTTCTTCGGCGCTTTCGGCGTGCGCACCAGGCGGGCGACATTCACCTGCACGACGCCTTCGCGCAGCATGAACTTGAACAGGCTGCGCACGGCGGCCAATTTGCGCTGAATGCTGACAGCCGTCAAGTCGTGCTTGTAGAGGGACGCCATCCACTCCCGCAACAGCAAATGGTCAATGGCGCGCGGCTCCGGCGGCGTAAGATCCGGCGGTGAAAAGTACTCCAGAAATTGCGCGAGGTCGCTCGCATAGGCCGCCACCGTGTGTGGCGACGCGCCTTCGCGCTTCAAGTTCTCCACGAACGAGTCGATCTGTTGCGCCAATTCAGACATATGCGCCGCGATAGCTTTCCAGGGCCTCGAGCGCACGGCGGCAGACTTCCGCATGCCGCGCCTTCTTGTCGCGCCGCAGCTTGTGGCGCATCGCCTCGTCTAATTGCGGCAACAAATCGAACGTAATATTCGCCGGTTGATAGTCACGCGCATCCGCGGCCGAAATGTAATGGCATAGCGAGCCCAGCGCCGTCTCTCGCGGCAGCGCCCGCGGAGCCTCGTCGTGTGCCAAAGCCGCGGCGTGCAACCCCGCCATTAACCCCGTCGCAATGGACTCGACGTAGCCTTCCACGCCCGAAATCTGTCCCGCAAACAGCACTTCCGGCCGCGCGCGCAATTGCAGCGTATCCGTCAAGAGCGCCGGCGCATTGATATAGGTGTTGCGGTGAATCTGGCCGTAGCGCAAGAATTCCGCGCGCTCAAGGCCCGGAATCAGCCGCAGCACGCGCTGCTGCTCACCAAACCGCATGTGATTCTGAAAGCCGACGAGATTGAAACTCTGCGCGCGCAGAT
>DATAUH010000372.1:0-15618 GCA_036268375.1 Bryobacteraceae bacterium | reverse complement strand
ACGCCGCGCACCAAAGTGATTTTGCCTGTGCACCTCTACGGCCAGTGCTGCGATATGGACGCGCTCTCGGAACTGGCAAGGGCGCGCAACATCCTTCTGGTGGACGACTGCGCGCACGCCGCAGGGGCGTCCTACAAGGGGCGAAAGGCGGGCTCGCTTGCGGATATCTCCGTTTTCAGCTTTCATCAGCAGAAGAACATGGTCACACTCGGGGAAGGGGGAATGATCACGACCTCGCGGCGGGACCTGTTCGAACGCATGTTGGGCCTGCGCTCGCTGAATTGCCGTTCCTACGATCCCAAGGGCAAGTACCTGGCGTTTGATGAAGAGTTGGAACCGATGGGCAAGCGCTATTGGCGACTGGATTTCGAAGGCTTGGGCTCCAACTATCGAATGACCGACATGCAGGCGGCCGTCGGACTGGTGCAGTTGCGGAAGCTCGACGATTTCAACCGGCGCCGCGCCGAAATCGCAAACGCTTATTGCCGGCGGCTGTCGAAACAGCGGGGCCTGCGTTCGCTCGCCATCTCGCCCGATGCGGGACACGCCCATCATATTTATTGCGTTCTGGTGGAGGACGATTTTCCCCTCGGCAAGGAGGACTTCATGTGGCGCTTGTTGACCGAATACCGCGTCAAGACCTGGTCGCACTACATGCCGATTCATCTGACCTCCGCCTATCGCGACCTGGGGCATGGCGCTGGAGAGTGCCCAGTGGCGGAGTCACTATTCGAGCGTTATGTAAGCCTGCCGATCCATCCTCGGCTGACGCCTGAGGCGATTGACTATCTGTGCTCCAGCATTGAGGCTCTGGCATCGTGACGTTTCAGGAGCGCGCCGCCCGACTGCGCGCCGAGGGCGGGGTTTTCCGCGCTGACGGTCCCATTTTTGTAGCGCGCGCACCTGGCCGGCTCGACCTGATGGGAGGCAATGTCGATTACACAGGCGGCATGGTATTTGAGTCCACCCTACGTGAGGCTACTTGGGCGGCCGTTCAACGGCGTGATGACGGCTCGATCGTGCTGCTGAATCCGCAAATGCGCGATCGCGGATGGCAAGAACAAGTGACCTTTGCGTTGGCCGCGCTTACGGACGAAGAAGCGGTGCGTGGGCTGGTGAACAGTCATCCGCGAATCCGTTGGACGGCGTATGTGCTGGGTGCGCTCTATTGGCTGCACCGGCAAAGCTCGATCTCCGGAGCCACAGTGTATATCGAATCCGATCTGCCCATGAACAAAGGCGTCAGTTCGTCAGCGGCACTGGAAGTTGCGGTGATGAAAGCGGCCGCCGCTGCGTACGGACGGCCGCTCGCGGGCATCGAATTGGCCGAGTCGTGCCAATGGGCGGAGAATGTGATCGCGCAATCGCCGTGCGGCGTCATGGACCAGGCCGCGATTGTGTTGGGCGATGAGAATTGCGTATTGCCGCTTGTCTGCCAACCCTGCTGCCCAGACGCTCCGGTGCGGCTGCCGGAAATGTTGGAATGCCGTGCGATCGATTCGGGCGTGAGCCATTCGGTGGCGGGGATGGAGTGCGAGATCGCGCGCGCAGCCGCATTCATGGCCTACAAAATGATCTGCGATTGGGAGGGGCTCCGGGTTTCGTTTGACGATACGGGCCGAATCCCGCGCTGGAAAGACGCGCGTTGCAACGGCTATCTTTCCAATCTCAGCGCTTCCATCTTCCGTTCGCAGTTCGAGAGGCGGTTACCGGAAACAGTTTCGGGCGCAGATTATCTCGCCGCATCTGAAACGCACGTGGATGCCTTTACACCTGTGCGCGGCGAAGCCGTCTATCCGGTGCGAGCGGCCGCGCGTTATGCGGTCGAGGAGAATCTGCGCATCCGGTTATTTATTGAACTGGCTTGCAATACAGGCGGACCTGACGCGTTCGAGCTGATGGGCGAGTTGATGTACCAGTCTCACTTTGCTTACACCGAATGCGGACTCGGCTGCCCGCAGACGGACTATCTGGTCGACTTGGTGCGCGCCGAAGGTCCCGCTGCGGGGCTTTACGGCGCGAAGATCACCGGAGGCGGCGCCGGCGGAACGGTGGCAGTGCTGTGCCGCAAAGGGTCCGATGAGGCGTTCGCGCGAGTGGTCGACGGGTACGCTGCGTACGCGGGTCGAAGGCCGTACTTGTTCGAAGGCAGCTCGCCGGGAGCCGACCACTTCGGCGTGCAGACGTTCTGAGGATCGAGATGGCGGCGAGTTCCATGGGACTGGCGGCGAAGCGCGGAGTGGTGTGGCGGTATTTTACGCTGCTCGCGCTGGCCAACCTGATGTGGTCATCGCAGGGCGTGGCGGTAAAGGTTCTCGACCGTCAATTGGGTCCTATCGCGATCACCTTTGCGCCATTTTGGGTGACCACTGTTCTGTTGCTTCCGGTGCTGATTCGCGAGCGCCGCCGCAATGCCTGCCGGGTCACTCCCACTCCGCGGGACTGGTTATCGTTCGCTGGGGCGGGTATCGGCGGGCAGGTGCTGGCGCAGTTGGGAATGACGTGGGGCATTACGAAATCGCTGGCTTCGAACGGCGCCATTCTGAATTTGCTGATCCCAGTGATCAGCGCGATATTGGCCTCGGTCATGCTCCGGGAGCGGCTCACGCGGCTGCGTTCAGTTTCGTTCGCGATCGGCCTGGCGGGCGTGTTGCTGATGTCCATTCAGGACCTGCGGAATAGCGCGCTGCTGAATTCGAAGATGCTGGTTGGCAATCTGCTGATCTTTGCAGGCTGCGCGGGATCGTCATTCTATAACGTGTATTGCAAGGGTTTGATGCGACGCTTTCCGGAAACCGAAATTCTGATTTACAGCTATGTGTTCGCATCCCTGGCGAGCATTCCGCTGCTGATATGGGTGGAGCCGCTGCGCATTTCGGTATTTGCGGACTTCGATTGGAGGTCCTGGGCGGCTTTCGCGTTTCTCGCGATCTTTATGTATGGCGCTTCGATGCTGCTGTTCTTCCACGTGCTGCAATTTCTGGATGTGACGGTAGCGTCCGCGTCGCTATACATGGTTCCGTTGTTTGGCGTCATTCTGGGAGCGACGCTGCTGGGGGAAAGACTCAGCGCGGTCGCGATTGCCGGAGCGGGGGCAGTGCTTGGCGCCACGATTCTTATTATGCGTTTCGACCAGGCGCAACCGGGATCTTGAATAACAGCGGAGAGCGATCTATTTGTATCCCTTCTGCTTCAGAAAATCGACTAATGGGCCGGGACGGTCCGTCTGAATGCCGTCTGCTCCAGCATCAATGGCGGACTGCCAGCCTTCCGGGGCGTCCGTAGGGCCCATGCGGTCGACATAGATTTCTGCATTGGCTTGCTTGACGACGGCGATGATCTCCGGAGTGAAATCGCCGGCGCCGAATGCAATCACCTTGGGATGGAGCAGATCGATCAACATATGCGAATGCTCCACGCTGCTCGACTCGGGCATCACCTTGAGCTTCGGATTGATCTCCTCAAGCTGCTTGCAGAGGTTCGCTTTGCAATAGATAACGACGTGATCGGTCATACCGTGTCCATCGATATGTGTGACCAAGTCTTGCGCGGTAGCGTTCTTGACATCTACGTAGATACCGATCTTGCCGCGAGCTAAGTCGAGGACTTGATCGAAGGTGGGAACCTTGACGCCGGCGTAGTCGGGGCCTTTCTTGATGCCTGCGTCGAGCGCTTCCACTTGTTCAAAAGTCATGTCGGCGACGCGGCCTTTGCCGTTGGTGCAGCGGTCAACGGTGGCGTCGTGACTGAGCACAAGCTTGCCATCGGAGGTGGTCTGCACGTCCACTTCGATGAAGTCGGCGCCGACGCGGATTGCTTCCTGGAACGCGGGGAGCGTGTTTTCGGGGCGCTGGAGGTGCTCACCGCGATGAGAGATGGCTACGACGCGACGGCTTTGAGCGCCCAGCGGGAGAAACAAGACCAATGCCAAAAGGGCCGGTTTGATCATCGAAAAATTCCTTTTGTGTTAGTTTTTCACACGAACTGCATAGCTGATAGTTGAAAGACCAAAGTACAGCATTGCGGAGAACGCACGCAAAATAATATTGGGTTACAGAGCCTTGCTTTTGGGCGGAGCGGCACTGGCGGTGAATACGCCACTGCAAAGCCTCGGTAGAGTGAATGGGCTGTAAAGCCGCAATTCGAGCAATTTAGTTGGTTAATGGCAACTCGCTGGACACGGCTTGGGCTCGCTGCCCGACGCACCAGCACGTCTGCAAAGACATCGTCCGAGAAGCTATACCTGGGCTCAGTGATTTCATTCATCCGAGTCTCCGTAGAAATCAAATTGTAGCTATTCGCGTGGTAGTGTTGTGAATTCCTAACGCCACTGGATTGGCACGGAAATCCTTTTGAGGGAGTACCGATTTGTTATGAAGATACTGCTACGCCTGTCTCTTCTGTCGCTTTGGATCGCTGCGCTCGCGTGCGCGCAGACATTCTCCGGCACCATTGAAGGCATTGTGAAGGACAGCTCGGGGGCGGTGGCGCCTGGCGTCAAAGTCACCATTAAAGATGTCAACACCGGGGTCGAGTTCAGGACCGTCACCAATGCGGCGGGTAACTATCTGGCATCGTTTCTGAACCCCAGCATGTATTCGGCGATCTTTGAGAAGGAAGGTTTTGAGAAGACTCTGGTAAGCGAACTGAAGCTGGACATGAACGGCAGGTTGCGGGTGGACGCGAATTTGAAACCGGGCAGTGTTCAGGAGAGCGTCACGGTGACGGATACACCGGTCGACATCAACAGAGTGACTGCCGACGTGGGCACGCACCTGGGTAGCGATGACCTGGTGAATCTGCCCGAGAACGGTTCGGAGTTTACGATCATCAAGATCTTTCCGGGAATGTCGGGCTCGAGCCCGAATTACAGCAACATTAACAACATCAGTCTCGCGGGAGGACGCCCGGACACAAATCCAATTCTGATCGACGGACTGCCGAGCAATATGGGCGCTGACGGGACCTATGGATTGGTGCCGACTCCCGATTCGACGTCCGAGTTGCAGGTCCTGACGCAGCCGTTTTCGGCGCAATATGGGCAGACCGGCGGCGGCGTGATTCTGACCGCTACCAAAGCGGGCACCAGCACACTGCACGGCAGTCTGTTCGAATACAACTCCAATCAACATTTCAACGCGTTGGATTTTTTCAGCAGCGCCAATACGCTGAAGCCTGTGAGCATCCGCAATTATTTCGGCGGCTCGCTGGGCGGCCCGGTTTACATACCGAAGGTTGTGGATGGCCGGAAGAAGCAGACGTTTTTCTTTACGGATTGGGAAGACACGATCAGCGCCGGGAACAAACTGGTGAATCAGGACGTAGCCACGCAGCAGGAATTGGCGGGTAACTTCAGTGGGCCGACGCCACAGGGGACGCCGGTGACGATTTATGATCCGCTGACGACGGCGACGTCCGGCGGAAAGACGGTGCGGGCGCCGTTTCCGGGCGACGCTATTCCCTCAAACCGGATCGACCGCGTGGGCGGGAAGATCGCGTCTTACTATCCGCAACCCAATTGCCAGTTCCTGACGTTCAATTTCTGTGTGGATCCGAGTCAGAAAGGCTACACGCTTTATAACGCGGATCGCGTGGACCAAACCATCGGTGACAACGACCGCTTGTGGTTCCGCTTCGGGCATGGCGGGCCGACGACGCGGCTGGTGAACATTTTCGACAATGCTGCTAATCCGGCGACTGAGAATGGCTGGAAGGATTATCACGGCGCGATTACCTGGAGTCACATCTTCAGCCCTTCTATAGCGAGCGAGTTGCGCGCAGGGTTCGTGCAGGAAGATAACTTCACTACGCCTCCGGTTGGCGACGTGTCGTCACTGGGCTTGGCCGGCGTGGCGCTGACGCAGTTCCCGGCGGTGGGCGTCACCGGTTATTACAGCCTGGGAACCAGCTCATACCAGCGCACGCGGGATCGCCACTGGATCCTGAACGACGCGATGACTTGGCAGAGAGGCCGTCACAATTTACAATTTGGCGGCGAATACATGCGGTATCTGGATCACAATTTCACGCCTGGCGTCTTGTCAGGAAGTTACTCGTTCTCCGGAACCTTTACTTCGTTGCCTGGAGTGGCGAACACAGGTTCCGGGCTGGCAGACTTATTGCTCGGTATACCGGCGTCGACGAGCATCGCCACGAATAACTACGAGTTTCGCTATCTGACGAATTATGCGTCGTTATACTTTCAGGATGACTTCAAGGTTACTCCCAAACTTACCGTCAATCTGGGTTTGCGCTGGGAATTCGACGGCCCGACGTCGGAGATGAACGGACAGAATTACACGTTCAACCCCGCGTTGACTGATCCAACGACGGGCAGGATGGGGGCGATCCAGTTTGCCGGTATTGGCGGAGCGCCGAGCCACTTCGTGCCCAACGATTATCGCGGCTTTTTGCCGCGCGCCGGTTTCGCCTATAGCCTATTCAAGAATACGGTGCTGCGCGGCGGCTACGGCATCTATCAATTGCCGAGCATCGGATTTGTGACCAGCGGACAGACCTCGAAGTACAGTATCGCGGCAACATTCACCAGCCCGGACGGAGTAACTCCGGCGTACCAGTTGAGTCAGGGCGTGCCGCCCTATTCATATAACGTAGGGCCCAATGGTTTGCCGAATATCGCGTCGAGCCTGACCAATCCGACTGCCAATGTTGTGGAGCAGCAACTGAGCGGCATGATTCCGTATAACCAGGAGTGGTCGCTTTCGGTGCAGCAGCAGTTTGGGCATAGTTGGTTCGCGGAAATTGATTACCAGGGAAATCGCGGCGTGCACTTACCGGTGACGGTGGGCATCAATCAGATCGCGCCTTCGCCGAACTGCTGCTTTGGCGTGGCGAATGCGCAGTTGCTGCGCCCGTTTCCGCAATTCCTGAATATCACCGCGCTTATGGATCGCGGCAACGCGAACTACAACGCGCTGCTGCTCAAGGCTCAGCATTACTGGAAGAACGGCATTTCCGCGGTGTTCGCTTACACCTGGGCGAAGTCGATGGACGATGTTGACGCGCCCGCTCGCGCGGACGCCGTTGCGAGCCAGAACGTCTACAACCTCAAGGCGCAATACGGTATTGCGATGATTGATATTCCGCAGCGTTTCAGCTCGGCTTTTGTGTACGACGTGCCGTTCGGCAAATTCACCAAAGGGATTCCGGTGGTGAGTTACATCGTGGGTAACTGGCAGGTGAGCGGGTTGGTGCAAATGCAAGTGGGCTATCCGTATAATGTGTCGCAGGCGAACACGCTGGGCCTGTTTAGCGGCGCGCAATATGCCACCGCGCTGAGCAATCCGAGTATCCCGAGGGGCGAGCGGACGACGGCCAGGTGGTTCAATCCCGCTGCGTTCGCGATTACGCCGCAGGACCAACTTGGGAATGCGGCGCGCGCCTCTCTGTTCGGCCCGGGGCAGAATAATTGGGATCTTGCGGTGCAGCGGGTCTTCCCGATTAAGGAACGGCTTCAGTTCAAACTGCGCGTGGATCTTTTCAACGCATTCAATCATGCGCAGTTCAGCAACCTGAATACGACCATCACGAGCCCGGCGTTCGGCGCGGTAACGGGCGACCTTGGTCCGCGGTCGATGGACGTGGCGGGACGCCTGGTCTGGTAGCGAAGGCGGGACGGTAATTACCGGAGGGGTGTTCATTTCGCGATAGACTGGCCTTGGATCGCAAGCGCGCGCCATGGCATCTCCCGGGCACATCGAGACGATCGTCGAAGCACTCGAGGTTTACCAGATCGAGCGGCCGCTGGGGACCGGCGGCATGGGGACAGTCCACTTACTCAAGAACAGATTGACCGGCCGCCACTATGCAGGGAAGGTCTGCATCCTGCCGAATGCCGCCGATCAGCGCCTGTTTCTTGAAGAGTTGCGCGTGTGGATCGATTTGCCCGCTCATCCGCACTTGGCGGCATGTTATTTCTTTCGCACGGTGGACGATCGTGTTTTGATCTTCGCCGAGTACCTGGCTGGCGGCTCGATGACGGATGTTCTCCGCAGCGGAGGGTTGCAGACGACGGAGCAAATTCTGAACGTCGCCATCCAGTCTGCGCGTGGTTTGCGCGCTCTGCATGAACGCGGCCTGGTTCACGGCGATGTCAAGCCGGGCAACGTTCTGCTGAGCGGCGAGGCGCAGGTGAAGGTGGCCGATTTTGGCCTGGCGTTCAGCCGCCGGCGGATTCCGCAGCTGCGTCGCGGCTCCAACCTGTACCGTTCACCCGAACAGCTTTCTGAAACGATTACGCCTGCAGCGGACGTGTGGAGTTGGGGGCTGACCGTTCTCGAGATGTTCACGCGGCAGCCGAACTGGGGGGACGGCAACGCGGCGCCGATCGCCCTTAAGGAACATTTGCGGCACAACGGGAACATGCCGCCGGGTTTGGCGGCAATATTGAAAAAGTGCTTTGAGTGGAAGCCGGAGCGGCGCTGGCAGGGAATGGCCGAAATAGAGGCGGAACTGCTGGCGATTCATCAACAGGCTACCGGCAACGCATATCCGCAGTTGGTTTCGCCGCAACTGGCGCCTCCTGCCGCGTACGTCGGATTTCTTGGGCTGCAAGATACCAACTGGCCTCCTCCACAGACGTGGCTCGAATGGCTTTGGGAGCAAAAAGCGGACGGTGGCGAAGCGCCTTCACAGGGCATTGCCGAAGCCGCGCACTCCCGAACGGCGCAAGCGCTCAGCGACCTGATCGCCTACGAAGATGTGCTGAGCGCAATGCAAGCGATGGCAGAGCGCCGCCCCGAACTGAAGCAAAAGCTGGCTCCGGTTTACCTATCTCGCGGGTTCATTTTTCAACATCTGCATGACGATGCCGCCGCGTCTCAGGCGTTTGACGAAGCTGTCGCGGCCGCGAAGGATGCCCCGCCTGCGTCTGAGGACGAGAGGGTGCAACTACTCGCTACAGCCTGGACCCACAGCGCTTTATCGCTGAACCGGCTGGGGCGCTGGGACCAGGCGTTGGCCGCTTTAGAAGAAGCGGAGGCGGTTTGTGAAAAGGCCGGCTATAAAGAAGGTTTGGTGAATGCGCTGGTCCTGGAGGCATTGGCCAGAAACGCGCGGGGCGAGGGAGAGGCGGCAACGGAAACCGCTGTGCGCGCGGTCGGGATCGCGGTTGAAAAACCGACCGGGGATTGGCGGGAGATGTCGATGGCGGCCGCGGCGGAGAGTGCGTGGGGACAAATTGCGCTTCGCTGGGGACGAAGAGAGGATGCCGCGGAGATTCTGGAATCGGCGATCGAGAATTATGAAAAGCTGCTGGGGGTGAGTTGGACCGACGCTGACGTTGAGAAGCGCGCCGCGGAGCATCCCGAGCTTGACCGGAACAAAATCCAAATCGCGCTGTCGTTGCAACTTCCCAATCGCTATACGATGTTGTCGCAGTGGTCGCAAATAGCATCGCTCTATTGTGCGGTTCTGGTGGATATCGGGCGCACCGAAGAGGGCGAAGCGATGTGCGCGCGCGGCGTGGAAAAACTCGAAGCGCTTGAACCTTGGCACAGGGCTGGGTTCTCGGAACAGCTTGCGCATTTCTACCTCGGCATCGGACAAGCGGCGTTGTTTGCCACGAACATGGAACGCAGCGTCGCGGCTTCCAGTAAAGCGGCGGAACTTTACGGCGACTTTGTGAGCCGACAGGGTCGCGACGATCTGGTCGGAGAGTTGGGGAAAGCTTACGCGAACTGGTCGACGGCGCTGGGGCGCAGCGGCAACGTGCAAGCGGCAATCGATGTAATCACAAACGCGTCCAGCTTGTTTGAAGCGCACTATCGTGCGAGGCCTTCCCAGGAGACGGCGCACAATTGGGCGAGAATCCTGGTGAACTTAGGAATATTGGAACTGCAGCAGCGGCGCTGGCAGGAGGCGCAAGGATTCTTCGACCGGGCATTGGAGCTGTATGCGACGGTTCGCGGCGAACTGGCCAGTCTGCTGGGCGATATCGCCTGGGCGCAGGCAAGCCGGGCCTACGCCCGCTTGTTTCTGGACGATGTGCACGAAGCAATCGAAGACCTGGACGCGAGCGTTCCGGTCATGGAGGCGGAAGCCAAACGCACCGGCCGCGCGGAGCTTGTGAGTATGCTGGACCAGATTCGAAAATTGTGGGGCGACCGCGAGTGGGGCCCGGTGGAGGAGAAAGCGCCGGCGGAGCCGAAAAAGAGAGGAACGTCTAAGAAATGGACGCTGAAACGTTGGTTCGGGAAATAATCGCGCGGGAGACTTGTTTAGCGAATTACGAACTCGAAGGAGAACTTGGCCGAGGCGGAATGGGAGCGGTGTTCCGGGTGCGCGACCGTCGCGCGGGAACGGAACGGGCGCTGAAAATTGTACTCCCCGAATCTGCGCAGCGTCCTCTAGTCCGGACTTTCTTCGCCCGTGAGATGCAGAATGCGCTCGCGCTGGATCATCCGCACATCGTGAAATCGTTCGCCGCAGGGGTTTCCAGCGAAACTCCGTACCTTCTGATGGAGTACTGCTCGGGCGGAAGCGTCGATATGCTGATGACGAAAATGGGACGACCGGTCCCACTCGATCAGGCCGTCACGATTACGCTTGAAGTTCTGGATGCGCTCGAATATGCGCATACGGCCGAAATCCGGGAAGTGAAATTGAGCGACGGAACGACGGCGACGGCGCATGGGCTAGTGCATCGCGACATCAAACCTCAGAATATATTCCTCGCGGAAGCGGCAGGCAGAACGACCGCAAAGCTCGGCGATTACGGGCTTTCCAAGGCGTACGAACTCGCCGGACTCAGCGGCTTGACTACCAGGGGAGTGGGGGTGCGCGGCACACTTCCCTTCATGCCTCGGAAACAGCTTGGAAACCCTTTGGGAGCGGGGCCGGAAGTGGATATCTGGGCCGTCGCGGCGACTCTCTACGCTATGTTGACGGGCGAAACGCCGAGGGATTTCACGGCGAAGGCGGACGTTTCTCCCGATGCATATCCGTACTACATCGTTCAAGAGACGTTGCCCGTGCCCATACGTTTCCGCGAGCCTGGCGTGCCTGCGCGGATCGCGGAGCTGCTGGATCGGGCATTGAACGACGAGGACGACCTTGCGTTTCAAACGGCTTCTCAGTTCCGGCAGGAGTTACAAGCGGCTTTGGAATAAACGATGCGCGTGGCGATAGATTTTTTGAAGCTCCGTTGCGTGCGTCCGGCTGCGGGAAGTGTCGATCGCTGTTACGTTTTCGCGGCCGGCGCGGTGGATTCGGGAACTCGCATCGTCCGTGTTCATCCGGAAGAAAAGATTTCGGCGGAGCATAGTTATTCATGGCCGATGGAAACGGGCCAGAGCCGCGATTTGCGTGTGCGCATGGCGGCAGCGGAGTTGAGCGACTTTCAAACCATGACGCTGCGCCTTATTGCGGCGGCGCGAGTGAAGGGTAACTACGCTTCGGCGCTAATGTTTGCGGCGCAGATCGCTCAATCGATTCAGAGTCAGGGGCAAATGGCGTCGACGCTGGGTATGGTTTCGCATATGCCGGATCAGTTTAACGGGGATCTTCTTCTCGGCGAGTTCATGTTAATGGTGACGAACACGGGCAAGGAAGTATCGCATTGGGGGATCTACAGTCCCACCGCGGAGCCGCTCGAAGCCGAGACGAAGGACGACGCAATCGCACTTAAGCTCACTGGGAACCGGGCGGAGTACGAAATCGTGTTCGCGGTTCGCGCGCCGGTTCCGTCACGGCGTTGAAAAATTTATCGCTCTGTAACTGAATAGTGGAACTATCGTCAATCTTCTGGAACATTGGCCAACGAGAATCATAGTAGTCTCCTTGCGCCAAATCTATGCATAGTCGATTCTCGATTGTCCTACTGCTATTCGTCTGCCTGCCGGCGTTCGCCCAGGTCGACCGCGCTTCGCTAAACGGTACTGTTACGGATGCGACAGGGTCTGCGGTGCCGGGCGCCAAGGTCGAAGCCGTCTCGGCTGCGACGGGTCTCCGACGCCAAACGCTCAGCGGCGCCGCCGGGACGTATGAGATCGCCGGATTGCCCATTGGCGGTTACACGGTGACCGTAACGAAAGAAGGTTTCAAGCCGCTTAAGGTCAATGAAGTCAATCTGGCGGTTGCGGAGCCGCGCACCGTGGACGCGAGGTTGGCCGTCGGACTGGTCACTGAAGCTGTCGAAGTTGCCGCTACCACTGAAGCGCTAAACCGGACGTCCGCCGAAGTCGGGGGCCTTGTGGAGCCCGAGCAAATCAAGGATATCCCGATCAGCGGTCGCAACTGGGCCAGCCTTATGTTGCTGGTTCCCGGCGCGATTAACTATGGCGACGGCGCACAGCGCGCCATTCAGTTCAACGGCCACTCACTGGACGACAGTAACTTCGTGTTTGACGGAATCGACACCAGCGGGGTGCAGGAGCAGACCCAAAAGGCCGATGCGCGCTTGAATATCGCGCTCGATTCGATCGCGGAATTTCGCGTCAGCACCGCGGTCTATACGGCGGAAAGCGGCGCGGCCGGTGGCGCACAGGTCAGCGTGGTCTCAAAGAGCGGTACAAATGACTATCACGGTAGCGCCTTCTACGCGCTGCGTAACGATCATTTGGATGCGCGGTCGCCGTTCGATCCATCGACGCTCCCGCCATTTACGCTGCATCAGTTCGGCGCGAGCTTTGGCGGCGCTCTCATTAAGAACAAGGCCTTCTTCTATTTCAACTACGAAGGCCTGCGCCAGAGCCTTGGCGAAACCTTCATCAACTTTGTTCCGAACGCCGCGTTCCGAGCGCAAGTGCTGGCTAAGTCTCCGGTCCTCGCGCCAATCGTAAACGCATATCCCATGGGCACTGTGCCCATCGACAGCGTTACCGATCAAGTCACCGACGTCGCCACGGATACGGTTCGCGAGGATTCGGGCATGTTCCGGTTCGACTATCGGTTCGACGATAAGAACTCAGCTTACTTCCGCTATAACATCGATAACGCTTACATCGATAACCCGACCGACGCGCTGGGAGATCACAATGTAATTCCGCACGTCCCGACCAACGTGGTAGTACAGTTTCAGCACATCTTTTCCCCCACCACATTGAATGAAGCGAAATTCGGGTTGAACCGCGCCAACTATCATAACTGGGGCTATGGCACGTCGCCCGTTTCACTGAGCGTATCGCCCTTCGATGGCGTGAACAGCACGTCTCTCGATACCGAGGTGGGGACGACCTTCAACTACATCGACAACCTCACCATGGTGCGTGGCCGCCACACGTTGAAGGCTGGCGTCGAAGTTCGGCGCATCCGTTTGAACAATTCAGGCAACACGCTGACCACGCAATCCATCGACTACGCCTCAGCCGCCGATCTCATCAACAACGCCGCCGACTCCGCCAGCTACCTGCAGGGCGAAGGCGTTGTGGGGAACCGCCGGAGCTTCTACATGGGCTATCTGCAGGACGAGTTTAAAGTGAACCCAGAGCTTACCCTGAACGTGGGCCTACGCTATGAGTTCTATTCCGTCGCTCATGAAATCCTGGATCGCTCCGCAGTCGTCGACATTCTTGGATGCGGCGGCTTCTGTCCCAAAGGCACTCCTTACTACGATGCCAATCCGTACGACTTCGGCCCACGCATCGGAGCCGCTTGGGCGCCTCGAGCGCTCCACGGCAAGACTACCGTTCGGAGCGGCTTTGGACGATACTTCGGCGGCAATCAGAATGACGACTTCAGCGATCCCGCTGAAAGCGCCGTGCCGCGCTATTCGTGGTCCAGCAGCGATACGCCTACCCTTTCTTACCCACTTACTCCGTTTCTCAATCCCGCTCTTGCGCTCTATAGCCCGAAGGCCATCGACCGTCATCGCCAAGACCTCTCGTATAACAACTACGATTTCGTCGTGCAGCAGGACGTCGGCCACGGCTTTGTCGCGCAGGTGGGCTATGTAGGAAGCGAAGGCCATCACTTGTTCGACAAATACACTGTCAACTTGATCAATCCGGTGACAGGTAAGCGCCCGCTAGCTGCTTTTGGTTCATTCGGCCTTAAGGCCAACGACGGCAACAACGTGTTCAACGCGATGCAAGCGTCCATCCAACGCCGCTTTGCGCATGGATTCATGCTCCAGGCGAATTACATGTGGTCGCATTCCATCGCGGACGCTTCCACCGGATCAGGGACATCCGTAACATTTCAAAACATGTCGTGTCGCGCCTGCGATCGCAGCAACAGCCCCAATGATGTTCGCCATAATCTGATTGCCAACGGCGTGTGGGAATTGCCATTCGGCCAGGGCAAGCAGTTCCTGTCGAACGGCATCGCGGCGCGAGTTCTCGGCGGGTGGTCGCTTTCCGGACTGGCGCAAGCGCGCACGGGCACGCCGGTCAACATCACTATTACGCGTAAAGCCGCGGCTCTGCCGGATGGCAACACATCAAGCCAACGCCCGAACTATGTAGCCGGTCAACCGGTCTATGCAGCCATGCGGAATATCCCCACGGTCTGGTTCAATCCGGCGGCGTTCTCTATTCCGGCGAATGGAACCTGGGGCAATCTTGGGCGAAATATCGCGTATGGGCCGGGCGATTGGGAAATTGATACCGGCCTCCAGAAACGATTCCGCCTTACCGAGCGCGTCGGGCTCAACTTTCGCGCTTCGGCTTTCAATCTGTTTAATCATCCGCAATGGGGTAATCCGTCTGGTAATCTATCGTCCGCCAGCTTTGGACGGATCACTAGCGTGCTTAATACCGGCGCCACGGGCAGCGGAGCGCCGCGCCGTATTGAATTCATGTTTCGCGCGGAATTCTGAAACCGCTGTCTGTTGGCGCGGCGCAGCGAACCCTCGCCTCCGAGCACCGCGAAGCACCGGCGCATGACTTATTAGTCAGTTAGCAGGAGCGCGATTGCTGATACCGTCTGCAAGCTGAGCGATGCGTTCGGCAAAGGACGCTGGCGTAGACGATCGATCGTGCACGAACGCTTACAAATGGTATTTCGCGAAAGGGCCTCAGATCGGCTCGAAGTGCGCAAACATTTTGGTGAACTCAGGTATGTCTGAAGGTACAACGTAACTGCAGACGGCTTCGAAGCGCTTCCAAAGGTCCAAGACCGCAGGATTGCTGTGCGCTCCGGCGATGGCCTCCTGAGACACCCACTCAAAAACTTCAATTACTGTGACGTCACCAGCACGCATCACAATTGAAACGCGGTCTGTGACCAGCCTTTCGGCTCGCAAGGGGGGCAGGTGGTTGCGAACCAATTCCAGAAGGACTTCTTCGCAACCGGGCTTCGGCTTGTAGCAAGCAACAGAGATTGAGCCCATATTCTGGGTAAGAATATCACGCTGCGCTCACGACAGTCCTCGCAATGCTCATCGCGCCGCGGCGTTCCGTCAGCGCATAGCGAGCAACCGGAAATGCGACCCGGCACTGCCCTGCAGCAGTCGCAATTCCATATCGGTGACTCCTATTCGTGACGGAGCGCGATGACCGGATCGAGCGTCGCAGCGCGGCGCGCCGGAAGATAACACGCCAAGATCGCGGTCATCAACAGGATTAGCGCGACGAGGGTAAGTGAGACGGGGTCGGTTGCGGCGATGCCGTATAGCATGGCGCGGAGAGCCCGGCCGATGCAGACGGCAGCGATGAGGCC
>DATAUH010000371.1:0-20928 GCA_036268375.1 Bryobacteraceae bacterium | reverse complement strand
TACTGATTGCGATACCACTCCAGCGTGCGCCGCATGCCTTCCTCAAACGAAAAACGCGGCGCGTGACCTAACTCGCGAACGGCGGCTGTGGTATCGGCTTGCGAATCGCGCACGTCGCCCCGGCGTGGCGGGCCATAATTTGCGGGTATTTGGATGCCTTCGATCTTCTGCAGCAACTCCCAGGCCTGGTTGAGCGTGACGCGTCCACCGTTGCCGCCGTTGTAGACCTTTCCGGATACGTTCGGCGCACGCGCGGCTTTCAAATTGAGCTGTGCGACATCATCAACAAAAGTGAAATCGCGAGACTGTTCACCGTCGCCGTACATCGTGGGCGGCTCTTTCTGCAAGATCGCCTTCATAAAGAGCGACAGAACACCGGAATAGGGGCTGCCGGGGTCCTGCCGCGGACCGTAGACGTTGAAGTAGCGCAGCGCAACGGTCTCCAACTGATACACGGACGCGAAGACGTCGGCGTAATATTCGCCCACAAGCTTCTGCAAAGCATACGGCGATTTCGGGCGCGGCGTCATGTCTTCCACTTTAGGCAGGACGAGCGTATCGCCATAGGCGGACGACGAAGCGGCGTACACGACGCGGCCGGCTCCGCCTTCCTGCGCGGCGCGTAGCACATTGAACGTGCCGTCGATATTGACCTCGTGCGAAGGCACGGGGTCATCGATGGAGCGCGGTACCGATGGTATCGCCGCTTCGTGAAAAACGACCTTCGCGCCGCGAATGACGGGCGCGATTTCATCGTAATTGCGAATGTCGGCGCGCTGAAAGTCGACGGACCCTTTCACCTCTTCGAGATTGGCTTCCTTACCTGAGAACAGATTGTCGATGACAACCACTTTAGACGCGCCTTCAGCGAGCAGGCCGCGTACGATGGCGGAGCCGATAAACCCCGCGCCTCCTGTTACGACGTAGTGACTCATGCGGATTGTTTTTCCAAGTGCCGTAGTGACTCTTCGGCCAACCGCTCGGCGCCGACGGAGAAATCGAACGCCTCAAGCGATATCCAGCCGCGGTAGTTCAGGCGGTGAAGAGTTTCAAAAATGGGGCGGAAATTGTAATCGCCCGCGCCGCAGTGGCGGCCGTCCAGTTCGTTGACGTGAATATGCCGGATGTGACCGTAGTAGCGCTCAATCAGCGCCGGATGCGGCTCCGTTTCGTCGACGGCGTTGTGCACATCGAACATAGTTTGAATGGCGGGACTGCCGATCTGTTCCACAATCGCGGCGGCTTCGCTCAACGATTGCACGACATCGCATTGGCCGATGGGCAAAGCCTCCAGCAGCACCGTGACCCCGCGCGCTCCGGCATGCGGCGCGGCTTCGGCGAGCCCTTCGGCCATGCGGCGGGTGGCCTCTTCACGCGTGGCGCCGCCGGTTGTACCGCGCTGTTTGGGCGAACCGAACACCATCACGCCGTTTGGGCCGAGATCCGCGCAGAGATCGATCAAATCCGAAATGTGCTGCCAACCTTTTCGGCGGGTTTCTGCGTCGGGAGTGGTGACGTGCAGACCCGCAGGACCGACCATGAGCCAGTGCAAGCCCACAAACTCCAGCCCCTCCGACTGCATGATGTCGCGCAGCTCCGTGCGGCGCGCAGGAGTGACGGCCGCGGGCTTTTCCCCCAGTGTGAACGGAGCGATCTCAATGCCGGTATAGCCGATTTTGCGAATTGCCCGGCAGGCGTCCCCGAAGTCCCATTTTTCAAATGCTTCGTTGCACGTAGCGTGTCGGAAGTTCAAACTATTAGTCTAACTGAGGGTGTTCCACTTTCGCCCGCCGCGGCGCGCGACTGCGCATCCGGTATTGCCCTGAGAGTTGGCGGCATCGAAGCGCAGATTATTTAGCTGCGCCGATCTCTTTTACCAATTTGTCGACGATTGAATTTGGAATCGGCACGGAGAGGTTGTATTGCGCGATTTTCCACTCGCCTCTTTCGCGAATCAACACTCCCGAACCGCGGCATACGCCGAGATTTGCGGTGTCGAGCATCTCATCGAACCAGACGACGGCGCCATCGGCCGAAAAGCTCACATGGCGGTCGCGTGGATGGAAGTTCCAGGTGGCTTTGCGGTTGAAGGCCGATTTCGCCCAGGCGCGGAACTCGGGAACGGTCCAACGTTCCGTGGCATCCGTGCCCATGAACACGCCAGAGGCTGCGAAATGGCCGAAATATCTGGCCTCGTCGGCCTTCGCGGCTGCCTGATGCCAATCGTCCAGCACAGCATCGACGGCTTTCGACGGAGTTTGCGCCCAAAGTGGCGCCAGGAACAAAAGACAGGTCAGCCAGCGCATAGATCGTCCCCTTAACTGCGAAGTTGGCTCGCGATTTCATCGGGCGCCTCAATTTCCAGGCTCAGCAAAGCGGCCCCGAATGTCTTGCCTTGCGCGTCGGTACGCAGAGAGACCGTGCCCCCGCCGCCCAAAGCTCCGTGCAGCAGAAAATTTAGCGCGCCGAGGTTCGGGAGTTCGTACCGCTCAATATCGCCCTTCACCAGATAGCCGAAATGCTGCTGGACGCGATCGACGGTGACTTCGCTCAGCAAAAGCGCATAGTGTCGCTCGTCATTAGCGATTACGCCGATGTTGCAGGTGTCGCCCTTGTCGCCCGAACGGGTGTGCGCAATGCTCCCTAAAGCTATCTTCATTTCGACCGGACCTCGCGAGCTCAATTTCGCGCCGCGGCGATGGTTGCTTACGACGCGCCTTCATGCAAGATTCTCGCACGGCGACCGCCCTATGCGCGTGTCCCACAAGGGAGAGACACTGGTCCGTATGCTCGTACGGCTGCCGTCGTTTATGCTGATACCTATGAATCGTCGCGGGTTTCTTTCCGGGTCAGCCGCCGCCATGTTTGCGGCGCAGGGAATTGGAGCGGCGCCGCCGGCAGACGACAGCGCAATTCCGGAGTATCAAAAGCCGGTTTTTGACTTGCATAAGTTCTTTCCGAAGCCGGTCAAGATCGCGTCCATCGAACTGCTTCAGGCGAATAAGACTTACTTTGTCCGGATGCGATCTACTGAAGGCGCCGAGGGCATCATTCAGACGAAAGACGTGGAGGATTTCGTCTCCATTCTGCTGCGCCGCGTGGCTCCGCAGTTCGTCGGCAAGGATGCGCGCGATTTGGAGAAGCTGGTGGATGGCGCATACATCGCCAACTACAAGCTTTCGGGGCAGGCGCTGTGGTGTCCGATCGCTTATTGCGAACAGAGCTGCTTCGACATGTTGGGTAAGTTGGCGCACAAGCAAGCGGCCGAACTGATGGGCGGCGTGCTGCGCAAGGAGATTCCCGTTTATCTGTCCGGTTCCGGCCGCGACACCACCGCCGAAGAGGAGGTGGACGTGTATGTCAAAGGCGTGGCGGAGACAGGCGCAAAGGCCCTGAAGTTCAAGATTGGCGGCCGCATGAGTGCGAATCAAGACGCCTATCCGGGACGCACCGACAAGATTCTGGAACTGGCCGCTAAGCGCTTCGATCCCAAGGTCACGCTGATGGCGGATGCCAACGGCTCCTACAGCGCGGCAAAAGGGATCGAGATCGGCAGGAAACTGCAGGATCTCCACTATCTGTGGTTCGAAGAACCGTGCCCTTGGGAAGAGCTAAGCGAAACCAAAAAAGTGGCGGACGCGCTAAATATCAAGATCGCGTACGGGGAGCAGAACTCCAGCCTTTGGCAGTTTCAGTGGTGCATTGAAAACGGCGTGATGGATGTGGTGCAGCCGGACCTGAATTACAATGGCGGCTTCACGCGCGCCGCCCGAGTCGCGCGCATGGCGCGCAAACATAATAATATGTGGATCTGCCCGCATAATACGCAGACTGGCGCGGCATCGGTGAACATCCTGCATTTCGCCGCCTCGACGCCTAATATTGGGCCTTGGATGGAATATGTGCACCGCGGCGAGAAGAACGATGAGCCGTGGTATACGCCTAACTTCAAAATTCGCAATGGCGTGATTGCGCTGCCGCCAGGGCCGGGGCTTGGGCTTACGTTCGACCCAGACTTTCTGAAGAAGGCGAAACCAGTTACCATCTAGCGCATCTGGTCCAACCTGGCGATCGCGTGCCGAATGCATCCGAATCCATATTAGAGGTATTGCGGAGGTGCCTCCAATCGGGCTCCGAATCCGACTGGGAGAAGTTTGTCACGGAGACTAAGCCGACGGTCCGCAAAGCGATTCAACGCGCATGGAGCGGATGCGGATGTACGTCCACGGAACGTTTAGAAGATCTGGTGCAAGATGTTTATGCGAAACTTTGCGCAAAGGGCTTTGAAACTTTGCGCAGAATCTCCGCCGAAACGCCGGGAGAGCTATTTTCCTATCTGAGAACGATGGGTAGCACAGTTGCGATCGACAGCATCCGTTCCTGGCTGACCCTGAAACACGGCTCAGGTAGCGTGCACGAATCGATCGAAGACTACGCGCAAGCACCGGACGAGTCAGCACAAGCAGAAATAGAACGCGACATTTTGTTGCAGCAGGTCGATGCGTGTTTGAAACGCAACGCCGCAGTTCCAACGCGCGATCGAACGATTTTCTGGATGTACTACCGCGAGGGCTACACCACGGCCGCGATTGCCAAAATCAAGTCATTCGACCTGACGACCCATGGGGTAGATTCCGCGCTGCGGCGCACCATCCAGGCGGTGCACAATTGTTTACAGCGGGGAAAGGGAAAACAGTCGGGACTCACGTCCTAGTAAGTATAGAGGGAACGCCCACGAACGAGCATCTGACATTTCGTGAGATTGAGTTGACAACCGGCGAGGTCGAAGCCGAAGCCCTTGCGCCTTCGCGAGCGGAGCACGCACGTGAGTGCACGCAGTGCGCGGAGGCTGTACAGGCACATGCGCAGCTGCATGGCGATTCGCGCACGCGTCGAAGGTTAGACCCTCCGCACGGCGCAGAATGTCCGCCGCCTGAGGACTTGAGCCGTTTTCTTTCGGGCCGGTTGTCCGCGTCCGAGGTTGATCGTATAACCACGCACCTGGGGGATTGCCCTCGGTGCAGTGCAATTTTACTCGGTGCGGTTGACGACGACACCGATGCCGAGAGGCGCGAATTGCCGCCTCGAGAGGCAAAGCAAGAGGCGCAATCAATTGCGGCGCAGAGCCGCGGGCGCCAGGACGAATCCCAATTCCGCAGCCTTTCCGAGTTGCACGAGATCGCCTGCATCTCCCGAGGTAACTCGGGGTGGCGCCCTAAGGTTTGGATGGGAATCGCGGCGGCCTTGCTGGCGACGGGCGGGATCTGGTATGCGCTCTCCCAACGCAACACACCCGAGAGACTCTTGGCTGCGGCCTACACCGCGTCACGTCCCTTTGAAGCGCGGCTTGCAGACAGCGGTTATGCGCCCCTGCGCGTACAAAGGGGCGCAGGCGATTCGTTGCGAAATAGCAAGTTGCCATTGCGCGAAGCCGAAGAACAGATTCAAGCCATGCCGGAAACCCCAGCCGGGATGGAGCTTCGAGGACGCGCTGAATTGCTCGAAAATAGGTACGAACAGGCGATTGACTGGCTCACGCGGGCGGTCAGTGCGAGGCCGCGCGACGCCGATGCCTTGAGTGACCTGGCTTGCGCGTACCTGCTTCGCGGAGAAGCGCATCAGCAAACCGCAGACTACGTGCACGCAACGGACTTGCTGCTGGAAGGCGCGAAGCTGCGGCCCAACGACTCGCGTCTCCTTTACAATCTGGCCTTGGCACTCGAACGCGGCGGGCGGCGTGCGGAAGCGATAGACGCGTGGAAGCACTTTTTGCAGCAAGAGAAGAATGCCGAATGGGCCGCCGAAGGGCGTGAACGGCTGAATGCACTAGAGCGCCAATAGCGCGCGCGTGATCACCAACCTCGAAGCGAGCGCATCATCTTGCCCCACAGTGCATTGCCCAGCTCATCGGCGTCATCCGCCTCAACCGGCGTTACGGCGATGTGCAGTCCCGCCATTTCATCGGCGCTGCCCGGCCCCCAGGTCACGCGCTTCGCGGGATGGTTCGGATTGCGCGGGTTCGCGTCCGAGTTGTCGTAGGTGAACTCCATCTCCACTCGCGTCTCGGCAGGCAGCCGTATCGGCGCGGCGAAAACGTACTGCTGTTGCCAATCGAAATTCCAATCCGGGATGCGCAAGAGCGTGCGCCGCGAACCGTTGGGCAGCGCCGCATAAGCGTACATCGATTTGCAGACGTAGTGGGCATGCGGATTGATCGCGATTACGTCCACCGCCACGGGGATGACGAAATGGTCGGTGACTTTGTATTCGCGGTCCCCGGCCGGGATGTCGATGCGGTTCGAGCCGAGAGGAATATCAAAACCGCGCCGCGATGGTTTATGCGCCGTGAAATAGAGTCCCACGCGAGTCCGGTCGGTCTCCGCTTTACCATCGGGATGATAGTGAACCTGGACCACCAGGTCAGCGCCGCCGCTGAACAACTCCGGCATGTCCGCCGGAGTTTGAAACGGCGTAGCGCCCGGCGTCCAGCCGCCTAATCCACGCGCGGGCAAAAATCCGGGTGTGCCGAAGCACGGATAACCGTTGCCCTGGTCTCGCTGACGCGCCGTGCCCGATGTATCTTCGAACAGAATTGCGTGGTGTACGACTTTCGGATTGCCGGGGCGGATATCGATGGCGCGCACGTAGTGCGACTGCGGCGAGGGCGTTGGAATCGCGAAGCATTGATACAGGTCGGGACCGTCCGGCGGGACAGCGAACGGCGCACCTGTTTGGGCCTCCATGTCCGGCTTGCCTAGCTGCCAACCGTCTGAGAACTGCGGCGGTCGCGGCGCCTGTGTCAGGTCTCCGGCCGGCGCGCCGCTTTCGGCCCAGCGAGTCAGTGTTGTAATCTCGGCCGACGTCAACTTACGTTCATGTTGGAAGCGTGGTTCTGAGGGGAGCCAAGGCGGCATATAGCGCTCGGCAGTCACGGAAGCGATGAGTTGCGCCCGCTTGGCTACGTCGGAGTAAGAAAGAAGAGCAAAGGGCGCAACGCCTCCGGCGTGATGGCACGCCACGCACTCTCGATACAAAATCGGCGCCACGTCATGCGAGAACGTGGGCGGCGGAAGCGGCGCAAGAAACGCCGCCAACCATGCAAGAAGGCCCAAAGTTTATTGTCACTCAAGATTTCGAGCCGGGCGACTCTGGCGCGTGCTCTTCGCGCGAACATGACCCGGACAATTTACAAATACCTGCGCACCCGTGTGAGTGCCCTCTGCAGCCGAATTCGCGAGACTATGTGGACGCTGTCCGGGCGCCGTGCGGCGTAAATTTTCACACTCCAATTTCGTTGACACGCGCTCACATTGCGGGTACGATACATCCAATTGCTTCTGCGACGATCCTGGGTTTCTTGATCTTATCTTTAGGGGGTACAGATGGGTTCTCGGGGTGTGCTCGCCCGCATTTTAAGGGCGCACGTTTCTGATCAGGTCAAAGGTATTGCCGCGGCAGCGTTAACTCGTCGCGCGGTATTGCTATTAGTTTGTTTCGCGACCGTTCTGCTCGCGCAAACTTCTTCCATCACGGGGAATGTGGTCGATCCCACGGGGTCCGTGATTCCCAACGCGGCGATCTCGCTTGTCAATCTGGCGACCGGAGCAGAGCGCACCGCCTCCGCGGATGCGCAGGGCCGCTACACTGTTCAACAGCTTCCTCCCGGTCTCTACAAAGTGACCGCAAAAGCCAGCGGATTCGGCGATGTCATCGTCGACAAGGTCGAGTTACTGGTCAACCAGCCTGCAACGCTCGATCTGCGGTTTGAGAAACTCGGCAGCACGACATCTACGGTTGAAGTACAGGCGACGGCAGTTCAAATTAATACGACCGACGCGTCCCTGGGCAACGCGATCGACACCAATGCGATTACGCAAATGCCGATGTTCGCGCGCAATGTCGTAGGTATGCTGGCATTTCAACCCGGCGTCACCAGTTACAGCTCGTTCGGTGGATCCGTGGGCGCGAACGATGGCGCTGTGAATGGGGGCAAGCCGGACCAGGGATACATTTCACTCGATGGAGCGGATGTGGGCGATCAGAATGCTCGCACCGCCTTTACCAGCGTGCTGCGCGTGACGCTGGATTCCGTGGAAGAGTTTCGCACCACGACCACAAACGGCGATGCGGCTACAGGGCGCGGCTCGGGGGCGGACGTGCAGTTAGTTACTAAGTCGGGGACTAACAGCTTACACGGCTCGCTGTATGAATATCGCCGCGGCACGGAGATGGCGGCCAATAGCTTCTTTAACAATCAGGCGAAAGTGCCCATCGCGCCGCTGCTGGTGAATGTGTTCGGCGGCTCGGCAGGCGGACCGATCAAGAAGAACAAGCTCTTCTGGTTTATCAATTACGAAGGCCGTCGCGACGCCAGCGCGGGCAGCGTGAATCGCACCGTGCCCAGCCTGACGCTGCGCGCGGGCAGCGTGGGCTACACCAACACCAGCGGGCAAACCGTTTTCTTGACTCCCGCACAGATACAGACAATCGATCCGGGCGGCATAGGCGTCAATCAGGCGGCGCTCAAACAGATGCAGGCAATGCCCGCGCCTAATAACTTGACCGTTGGCGATCAGATTAACACCCAAGGCTACATCTTCAACGCACCCGGTTACAACGTTCAGAACACGTATATCTCAAAATTCGATTACCGTCCTAACGATAAGAATACCTTCTTCGTTCGCGGCAACTTACAAAACGATTGGGCGGATAACTCCCCAAATAATCTGCCTGAGTTTCCAGGGCTGCCGCCTAATTCGGTTAGTCTGGCGAACAGCAAAGGTCTTGCGGCGGGTTGGACATCCGTGATTTCGGCGAACTTAGTCAGCACGCTTCGCTATGGATTCACTCGCGCAGGAACGGAGACAGCCGGAGTCTTGAGCAGCAACTATGAATGGTTCCGGAATATCTCCACTCCGTATGGAATCACTACGGGCAATTCGCGCATCATCCCGGTGCATCTGATTGGCGACGATTTCTCCTGGAACCATGGCGCGCACAACATTCGCTTCGGCGGCAGTTTCCGATATGTGTCTAACCGGTCGGTGAGCTACGCTAACTCATTCAGCAACGCCAGCTCGAATCCGTCCTGGATCAACGGCTCGGGCAACGACCTTCTGCCCGCCTCGCTGGGCGTCTCGAGCGGCTTTAAGCAGAGTTATGAATATGCAATCGCGGCCGCACTCGGAATCGAGGCCGAAGGAACTGCGAACTATAACTACACTGTGGATGGCAAACTATTGCCTCTTGGCGCGCCTGCAACCCGCAACTTTTCGAACTGGGAAAACGAGCTCTACATACAGGACACCTGGAAAGCGACGCGTGAACTTACGATCACACTGGGTGTGCGCCTAGGCTTGGAACCTCCCGTTCACGAGGTAAATGGACAGCAGGCTTCCACCAACGTTCCACTGGCTGCGTGGCTGGGGGCGCGGGCTAACTTCGCAGAACAGGGTTTGTCGCAGCAGAATGCGGGGTTAATCGATTTCATCCCAGTAAATCAAGGCCGGTCGATGTATCCGTTCCACAAGAATACGGCGCCTCGTCTGGGCATCGCGTACGCGCCGAAGGCCGAAAGCGGCCTCTCGCGGTTTCTGTTCGGCGGTCCGGGCAAAACCTCCATACGCGCCGGTGTTGGCATGTATTACGACCTGATCGGCCAACCATTGGCGCAGACGTTTAGCTCCACAACGCCCGGCTTGTCACAGAGCTTCACGAACCCGGCGAACATCTTGACCTCGGCGCAGGTTCCGCGGTTCACCTCGTTCTTTACAGTGCCTTCAGCTATCGTGCCGGCTCCGCCAGCGGGAGGCTTGCCGCTGGTGTATCCGTATGGCCCCGGGGAGTCCGGCGCGTTTGCGATTACAAACAGCATTGATGACGCTCTGGCCGCGCCCTACACCATCAACCTGGATCTTACGATAGGCCGTGAGCTGCCGAAGGGCTTCTTCCTCCAAGTTGCGTATGTCGGTCGTCTGTCGCGCCACTCACTGCTGGAACGCGACTTAGCCATGCCGACTAACCTGGTGGATCCGGCGTCCGGCCAGAGTTACTTTCAGGCTATGTCCACTTTGATGACGGATATCGACCTGAAAGGCATGACACCGGCTCAGGTGCCGCAAATTCCCTTCTTCAATAACATGTGGAAGACGGCGGCGGGCAATGGGATGACGCCGACGCAAGTGTGGGCCAACGATTATTACAACAACAGCGGTACGGGCGATGCCAGCAACACCCTGAACAACGCGGATAACGCGGCCAATTGCGTAAACGGCGGGCCCACGCAGTTCAAATCGAACGGCGCCGTGAGTAAGATGGCTTGCGGAATTTACGGCCCATGGATGCTGTTTAACCCGCAGTTTTCCGCCCTTTCGGCGTGGAGCTCGATCGGTCTGGGGGACTATCACGCGCTGCAAGTGTCGGTGCGCAAACGGTTGAGCTTCGGTCTGCAGTTCGATCTGAACTACACATGGTCCAAGTCGATCGATCTCGGATCGGCGCAGGAGGGCGCGGGGTCGTTCTCGGGCTTCGTCGAGAACACGTGGAATCCGAGCCAGATGCGCGCAGTTTCGAACTATGACACCACGCAGCAAGTGAACGCGTATGGCGTCTACACCCTCCCGATTGGCCGCGGACGCATGTTCGGCGCACACATGAATCGAGTGATCGATGCGATCGTCGGGGGCTGGCAACTTTCGGGCAATTACCGCCAGTCATCCGGTCTGCCCTTCTCGGTCAATAACGGGCAGCGCTGGCCGACGGACTGGGAAGTGAATGCGAATGCGACGCCGATCGCGCCCATACCGGTGAGTGTTACGCAAAACGCGACTGGGATCAGCGGCGGCGGGCCGAATTTGTTTCAGAACCCGCTTTCGGTGGTCACGGCGCCCGGCGCGCCCTCGGGTCAGTACGGTCTCTTCGTTGAAACTTTGGCGGGCCAATCCGGCGCGCGCAATAACATTCGCGGGCCTGGCTTTTTCAACATTGATGCCGGTCTATATAAGGTGTTCGCGATGCCCTACAACGAACATCATCAGTTACAAATCCGGTGGGAGACTTACAACATAACCAACACTCCTATCTTTACCACGCCTTCGTTGACGGATAATGTATCCAGCAGCTTCGGCAAATTCTCAGGCACGCTTACGGCTCCTCGCCAAATGCAGATCGCAGCGCGGTACACCTGGTAACTTCGGTTGGCCTGAAGTCAAGAACCAAGGGACGCTGGTCGCCATCGCAGCCAGCGTCTCTTTTTTTGGATCTGTGGCTGGTTGCGCCCCGTTCCGGCGAACTGAAGCTTGCATTAATGGCTCAAACGAGCCATCAGAACTAATGCGCCGCCTAATTCTAACGAATTGCGACTTTTTAGTAACCACACGGCCTGCTCCCGTCGTCTACCAACCCAAGTGACGTGGCGCGCTCCCACTTTCGCGGCAGCGGCTTTTACGGGTTGGTTGGCGGTAGGATGCTGCGCCTGGGCGCAACAGACAGCCGTTCCACCATCAGATCCCAACGTCACGGATTCACCCGCCGTATTACCAGCCAACACATCAGAAGCGAGAGCGGTTCCAATTAACGAAGAACGCATTCTGAAGGTAATTCCCGACTATCAGACGGTGCGAGATTCCTCACGACCTGTCGCGCCCTTGACGGCCAAACAAAAATGGAACTTAGCGTGGCGTGAGACTGTGGATCCTTTTAATATAGGCAGCGCGGCATTCACGGCGCTAACTTCCCAGATCGCCAACCAGACCCCAAAGTACGGTAAGAGCTGGACTAATTATGGTCCGCGCTTCGGAGCGGCCGTAGCCGATTTCGGTACGCAGAACTTCTTTACCGCGGGCGTGTTTGCGAATCTATTGCACCAGGATCCTCGCTATTTCCGCAAGGGCGTCAACTCCCGGTTCCTGCCCAGAGTACTTTATTCGGTAAGCCGCCTCGCGATGTGCCGCAACGATGGGGGACGTACCGTACTAAATGCTTCTAATTTCCTCGGAATGTCGTTCGGAATTGCTGCCTCCAATGTATACTATCCTTCGTCGAGCCGAACGGGGAGCGTCATGGGGGGCCGCGTGGAGACTAGCGTATTCGGGGGCGTGATGGGTAACTTGATGTCCGAGTTCTGGCCCGATATCCAGCATAAGTTCTTTCAGAAGAAGGCCAAGAAATAAATTCCTCAGTTACACCGGATGAAGCGGGCACAACTTAGACTCCCTTCGCCACTGGCCGGCCGCGGTCTAGCGTGCGCGCTCCTCATTGTCGGGGCCGTATTCACCTCACATGCGCGAGTAGCTTCTCACATACCGCCGGGTACGCCGGTGGACGCACGGTTACTCACGCCGCTTTCCTCCTACACTGCCAAACCAGGACTATCTGTAGAAGCGGTGGTCACTACACCCCTATGTCCCGCAGTCTCCGGCCTTGTCCCGGCAGACCAGCCGTTGCCTTCGGGCGCAATCGTCCGCGGTGAAGTTACGAAAGTTCATCGCATCGGGCTCGGCATCATTAACGAAACGGCGCGCATCGAACTGGACTTCAGTGAACTAGTGCTGCCCAACGGACAGACGTTCCCGATTGAATCGCATCTCACCGGAATCGACAACGCGCGCGAGCATATCGATTCGCACGGCGCCATCCGTGGGATTCGCGCCACTGCAACGCTCTCCAACCGCGTCGGCGAGCGGCTGGCATTCCTGGCGTTTGGCCACCCAGCGGCCATGCTGCCTCTTTTCGTCGTCGAAACCGGTATGTTCCATTTTCCGGAGCCCGAAATCGAACTTACTCGCGGCGCCGACCTTCACCTATCCGTCTTATTTCCTCCCGAATGGGGTCAAGTTACACGTTGTACAGTACCGGAAAGCATTTCGGAAGACGATTGGGTTCAGTTACACCAGTTAGTCAATTCGCTGCCGTACTGGACTTACTCGAAACGGCAACCCCAGCCACTCGATGTGGTCAACCTGGTCTATATCGGATCGCAAGACGAAATCGGCCGCGCGTTTAACGCCGCCGGATGGATCGGTTCCCGTCCGAATTCGGTGCACGCGGGCATAAAGGTGATCCGCGCCATCGCCGAGGAGCATGCGCTGGCCGATGCGCCGATGCGCACATTGCTTCTGGATGGCGCTGAGCCGGACATTCAGCTGCAGAAGAGCCTGGACACCTTCGAAAAGCGCGACCACCTGCGCATTTGGCATCGCGATCGCGAACTGGACGGTCGCGAGGTGTGGGCTTCCGCCGCAACGCGCGATCTGGCTGCGGTGTTTTCGATGCGGCCGTTCGGCTTTACGCATCAGATCCAGGACAATGTCGACCTGGAACGGGATCAGGTCGTGAGCGATCTCGGTTTTACCGGCTGCGTGGATTCGGTTGCCTATGTCGCGCGTCCCGGTACGTTGCGCACATCGGGCGAAACTTACCGCAAAGGCATTTATAGTGACTCGCGCGTTGCGGTGGTCACGCTGAATTCCTGCCAACACCCCGCCGAGGATCTTTCCGAGGTGGGAGAAATGCCGCAGCCGCCGAAAATTGTTCGTTGGGTTCGGCGCGTGATGCTGACCGCGCGGAATCACTATTTGCGCGACAACATCATCTGGCGGTCGGGCGATGCTGTACGGTTAGCATTCCATTCCGTGCAGGGCTGGCGTAAGGAACGCAAAAACGAACGGGATGCGCGCGACATGGATGCGAAGATGGCCGCTCAGCCCAGCCTGCGGCGCGATTACGCCATTCAAAGGTAGCGTAACTGCTCAGGGGCGTTCCGGCCACTGATGCTTGGGGTAGCGCCGCGACAGCTCTTTGCGGACTTGCGGATATAGACGGTCCCAAAATCCGGCCAGATCGGTTGTCATTTGCACCGGGCGATGATTCGGCGCGAGTAGTCTTACCACCACCGCCACTTTGCCGCGCGCCAGGCGCGGAGTTTCGCGCATCCCAAAGAAATCCTGCAGGCGCGATTCGATCCACGGAGGCTGATTGGCCTCGTAGTGCACGCGCACCTCGCGTCCGCGGGTTAGCTTCAGTTTTTCGGGTGCGACGTCGTCGAGTTCTCTGGGCAGGCTGCGGCGCAGCGATGGAATCAACTGCTTTCGCGCAACCTCATCCAGCGCCGCGAAGTTGCGGATGCCAATCGCAAGGCCGCGTAAAGCCGATTCGATGTGGCTTGCGTCAATCGCAGAAATCGCGGAGTACTGTGACGCGAAACGGACCCGCTCCAAGAATGCTGCCAACTCTTCACGGTCAACGAAGCGCTCGATTCCTGCCTCGATCGCCTTTTCTGCAAGCAATGCCGCAGCAGCTTCGGGATCTGGATCACGCCGCGTCTCTTCGATGGCGATTTCGTCGAACATGAGCGCGCTGACGCCTTCCACACGCTCCGCCACGCGGTTCCATTCCACGCGCGTGACTTCGCGAATGCGATCCGCGAACAGATCGATCAGCCATTCCGGTTCAATGGCGCTCGCAACGCGCACCAGTGGACTTTGACGATCGCGGCGTTCTTCCGCGTCAATCGCGATCAGCAGTTCGACCGAGCGCACGGTGCTGGACGGCGCTAGCTTCGCGGCGCCGCCCGATGCAAGTTGCAGGTCGTCACCTTGACGTCGCCGTGCCACGCGATCCGGAAATGCCGCCAAAGCTGAAATCAACAGCGCGTCGTCATCGCGGCGCGCCTGTTTGGGCGGATTCACGATGCGCCGTACCTGCCGCACTACTTGCGCGGTTCGCGGCTCCCACTTCTGCTCCAGCAGTGCTAGCAGATCCGACCGGCCAGTGTGTCGCGCCTCCGCGGGCGGCCGTTCGCCGGCGCTCAAGATGGCCGCCACTGCGCACCCATCCTCCGCCACGCCGCGGCGTGTGGCCTCCACGATCAGACGAGCTAAGCGAGGGTGCAAAGGGTATCGCGCCATCTCGCGCGCGGTTGCGCCTTCCGCGCCCAGTTGTCGCAGGAGGCCTTCGGCTTGAGCGACTGCGCCGGCGGGCGGCGCATCCAACCAAGTCAACTCGTCGAAGCTCCTAATCTCCAAAGCGCGTAGCAACAGCGCCACGGGGGCGAGATCCGAGCGTAGAATCTCAGGGACATCGTGAGCCGCGCGGCGAACGAAATCCTCCAGTGGAAACAGGCGAATTGCGCGGCCCGGGCCGGTTCGGCCGGCCCTCCCGGCACGCTGATTTGCCGATGCCTGGCTGATACGCATCACATCGAGAGTCGGCAAACCCGACCACGGCGAATGCCCCGCGATGCGAGCCAGACCGCTGTCGATCACAAGATTGACTCCGTCAATGGTGATGGAACTTTCAGCGACGTTGGTGGCCAGTACGATTTTGCGGCGCTCCGAATGAAGCACGGCGCGGTCTTGCTCTTCGGGGGTTTGATCGCCAAACAGAGGCGCCAGCATCCATCCGTGCCGCTGAGCAATCGGCGCACAGGCGGCCTCCGCACGGCGAATCTCCGCCGCTCCCGGCAGGAAAACCAGCACGTGCCCCGATTGCGCGGAGACGGCCCTCTCGATTGCCGCGCGCACTTGCTCTTCGAGCGGCGCAGGCGAGTGCGGCGTGTACTCGATGTCGAGCGGAAACTGGCGGCCTTCGGAGCGAACCACGCCAGCCCCCAGGAATTGCGCTAAGGGTGCGGCGTCCAGAGTAGCGGACATTGCCACCAGGCGAAGATCGGGCCGGCGGCTACGCTGTAATCGCGATAATAGAGCCAAGGCGAGGTCGCCCTCGAGGTGGCGCTCGTGAAATTCGTCGAACACCACGCACCCAATGCCCGCGAGCGTCGGATTCGAGAGCAACAAGCGAGTGAGCACGCCTTCGGTAACGAATTTCAAGCGTGTTTCGGGACCCGCTGCCTCTTCAAACCGCACTTGGTAACCGACCGATTTCCCGACCGGTTCACTGCGCTCGGCGGCGATGAACCGAGCTGCGAGCCGCGCCGCCAAACGGCGCGGCTCCAAAACCAAGATCGAGCCCGTGCCCAGAGTCAACAGAGCCGGCGGGACACGCGTGGTCTTCCCCGCCCCGGGCGCGGCCTCAATCACCAGATTCCGTTTGCTTTTTAATTGCTGTAGTATTTCGGGAATACTTGCGTCGATCGGCAGTTGCACGCATTCTCATAGTTGCACGCCACTGTCTTCGCATATACTGATGTAGAATGCAAAGCGGCTCCCTGCGTACCGCAAGGGCCTCGGTATTCGCGCTCGCTTTCTTTACGCTAGTCGCGATTGCATACCTTTCCGACCGGGCCTGGAGAGATTACGCAAGATCGCGGGCCGGAATACAAGCGGCTTCCCAAGCGACGCGCGTCAACGAGCGACTGCTCGGATGGGTTCGGGATGCGGAGACCGGCGAGCGGGGTTACCTGCTCACCGGACGTCCTGAGTATCTGGCGCCGTATCACCAATCGCTCGATTCTATCGATGAGGATTTAAAGGGGCTGCGCGAGTTGATGAAGAACCGGCCGCGGCAACTGGCGTATATCGACAGGCTGGAGCAGTTGATCAACGAAAAGCTGGCGGGGCTTCGGCTGACCATTCAAACGCGCGACGCTAAAGGAGCGGCGGCGGCTCTGGCGGTGATGGAGAGCGGCGCAGGCAAGCGGCTGATGGATGGCATTCGCGCGCTTTCTCAGGAGATTCAAGCGGACGCCGATACGCAATTAGCGAGTTTACGCGATGCCGGCAGGGAGCACGCGACGCAGGCGCGTCTGGTTACATTGATCGGCTGCGGCATTGTAGTGCTGATTCTGTTCGGCGCCTTCCTCGCTAACGAGCATTCGGCCAAGCAGCGCGAAAACCTGATTACCGAACTTGCGGCGGCGAACCGCGCGTCGGCGGAGGTGCGAGATCTCCTTCGCACGACGCTCTATAGCATTGGCGACGCCGTGATTACGACCGATACCGAGGAATGCGTGCAATTGATGAACCCGATGGCGGAGCGGCTCACCGGTTTCAGCGAGAGCGAGGCGCGCGGCAAACGGCTGGACGAGATCTTCCGGCCAACCACGGCTTCGCGGAACTCATCTGCGTCCCCGCAAGAGCCTGCCAATCTGGTGCACGACACCTTGAAAGCGGCGTCGGGCACAGCGCCGATTTTCACTTCGGACGCGCCCATCCATTTAATCCAAAAGAGCGGATCGGAAATGCTGGTGGATGCGAGCGCCGCGCCAATTCGCGACGCAGCCGACGAACTGCGCGGCGTGGCGCTGGTGTTTCGCGATGTAACCGAACGCGTGCACGTAGAAGAGCAACTGCGGCAGACCGCGAAACTGGAAAGCCTGGGCGTGCTGGCGGGTGGAATCGCGCACGACTTCAACAATCTGTTAGTCGGCATTGTCGGCAATGCCAGCCTGCTCGAAGAATATTTCCAGCCTGGGTCGGCGGGTCGCGATCTGGTTTCCGTGCTGCAGTCCGCCGGCGAACGCGCAGCCCGATTGACGCAGCAGATGTTGGCCTATTCCGGGCGAGGCAGGTTCGTCGTGCAGCCGGTGGACCTCTCGCATGAAGTACGGGAGATTTCAGCGTTGGTTGGCGCTTCCATTCCGAAGCACGCGGAACTGCGGCTCTCGACCGATCGAGGGCTGCCCCCGGTCGAGGTCGACGTCACTCAGCTACAGCAGCTCATCATGAACCTGGTCATCAACGGGGCCGAGGCGTTGGGTCAAAAGAGCGGCTATGTGGAGGTGTCGACCGCACTGCGCCGAATCGCCGCGAACAGCGTGCATGATGTGCTGGGCAGGCCGCTGCCCGCGGGCCGGTACGTAGTGCTGAAGGTATCGGATAACGGTCAGGGAATGGATGAGGCAACGCGAGCCCGCATCTTCGATCCCTTTTTCACTACTAAGTTCACGGGACGTGGACTAGGTTTAGCGGCGACGCTCGGTATCGTGAAAGGGCACGGCGGCGCAATTCAAGTGGAATCGGAACCGGGGAAAGGCGCGACTTTTCGCGTGTACTTTCCGGTGGCCATCACCGGCAACGGCGGTGAACCGCCTCCGCGCAGCGACGCCGCCGTATCACCTACCTAAGCGGCCAGGCAGTTATCAGGCCGCTACGCTGGCCGGAGTCGCCGAAGATTCGGGATCTGTCTGCGCAACGATGTTGAAGTAGTTCTCAAAGACATTCAGCGCCACTTGCGCGATGATCTCCACAATTTCGGCATCGGTTGCGCCTGCTTCGCGCACAGCAACGACTGAAGCGCCCCCGGCGCGATCGATCAGTTCACGCGCGAATTGCGACGCAGCGCCCATTTTGCGATCGCCTGAGCGGCGGCCGCGCGCCGCGTGAATTTCTTCGCTGCTCAAACCGAGACGTCCCGCCAGTGCGGTGTGATGCGCCAGGGAATACTCGCAGAGATTGGCTTGCGCGACCGTAAGCGCAATGCGCTGCCGCAACTCCGCCGAAAGCGAGCCGGCCGCCAGCATACGCTGGAAGCGCAGATAGCTCTCCAGAACTACCGGCGATTGTGCCATGGTTGCGAGCATATTGTTTAAGCCGCCACTTTCCAGGTTGATGGTTTCGAGTAACCTGCGCGTGCTGCCTACGGCGTCGTCCAATCGAATAGGTTGTATGATTTGCATGAAGTCGGTCTCCTTTAGTTTGTTACTGCGCTAATTAATCAAACTACTTACAACTGGATGACGCCTCAAGCAGCCGTAACGTGTGCTCGTAGCGTTGCAGCTTAACTTTACTTAACAGAGCGCCGGCGGCATGTGCGCGCGATAGCAACGCGAACACCCTTCGCAACACCTGCCGCGAGGCCGATGGCCTATCCTGGAATTGGAGGCTTCATGTACCCCATCAAGAAGGGTAAGTTCGCTCCGCAAGCCCACGTTGGCATTCCTGAAGGCACTTACGAAGAGGAGCACGGCCGCAAAGGCTTTTACGGCAAAAGCGCGCACCTCTATCATGCCCATCCGCCTACCGGCTGGATCCGTTTTGAGGGCAAACTGCACCCGCATCTCTTCGACTTGAACCAGCTCGCTCCCACCGATGCGCAAGATCCCGATGGCGCCCCAGTGGCGTTCCTTGGCAATAACGATGTGCGGGTTTCCGTATCGCGGCGCTCCAAACCGATGCCGTTTTATTTCCGCAATGCCGATGGCGACGAGCTTTACTTCGTACACCGCGGCCGCGGCAAGGTGGAGACGGATTTCGGACCGCTCGATTTCGAACCCGGCGATTACATCGTGCTGCCACGCGCCGTCACTTATCGAATTATTCCGGAAACGGAAGACAACTTCTTCCTGATCGTGCAGTCACGCACCGAATTCGAACAGCCGGACAAAGGCCTGATTGGTCATCACGCGCTATACGATGCGGGCGTGATCACCACGCCAGATCCGGAGCCCATTCTGGACGACACCCGGGAGTGGGAAGTTCGCATCAAAGTAGAGGACGAAATATCGAAGGTGTTCTATCCGTTCAATCCCCTTGACGTCGTCGGCTGGAAAGGCGATTTGACCGTATGGAAGCTCAACATGCGCGACATCCGGCCGATCATGAGCCATCGAGCGCACCTTCCTCCAAGCGCGCACACCACGTTCCTCACCGAAGGCGCCGTGGTTTGCAGTTTCCTCCCACGCCCGCTCGAACAGGATCCGCAAGCGCTGCGCGTACCCTTCTTCCACCGCAACACCGACTACGACGAGTTCATTTTCTATCACGATGGCGACTTCTTCAGTAAGGACAACATCAAGCCCGGCTACGCGACGCTGCATCCGCGCGGCATACACCACGGGCCGCATCCGAAGGCGCTGGCGAATCAGTCGAAGAAGACGCACACCGATGAGTACGCAGTGATGCTCGACGGTTTAAATCCGATCCACGTGCTGCCCGATGGCGAAAAGGTGGAGTGGAAGGACTACTGGGCGAGTTGGATCGCCAAGAAGCAGTAATCCGAAAAAACGAACTGCGTAAACCCGCGACGGAGCGCGCCCGCATGCCCGCTCCGTCCCAATAGCGGACACTTACGGCGCGCCATCCGCTATTCTAACTACTTAGGCCTCAGCAAGTTCGCCATTGGCCCCGCAAATGCCCCTTGATCCCGCCGCGACCACCAAATGAAAGCCAACGATACCCCGAAAATCCTCATCGCCGACGACCAGCCGGACGTGCTTGAAGCACTCCGTTTTCTGGTCAAGGGAGAGGGTTATCAGTCCGAAACCGTAAATTCTCCGCCCGCCGCAATTGATGCTGTGGAATCGCGCGATTTCGACGCAGTGCTGATGGACCTGAACTATACCCGCGATACCACAAGCGGCCAGGAAGGACTGGAACTGCTGAACCGCATCCAGCTTTTGGACGGAACCCTGCCCGTAATCGTGATGACGGCGTGGGGCTCTGTAGAGCTTGCCGTGGAAGCGATGCGGCGAGGGGCGCGCGACTTTATACAGAAGCCCTGGGACAACGCGCGGCTTTCGGCGATCTTGAAGACGCAGATCGAACTAGGGCGCGCGCTGCGCAAAGGCCAGCGGTTGGAAGCGGAAAACCGGGCTCTCCGGGCGGAACGCTTCCCGCAATTAATCGCGCAGTCGGCGGCGATGCGGCCGGTGCTGGATGTGATCTCGCGCGTCGGACCCTCCGACGCCAACGTGCTCATCACAGGCGAAAACGGAACCGGCAAAGGCCTGGTGGCGCAAACGCTGCACTCGGTTTCACTGCGCTCGACGCGGCCGCTGGTCACGGTGAACACGGGCGGACTCGTGGAGGGCGTTTTCGAAAGCGAACTCTTAGGGCACGTGAAGGGCGCATTCACTGACGCGAAAACAGACCGCGTGGGCCGCTTCGAGATGGCCGACGGCGGCACGCTGTTTCTAGACGAAATCGCCAACGTTTCGCTGGGGCTGCAAGCGAAGCTGCTGCGTACGCTCGAAACCGGCGAGTTCGAACGCGTCGGCTCGTCGAAGACGCGCCGCGTGGACGTGCGCGTGTT
>DATAUH010000370.1:0-3722 GCA_036268375.1 Bryobacteraceae bacterium | reverse complement strand
TCCCGCCACCGCGCGCGCGATGTTTTCCGCTGCTCTTACGTTTCCCGCGTAATAGTCATCGGGGCGTAGTGCGCGGGTGGCGCCCGCGATGTGAATAACGGTGGAAACGCCGCGCGCCGCATCGGAGACGCCGGAATTGGTCGCCAAGTCTCCCAATACGGTTTCCACGCCCGAGGGAAAATCGCCCTTGCGCCGAACCAGCGCGCGCACCGGCTCCCCTGCGGCCGCCAATCGCTCCATCACGTGGCGTCCGATGAAGCCGCTTCCCCCTGTAACGAGAATCATTTAGGGGGCTGCGTGAAAGGCGACGTCGCCGAAGTAACTTTGAGCAACGGTTCCGGTGTGCTGTGAATTGATCTGAATGCGCAAACCCTTCACACGCGGCGCGGGCTTACCGTAGGCGTGTTGATAGTCTTGCGCCAGGTTCCGGCTTTCTGAAATCCAACGGTTTAAGTCTGTGGATCCGGATTCGCAAACGTAGTCGAAAACATGCACCAGGGGTACAGAACTCGCGTGTTCCGCGCTGCCCTTTGGCGCGTTCGAATCCCAGATGTAACTGACTACTTTGTGATCCGCAAAGGCAACTAAGATCTGGGCGGCCTGGTCATCCGTCGCGGAGTGACGGAAATCCCCGCCTGCCGGCAGTTGAGAAACCTTCCAAGTCCAACTTAAAATCGGCATCGTCGCCGGATCGACATCTACGTCGCGCTCCAGCCCGAAGGATGCCTTTATGCTTTTCAGTTGGAGGCAAGGGCCGTCGACATCGGAACATACCGAAATGTCCGGACGGCCGTGATTCACCTTAATCTGCCAACCCGGCGGAGGCGTCCGGCCAGAGTATAAGCTCGCTCGATTCAAAGCGACAAAATCCAGAGGGGAAGTTTGGGCCTGGTATACGAACGCAACTAGGGCGCCCACAAGTAAAAGCTTCTTCAAATAACCTCTCGCGACCTACGGCCTTCCTCACCAATATCGCATGAAGAGTGTACGTACCGCCACTTCTGGACATTACCTGACGCCTAGCGGCCGGGCGCCAAACTGTTACTTTCCGTCAGTCTTATTGGCGACTTTCTGAGACGCTTTGTGCACGGTTTTCTTCGTCTTGTGTTTGACAGTGGCGGCGGTGTGTTTCGTCGCGCGGCCGGTATCTTTCGCGGCAGCCTTCGTGTCGCTGCCCGCGTCCTTCATATCTTGTTTAGCGGTCTGCGCAAAACCTGAGGTAGCGAGCGCGGTGCTGATCAGGAGTCCCAAAGTGTAAAGTTTCATGCCAATAGTAGGGCAGTCGCCGGGCCAATGCGATCAGGATCACTTTGATTGCAGTAACTGCAGATATTTCTGACGCGGGCGCGGATCGTTGTCGTAAGGATGCGCCAGATAGAGCGCAAGATTTCTCTCGGCGCGCGTGCGGTCGCCCAATTGGATGAAAAAGTCGCCCAGCGTGCGCGCGCACAGGGAAAACTCCGGATCGCGGGTTACGTGCAGCGTGCATTCGGCCTCCAGGTGGTCCAGAATTCTGGCCTTCTCCAGAACCGGCGTACCCGGCGGCGAGTTGTGCAGGAAAACCATTGCGGCAGCATCTTCGTAGACCAGTTTCCATGCGGATTCCGCAGGTTGCGCCAGGGCGAACACCAACGGATACACGATGCCCGAGTTGTATTCGAACGAGTTCATGACGATCGCATCGATTCCATAGCGCTGAAGCGTGAAATCGCGCTGCGGATCGCCCGGCGAGGTACCCAAAATCAGGCGGTAGTCCTGAAATACGTTCTCGCTCAGCGAACGTCCGTCGATGAACACGCGCAGACCGCGCCAGATCAGGTATCCGCCGTCTTCATAGGTGTTAAAAATGCGCGCGTTGGGCGCGCGGTCGCGCAGGAAGGTCGCGGCGCCGTCCGGAAATCGCCACTCGGCCGCGCGTAACTGAAAAAAGCTACCCGAAACGATCCCCCATATCAGCGCCGCCGCCACCGCCGGCGCGGCAGCATACTGCGCCATCAACGGCAGCGCCCGCTTCCAAGGAAAATAGGTAGCGATCAAGACCGGCGCGAACAGGGCCAGCAGCGGTAAGTTTCGAAACGCCGTCAATGCCGCCCCCGCGAAGGCCAGAAACAGCAGCCAATCGACGACGCGCACTCGCCGCCAGGAGATTAACAAGATCGCCGCGGCGGCATACAACAGCAGGAAGAACGTGTAAGGCTCGCCCCACAGCCCTGGACGCGACCACTCCATCAGGCTCGCCGTCATCGGGCTCTTCCGGTAACTCGCGAGCGTGGTCACCACGCGGAAGCCGTTGGGGTTCAGGCCGGAGATCAGCACGCTTGCGATGCTGAAACCGAGCAGCGGCTTCAAGTCGCTCGCGCGCCGCAGCAGCGCATCCGCGCAGTAACATCCGCAAATCACCCAAGCCAGAAAGAATCCGCCGTGACAGTTGGCCCATACCAGCGACAGCACCGGCAGCAACCAGTAACGGCGTTGTTCGAGCAGCACAATGAACGCAATGGAGAAAACGTAGCTGAGGATACTGGGCCGGTCATGCGCGAAGATCACCAGCACCGGCGCGGACGCCAGCGACGCGGCGAGCGCCCACCACCACGAACCGGTTCGCATCTGCGTGACCAGCCCCGCAAGCGCGCATGCGATCGCAAGCAGTAGCCCTTTCCACAAGATCACGGCCGGCATGCCGCCAATGGCCTCGAACAGGTACATCACAATCTCGGCCAGCCACTCGTGCGTCAGATTAAAGCGCTGCGTTTCCGGTTCACCCGCATACGCCGGCTTGGCGATCGCAGTGCTGTATGCAAATGGGTCCGGATAGGGCAGGCGATGTTGATGAACGATGTATTCGCCGGTTTTGAGGTGCCACCAGGAGTCCGTGTCAGCCAATTCCGTGGAAAATAAGCCGATCAGAAATACGACTGCAAGCGCCACTAGCAGCGGGATAAGCCACCGCGGCGTTGCTCGAGCGGCCTGCGGCGCGGGCGGCGTAACGATCGCAGCCGGAGCGGCTTTTTTCGATTTCTGCGTGGGCATTCCGGCTGGAAATTTTCAGCATAGCAACTGGCGCAGCGGCCGGTTACTGAATCGCGATGGTCACCACGTTCGAGGTTTGACCATCTACCGTAAGCGTAACGTTCACGCTGCCGCTGCCCGCCAGACTCGCCGGCAACGCGACGTTCACTTGATCCAGCCCCGCAAAGTTCGGCGTTGGCCCGGCATAGGTAACCGGCAGCGACACGCCATTAACCGTGGCGGACACGTTGCCAAGTCCGCTGCGATTGCGAACGCCCGTGCCATAGAGCGTCAGATAGACGGGCGTGCCTGACACCGCAATCGGGATGCCCGCGCACCCGCTCGATGCGCATTGAAAAACCGAAACTGGCGTCTGCTGATTGGAATTGCCCACGCGAATTGCGGTTGCGGCCGCCACGCCACTGCCGGCGCCGCTCATGCTGTAGAGAGAGGGGGCGACGTTCTGAATAGCTGCCTGAAACGTCTGCGTCGTATTGCCGTTCGAAATCACAAGTTTTGCGAGGCCCGCGGTGGTCCCGCTCGGAACCTGAAAATTCACCTGTGCGGCGGACGCGAACGTCAACGCCGCGGCTCGCGCCACGCCCTTCGAATCGGTCACTGTGACAGTGGCGCCGCCCAGCGTCGTGGGCAGCGGCTGTTGTCCCGCCAGCGCGGTCGCAACCGCCAGATTCGAACCATATAGGGACGCCAGC
>DATAUH010000369.1:0-2235 GCA_036268375.1 Bryobacteraceae bacterium | reverse complement strand
GGGCAGCCGGCGCTTTGAAGTGCTATTTACCGGACCCGGAGGCCATAGCTGGAGCGATTTCGGCGTCGGCAATCCGGTGCACGCATTGGCTCGGGCGGTCGCACTGTTCGCGGATGCCAGGACAGACACGCGCGGGGGCGCCGTAGGGAAATCGGCCATCAACGTGGGCGTGATCGACGGCGGATCAAGCGTAAACGCGATTGCGCAATCCGCCAGGGCAAAGGTCGATATCCGTTCGGAAGACAACCTGAAGCTGGATGAACTGGTGGAAACGTTGGAGGCAGCGGTAGACCGCGCGCGGGAGGTCGAAAATCAACGTGCGGCCAGTGGCAAAGTGACCGCAAAGCTGCGCGAGATCGGATCGCGCCCGGCGGCCGCGCTTCCCGACTCAGCGGCAATTTTGCGCTACGTGCGCGTGGTCGATGGACACCTCGGCATTCGATCGCACCTCGACACCTCGTCAACCGACGCGAACATTCCGCTGTCCTTAGGCATCCCCGCAGTGGCGATTGGTGGCGGCGGCACGGGCGGGGGCGCGCACACAACCCAGGAGTGGTACCGCCCCGAGGGTCGCGATTTAGGGTTGAAGCGCATCCTGCTCACGCTGCTGCTTCTGCTGCGAGGTGACGCGGAGTGAACGCCGATGGCGGGGCCGCAGCTCCGCCGATGCGCCGCTGGGCTGAACTCTCGCTGGTGGCGAACACGGTCGTGTGGGGCTCCACCTTCGTCGTCGTCAAGAATGTGTTGGGGGAGATTTCCGCCATCCTTTTTCTTGCCCTGCGGTTTTCGCTCGCGACCGTGGCGCTGGCCATCCTTTTTCGCAAACCGCTGACCGTCCGCGGCGCGTGGAAGGGCGCCGCTCCGGGCGTGCTCGTCGGCGTTTTTCTCTTTTTAGGCTATTTTTTTCAGACTCAGGGCCTGCGTTTTACCTCCGCGGCGAAGTCTGCATTTCTGACAGGGATGGCGTCGGTGTTGGCGCCTTTGTTCGCTTCGACCGTCTATGGGATTAAGCCGCGCATTTTGGAGCTTTTCGGCCTTCTGGCGGCGGTGGTGGGATTGGGATTGATGACGCTTCCGGGCGCGTCGGGGTCAGGGGCATTAGGTTCAATCAATCGCGGTGACCTTCTTACGCTGGTCTGCGCCGCAGCTTTTGCCGCCCACATCGTGAGTTTGGGACATTACTCCAAGGAATTGCAGTTCGAAGCCATATCAGTTGCGCAGGTGGGCACGGCTGCAGTGTTGGCGCTGGCACTGTTTCCGTGGGCGGAAACACCCCGCGTACACTGGCAGCCAAGCGTATTGTGGGCCATACTGGTTACAGGACTGCTCGCCACCGCTATGGCGTTCACAGTGCAAGCCTGGGCGCAAAAGTTTACCACTTCAACCCGGACAGCGCTGATCTACATGCTGGAGCCCGTAGTGGCATGGATGACATCGTATTTATTGGCGGGTGAGGGGCTTACACCGCTCGGAACGGCGGGGGCGGCGCTCATCCTTGGCGGAGTTATGTTGGTGGAGTTGAAACCGGCAAATTCGCGGCAACATCCAAAATAGGTATGGAGCGAAACCGGTTGGCATATCGAAGTGCCAGCGGCTCGCATAGGAGAAGAGAAGTTACATGAGCATCTTAGATAAAATTAAGACCCAGAAACTGCTATCGCTCACGATGGTTCTGTTCACGCTGTCGGTTGGCATAGTACTGGGTACGCTGGTGAGTTCAGGCGTAACAGCGGCGCATGGTGAAAATGCCGCGGCTCCGGATGCGACTCCGCTTGCTATTCCCAGCCCGGTTCAGCTCTCGAACACGTTCAGCCAGATCGCCAAAATGGCTGGGCCGTCGGTAGTCAACATTTCGACCGAATACACGCCGAAGCCCGTACGCTCGCAAGGCCAGCAGGGCCAGCCGCGTCGCCGCGGTCAGGCGCAACCGCCGGATGACGATCAGGGCGGCGGTTCCGAAGACTTTCTGTATCGCTTCTTTGGCGGCAGTCCCTTCGGCGGCATGGGTCCCATGGACGCGCAACCCACCGAAGCGACGGGTTCCGGCGTAGTAGTGGACCACGCCGGATACGTTCTGACTAACAATCACGTGGTGGATAAGGCTTCCAATATTCGCGTGAAGTTCATGAACGATCCGACCCAATACCCCGCGAAGGTTGTGGGCGTCGACGCCGCGACCGATCTGGCCGTAATCAAAATCGAAGGCAAGACCAACTTCGCCGCGCTCAAGATCGG
>DATAUH010000368.1:0-9395 GCA_036268375.1 Bryobacteraceae bacterium | reverse complement strand
AGAGATACCAGGTTGAATTGCTGATCGCATGGAGAAGTTCGTGGACGAGGGTGCCGTTGCTGGCGCAACTGCGATTGATATAGACAACCGAGTGGCGGACGCTTCCGATAACGGGAGTGCCGTTGTCATCATTGATGATGGGGGGCTTGCCGGCGCGATCGGTAAAGGTTGAAAGGATCGGCGACAAGCGAATGCTGAAGCTTATTCGGGCGTTTCTCACGACTGGAGTGATGGAAAGCGGGCTGGTGACGGTGGATGAAGGGACGCCGCAAGGCGGTCCTTTGCCGCCATTGCTCAGTAACATTGTGCTCGACGAGTTCGACCGGGAGTTGGAGCGACGCGGGCTCCGGTTTGCGAGGTATGCGGATGAGAGCAACACTTACGTTCGCAGCAAGCGGGCCGGGGAACGGGTGATGGAGAGCATCACACGATTCATCACGACGAAGCTAAGGTGAACGAACAGAAACAGCGCGCTGACGCGGCCATGGGCAGCGGAAGTTTCTGGGCTTTAGCTTCACGAACGCAGGCATACCAAAACGGCGGATAGCGCCGAAAGCGGTAGACCGGTTCAAGGGGCGGGTTCGGGAACTAACGAACCGGACCGGGGGTGTGAGTATCGAACAGACGGCGGAAGAACACGCGCGATATCTGTGCGGGTGGCTCGGCTATTTGGGGAAATGCGAAACCCATCGGTGCTGGCAGGACTTGAACAGTGGTTTCGGCGCAGACTGCGGTCTGCGATCTGGAAACAGTGGAAACTGGGTTCGACGAAATTCGCCGAGTTGCGCAAACGCGGTGTGAGTTGCGATCTGGCCGCGAAAACGGCGGGCAGCGGACGTGGACCGTGGCGGATAGCGGATTCGCCGGGACTCCATATTGCGCTGCCCAATGCTTACTTCGACTCGCTTGGGATTCCGAGGTTGACCGTTCTCCGATAGCTCAACCCGCCGAACCGCCGGATGCGGACCCGCATGTCCGGTGGTGTGGTAGGGGCGAAGCTGTGAGGCTTCCCCCTATCCCGATTCGCTAACCTTGGTTCTCAAACAGCCACTTAGCTCTTACGGCAGGCTAACTAGCGTGCCAGGGAACTTCGTCAGGTTCAGGTGCAGGTGGTTGAGTCCATCGGGAAATAGAACGTGAAAGCGCGCGCGGCTGCGCTTCATAGCGTCCGCCACACGGTCCTGGGCGGGCTGCCGCATTTGGCTGAGCGTGCGGGAGATCGTGCCGTCGAAACACTGTTTCGCGGTGGCCTCGTCGGGTACGTCGAAGAAGACGTCGTGCGTGGGGTCGAATCCGGTTGGGCCGCCGACGGGGCGCGGAAAGCCAATGTCCAGATCGATGTCGGGAAGGGCGGCGAGGACGCGGCAGACGACATCGATGAGACGCGCGGCCGGGTCGTTCGAGATGACAGGCGTGCCGGCGAAACCCATGACGTCGACAGCCTTGCAGGTGACCTTGCCGCCTTCGACTACGCCGTGCTGGGATTCGCCGCGCCGCAGAAGACTTAGAACATCCACGCTGCCTTGCCGCAGTAGCGCGGCCAACAGTTCGATGATGTCGTCGTCTACTATCACCGTCTTACTGCCCGCAATCGAATCGCGCAGCACCTTCGCTTGATCGGGCGAGACGTTCAGGAATTTGGAATCGAGCGCGTCCAGGACGGTCATAGACGCGAGCTCCTGACCGGTCACTTGAAGCTTGACCGAGTCGAGGACGGTGGCGCCGAGGCACGCGAGGAGGCGCACGGGACCGCCGCGGAAACCGGTGACGCGATAAATGGTCGCGCCAGCACGCCACGTAGGAGCGATGTTCACACGGCCGGTGAAGCCTGCTCCGCCGTCTGTGGTTACGATGATCCCGGACGGCACGCCAGGAATGGCGGATTGCGCAGCGCTGAGGCCGATCTCAATGGTCGCGCCAGTTTGTACGTTTAACGATTGATTGCCCAATGCGCCGCCCGCGGGTACGGTGACGAAATGCGCTTTACTTTGCGATGTTGCGAGCGCCATAATCTGCTCCCGTTCTGTATTCTGCGGTCAGACTAACATGCGCAGCCTCGAAGGGAACCGGGTTGGCGGAGAAGCGGTACTACACGCGGGCGATGCTTGGGACTGTTCCTTACCTTGCAGAACAGGTGGCCGAAGCGGTCTTAGTGCTATCGCTTTCGGAGGTTGCCTTAAGCGTGACGGCGCCTCGTGCGCGCACTGGTACCGAAACGGTTTGCGAGGCGCCGAATTTCACGGCCGCGAGAGCGTTGGTCAAATCGCCGCCGGTGGCGGAGAGCCGGTAGATGTCGTAGCCGCTGGCGGCATCTTCGCCCGCTACTGCGGCGCCGGTATTCTTCAATGTGAAGGAACAAGCTCCGCGCGCGCCGTTTGCAGACGCCAGCGACACGCCCCGCTGCTGCGCGCCTGCGCCATCGAGCGAACGAACGCCCATGGCGTAGGAGAGGATGCCTTTGCTGTCGTGATGGACATCGACGATATAGAAATGCAGGCGATTGGGCGTGTCTTCCCATTCAAACTGGCTGCCGGAGTTTGTGCCGGCGTGAAATAAGGCGTCGTTCAACTGGCGATAGTCGGCGACGGTGCGCATGACAGGCTCGCCATTCGGCCGCTTGAAGTCGACCATCTTGATGTCTTCGGGGTGCGCGTCAATCACCCAGGTGAAGGGGTGGAAGCCGCGGCCGCGCATCTCCTGATCCAGGTTCTTCGAGATGAGCACGCCGTTGTCCGGCGTGAAGGAGTCGTAGCCGATGCGCTGCACTACTTCGATAGAGAAGAAGTTGTACTCGGTATCGCCGCTGGGCGCTTTGTCGACGGGCGCATCGCCATCGAGTTTGACGGTCATGCCGGCAAGTTGACCCGGGCCGGGATCTACGGCGCGCGCGACTACATCACCGACAGCGAGGCCGCTTTTCGACAGGCCGCTGCGCGTGAGAGCAAGAACCGTGCCATCGCGCAGGAAGTTGAAGCGAAGCTTGCTGCGCAGCATCAGGCCGGCGGGCATGGCGGCGCCGTCGGTTGCGGGCACAACCCAGCGCTTGTGAGGGCCGCCGGGACCGTTGAAGGATCCGCGGTCCATGATGTCCCACGGGCCAGAGCCGGCGCGCGGAAATGGCGGCTCATACGGATTATTGTTGTTGTCGCCGACGCGGAAGGCGAAGTGGACGATTTCATGCGTGATCGTGCCGGAGCTTTCACCCTGGCGCACGGATGAAAGACCCCACTGCATCTGGGCCGCTTTCCAACTGGTCCAGGGCTCGTAGCGCGTGGGCGCCCAGCGTGGTTTGTTGGTGTCGGGGTTGCCCCATTCAGCGGGAATATCTTCTTTGGTCTGGAACTTCATCTCGCCGAACTCCTGCCAGACGCTGGTTTCGTCATAGCCGGCGTAGATGCGAATCACGATGTCGTACTTCGATTTCACGTCGCCGGCGGCCTGGCGCCAGAGCGCATCGGCGTCCTGCTCCAGGCGGCCGTTTGCCTCATAGCCGGTTGGCACTGCGTCTTTCTGGCCCCACTCGTTGAGTCCATACTGAAAGAGCTTTTTCGGCATGCGGTATGGGCCGAACGAGTCGATTTTGCCGATGCCGATCTGGCCGCGCGATTGTTCCATCCAGTAACCGTTGATGGTCTGGCCGTGGTTGATGGCGGACGGCTTGTTGTAGAAATCGGCGTAGAACTGGGCGACTTGGTCGCGCGGAATGGGATCGATCTGCGGGTTGCCGAAGAGATCGGAGTGCTTGGGCAGAGTGATGACGAAGGGCTGGTCGTCGAAATCGACGGCGATGAGCGCGACGCGGAACTGCTTTTTGCTGGGCGTCAGCGATGGGTCGGCCCACTTCACGCCGGGAATAGCATGGTAGTCGGCCCACGTCATGTCCTGCTGGTCTTGGACCTTTTGCGGATCGACGGGAGCGACTTTTGCGGCCTGGAAGGCTGGAAGAGTGCCGGCGGCCAACGTGAAGGCGAAAAAACGAACTGCGGCTTTCGAAAGGCGAGGGGATTTCTGAGGGACGGCGTGGCGCGAAGAAATGCGTGTTCGTAGCATGTGATGAGTTCTGTTAAACACGCTGAAGTATAGACCTTGGCGTGCGAGCTGTCAATTCTCCTACTTAGCTCGTTTTGCATCCACTTACCGACGCCTGGAGCTCCTTGCGCGAGACAGGTTAATCGATTAAACTTCAAAGCTATGTTGCGCATTCGGTTGGCGGCTATCGCCGCCATTGTAATTTCGGGTTTCGGCTTGCGTCCCGCGCATGCCCAGCTTTCGCAGAACATGCAGGATTGGATGAAGCGCATCGATTCCGGTGAATTTGCTGGCACGGGCGGCGGACGTGGAGCGCGTGGGGGCGGACGAGCCGGGCGTGGCGGAGGCGGGGCGGGGCAGTGGCTGGAAGGCGGCAAGGCGTATCGAGCGACCGAACCTGGTGAGACTGGCGGAGTTCAGCCTGTCCGGATCGACACCGCGACCGGAGCCGCCACGCCGTTACTCCCCGAGCCGTCCTACAAACCGCCGCAATTGAATAGGGCATTGACCGGGGGTACGCCGTCCACAGACGGCAAGAAGTTACTCTTCGCAACTAATTCGCACACGGTGATGATCCGGAAAACGGCGAGCGATTACTGGGTGCTGGATAAGTCGGATAACTCGTGGCACAGGGTCGGCGCGAAGTCGACGGGCGGGCTGATGTTCGCTAAGTTTTCACCGGATGCGACGCGCGTGGCGTATTTGGGCGACCTGAATCCCGTAAAGGGCGCGGAGCCGAAGTGGAATTTGTATGTCGAGGATCTGAAAACCGGCGCGACGAAGCAGCTTACGAATGATGCCAGCGACGATATTATCAATGGGACTTCGGATTGGGATAACAACGAGGAGTTCAGTCTGCTGGATTGCTTCCATTGGAGTCCCGACGGCAAGAGGATCGCGTATTACCAGTTCGACCAGAGCGGAGTGCCGGATTTCGCGTTGATCAATTACACCGATACCTTGTATCCGGTTATCACGAAGTATAAATATCCGAAAGCCGGCCAGAAGAACGCGGCGGTTCGAGTAGGCCTGGTGAGCGCCTCAGGCGGCGCGACAACCTGGCTGAAAACGCCTGGGGATCCGCGCAATACTTACATCCCGTACATGGAGTGGACGCCAGATGGCGAAGTAATTCTGGAGCACATGAACCGGCTGCAGAACACGAACACCGTGTTTTTGGCGAATGCGGAGACTGGCGCCCTGCGGCAGATGTTTCAGGATAAAAACGACACTTGGGTGGAAGTAAATCGTAACTTCCGCTGGATTGAGAATAACAAGCGCCTGCTCTTTACCAGCGAGCGCGATGGTTGGCGGCACTTATACGCCGTTTCGCGCGATGGCGACGCGCGGTTGATTACTAAGGCGCCCTTTGACATGGTTTCGCTCTCGGCGGTAGATGAGCCGGGCGGCTGGGTTTATTTCATCGCATCGCCGGAAGTGGCGACGCAGCGTTATTTGTACCGCGCGCGCCTGGACGGCTCGAAGACCGAACGGTTGACGCCTGCCAATCAACCCGGCACGCACACTTACAACATCTCTCCCGATTGTCACTGGGCGTTTCACAGTGTTTCGACGTTCGATTCACCCGGGGAATCCGACTTAGTCAGCCTGCCGGACCACAAAGTGGTGCGCGTGATGAATGACAACGCGGCCTTGAAGGCGAAGATCGAACCGATTTTGAAGGGCCGCACGGAGTTAGTGCACATTCCGGTGGGCCACAACACGACCATAGACGGTTGGGTGATCCGGCCGACTAAGTTTGACTCTTCAAAGAAGTACCCGATTATCATCAGCGTATACGGCGAGCCTGCCGCAGCAACGGTGAATGATAGCTGGGGCGGTAATAACCGGATGCTGATGGCGGCGCTGGCGGACGACGGGTATTTGGTCGCAAGTTTTGACAACAGCGGCACTCCCGCTCCCAAAGGGACGCACTGGCGTAAGGTGATCTATGGCGCGGTGGGCGTGCTGGCGTCGGAAGAGCAGGCCGCCGCGTTGCGCGGATTGGCTCAAGCGCATCCCTACGTCGATCTGACGCGCGTGGGCGTGTTCGGCTGGAGCGGCGGCGGCTCCATGACGCTGAATCTGATGTTCCGGCATCCGGAGCTTTACAGCGTCGGCGTGGCGGGCGCGCCGGTCGAGGATCAGACTCTGTACGATTCGATTTATCAGGAGCGTTACATGGGCCTGCCGCAAGATAACGCCAAGGGATATCACGACGGCTCGCCGATCAGTTACGCCGAAGGACTGAAAGGCAAGCTGCTGCTCATACACGGCACCGGCGATGACAACGTGCATTTTCAAGGCTCGCAGCGTCTGATCAATAAGTTAATCTCGCTCAACAAGCAGTTTCACTTTATGGAGTACCCAAACCGCCGCCACGGCGTGCAGGGCTCGGACCCGGTGCACCTGGACACATTGCGCTACAGCTTCTTCGAAGAGTATCTTCCGGCAGGCGCGCGTTGAGAGGCGTTCACTGGACGTTTTCGCGCAAAGGCGAAGCGATTGCAACTCTTGTGAGCGTACGCGCCGCTCCAATGTTGAAAGGAGCAAACGACAATGTCCGAAAATCTCATGTGTGATAAGTGCGGACAGCGTTTTGACAACCGGCAAGAGTTGCAAAAACATCAGCAGAATTGCGCCGGTAAGGGGAATCAGGCCAGTTCCGGACGCCCAATGACAAAGAGCGCTGGAGGCCAGAATCCTTCCGAATAGAATCCAGTGTCTGGTAGTTGGACGGCCTCACGCAATGAGACCGTCCAACTTTATTGAATGAGCGATCTAGCGCAACCTTCCAAAAAATCATCTTCACTTGACCCGGCCTGTAACGCAATTAAAGAGAATATTGACGCGATAGTTCGGTTGGAGGAGTCATTCGTTCAGAGGCGCCGCCTGCCGGAGCGGATTGCGGATCTCATCGGGAATTTTGCAGGCAGCTTCATATTTGTCGTACTGCACGTCGTGTTTTATGGCGTGTGGATCCTGATCAACTTAGGCCTTATCCCGCCGCTTGCCCGCTTCGACCCATTCCCATTCATGCTGCTGAATGTCCTGGTGTCGCTCGAGGCTATCTTTTTGGCGACTTTCGTGCTGATCAAGCAGAACCGCATGAGTAAGCGGGCGGATCAGCGCGCCCACCTCGACTTACAGATCAACTTACTCGCCGAGCGCGAAATGACGCTGATGCTGCAGATGCTTCAGCGTATCTGTACGCGCCTGGGAGTGCGCATGCAGGACCAGGAGATCGAGGACTTAGCGGCGGAGACGTCGGTAGAAGCGCTGGCGCAGCAGTTACAAGAGAAGCTCCCTGAATAAGTGCCAAAGTGCGCCTTCTTACAACGGAGGCGCGTTTGCAAATTATTCGCCGGAGGCTATATGTTACTGCTACTGATCATCTTAATCGTGCTGCTGTTCGGAACTGTGCCGGCTTGGCCATATAGCCGTGGCTGGGGTTACTATCCTAGCGGTGGTCTGGGACTGATCGTTTTGATCCTGGTGATCATGCTGTTGATGGGCAGAATATAAGTTTGCGGGAGGCGCTTCGTCTAATGCCCGGCCCGCGTCCCTAACAAGTCCTCATACACCCGCACAACTTGAGCCGTGTTCGAATCGTCGCCCGCCGCGGATTGGCCCCGCGATTCAGCGGATTCGAGAGTGACTTCGATCATATCGATGAGAGCCTGCTCGTCGCGTGCGGGGATGAGGCGAATGCCGGGCGGACGCATTCCGTTGTCACTCGCAATAACGGGCGTCCCCAGGCCGAGCGCTTCCCGTACCGCGATCGAATCGCCGTCGTAATGAGTGGTGCGCAGCAAAATGTCGCACTCGGCGATTGCTCGCAGTGTTACCGCGTGCGGCATATCGCCCCAGAGGAGGATGTGCCGCCCCCAAGATTGAGCGTCGATCATTTTGCGTAGTTGCCCCTCGAGCGAGCCTGCCCCTGCAATTACCAATCCCGCATCGCCGTATTTTTCCCGAACCCTTCCGAGCGCCGCGATTTGCAGCGCTAAGTCATACTCGGGTTCAAGTAGGCCGACTGTAAAGAGAAACGGCCGGTGCGCGCCGATGAATTCGCCTAACTTATCTGGATATGGCGCTTCAGAACGCTTCGGCGTTTCGAACGGCAAGATCAGATGCACGCGCGATGGCCGCACGCCGAACGCGTGAAACATCTTCTTGATGGCGGCATTGACAGCGATGATCGCATCCAGCCGGCGAAATACGATGCCGCGCAGCGAGAACGGGCGCGCGGAGCGGCCTTCAGGTGAATCGGGATATCCGCCCGAATGAAACGTCATCACCGATTTGGCGCCGGGCATGACTGAACATGCAACGCACAGCGCAAGCAGACGCGTGGGTAAGTGCCCGCCGATGTGCAGATGGTAAATGTCGCCGCGCAGTCTTCGCATCAGCTTCAGTACAGCGGATGCGCCCTCTGGATAATAAACGTCGTCGGCGTCTTCGCGGCGGTGCCGAGTCAGGTTAATAACGGCGCACGAATGCCCGTGCTCGCGCAGGTAGCGGCGGATAGAAACCATGTTAGTTTGCACGCCGCCGTGCGGGGGCGGCCAAGCCCCCAGTTGCACCACTCTCATGATTGGCCGGCGAGAACGGCAGCTACATCGATATCTACGGGTTGCATGGCGCGGGCGGACTCCAGCATGGCCAGACATCCGATGGTGGACCGCGCGCCATCGACATCGTTCACATCGATCGGCTTGCCGCTGCGAATACCGTCGATGAAGGCTTGCATGTGCGCCAGAAGGCCTTTTTCCGCGAACCAGCGCGAGTACGATTTTGAAGTGGCGCCCGCAATTGTGAGTTGCTTGAAATCCGAAGTCATGGCGCCGATGCCTTCGGCGAATACTTCAACGCGCTCGCCTTGAGACGTCTTGCTGCCAATCGTGCAGTAAGTCAAGTTACCCACGGAACCATCGGCGAAGCGGAAGCTGGCGGCGATGTTATTGGAACCTACAGGCGACTTACGATCGGTTGGCAGCGAGTACGCAGAGACGCTGAGCGGTTCCGAGTCCAACAGCCAATACATCAAGTCAACGAAGTGGCAGGCCTCGCCGAGGATGGCGCCGCCGATCGTGGGATCGGCCATCCAGTAAGCGCCCGAAATTCCAGGCGAATTCACGCGGCATTGCACCACCGCGGGGCCTGAGCGGCGAGATAACTGCCGCTTCTGCTCCTTGTAATAGGGTGCGTAGCGGCGATTGAAGCCGACCGTAAGTTGCTTGCCACTCTCGACGACCGCCTGATGAATTTCGCGGCATTCCTCTTCGGTCAATGCCATCGGCTTTTCGACAAAGACGTGCTTGCCGCCGCGCAGGGCGGCGATCGCTTGTTGGGCGTGCTCCTGA
>DATAUH010000367.1:0-7966 GCA_036268375.1 Bryobacteraceae bacterium | reverse complement strand
CAAATACGGCGACGACACCACCAGCGGCTCCTTCGAAGTGCAGGATTATAAGAAGCCGGAGTATGAAGTGCGCGTCACCAGTCCCAAACCGCGCGTGCTTCAGGGCGAATCCATGCAGGCCGTGGTGGATGCGCGCTACTTTTTCGGCGAACCTGTGGCAAATGCGAAGGTGGAGTACGACGTCTACCGCGACCGTTACTACTTGCCCATGTGGTATGACGAAGACGATTCGCCCTCCCCTGGAGAACAAGAGGGCGACTCCGGCGAACAGATCTCCACACAGACTGCATCGCTCGATTCTGAGGGTAAGTTCACCATCAACATCCCGTCCGAGGTCTCCGAACACCATACCGATTCGATTTACCGCGTAGAAGCGCGAGTCACGGATCAGGGTAATCGGGAGGTTACGGGTAAAGCGTGGCTCCTGGCGACTTATGGCAGCTTCGCGCTAAATATAACGCCGGACCGTTACTTCTTTGCTCCCGGAAGTAAGATGAGCTTCACCGTGGAGGCCCGCGATTACGATAACAAGCCCGTGAATGCGCACGTGCGGGTCGCGCTGGTGCGTTGGGATTATCGCGGCCAGCAGCGCGTGCCGGTGGGCGGGTCCACCGAAGTGGATACCGGGCCCAACGGGTCGGCTACTGCGACTCTCGACGCTCCCGCGCGCGGCGGCTCCTACCAGGCGCACGTCACGGCGCAAACACCGGAGGGCCGCACGGTAGAAGATTACGGTTACTTTTATATCTCCGGCGGAGGACTTACCGATTTCGGACCGGCCGATAACCGTAACTTGCAAATCGTCCCCGATAAGAAGACTTATCGCGCAGGCGAGACCGCGCACCTGATGATAGTCGCCGGCAAGCCCAACACGCCCGTCTATATAACCGTGGAAGGTCGCGACCTTCGTCAATACCAGGTCCTTCGCTCGCAAGACTCCACCGTATCCTACGATGTGCCGATCACTGGGGGCGACGAACCAGGCCTTACCGTCAATGCCTCCTTCATTCGCAATGGCGCCTATTATGCAGGCGAGAAGTACATCAAGGTTCCGCCGGTAGAGCATCAGCTCAACGTCAAGTTATCCACCGATAAGCCGCAGTATCTGCCCGGGCAGACCGCAGACTATACGTTCGAAATTACCGACAGCAAAGGCCAGCCCGCGCCCAAAGCCGAATTCAGCCTGGGCGTGGTGGATGAAGCGATCTATGGCGTACGCCCCGACACGACGCCGGATATTCTGAAGTTTTTCTTCGATCGCGAATGGAATCGCGTTTCGACCGATAACTCGCTCGAATATTTCTTCAATGGCGAGGCCGGAAAGCGCCGCATGCGGTTGGCAGAACTGCGCCCCGCTTCGCGCCTGGCGCAATTGAAACCGGAGCGGCTGGTGCAGCCGAAGATCCGCAAGGCATTCCCGGACACCGCATTCTGGGCAGCGGATGTTACTACAGACGCGAGCGGACGCGCACACGCGAAGGTCGAATATCCCGATTCGCTCACCACATGGCGCGCCACCGCGCGAGGCGTAACGGCTAATACCGCCGTGGGTTCTACGACGCTGAAGACGATTGTGCGCAAGAACCTGATTGTGCGCCTGGTGGTTCCGCGCTTCTTCGTACAGGGAGACGAAGTGGTCATCTCCGCGCTCGTTCATAACTACCTGACAACTGAGAAAACGGCGCGCATTTCACTGGATGTGAAAGGCCTGGACGTGCTGGACGGCGCACCGAAGGACCTGGCGATTCCCAGCCGCGGCGAAGTAAAGGTGGACTACCGCGTGCGCGCGCAGCAGGCGCGCTCCGCATCCATAGTCGGCAAGGCCCTTACGGATGAAGAGTCGGACGCGATGCAACTCGATTTGCCGGTGAACGCACCCGGCGTTCCGCTTTCGGCCGCGCGCGGCGGATCGATCGCGAATAACGCCGACGCCAGCTTCGACTTGACATTCCCCGATAAGGTGCAGCCGGGTTCACGCACGCTCGCGCTGAGCGTGTCGCCATCCATCGCGGGTTCGCTCTTCGGCGCCCTCGATTACCTGACCAGTTTTCCGTATGGCTGCGTGGAGCAGACCATGTCGAGCTTCCTGCCGAACATAGTCGTGCGCCAGGCAATTCGCGATCTGAACTTGAAATCGACCGTGGACGATGCCGCGCTGCAGGAGAAGATTCGCGCCGGCCTGGAGCGCCTCTACACCTTCCAACATGACGATGGAGGTTGGGGCTGGTGGCAGACCGACGACACCCATCCGTTTATGACAGCGTATGTAGTCGCGGGTTTGATGCAGGCGAAGGCCGCGGGAACGCAGATCGATGATGACAAGCTCGCGAAGGGCGTCGCTTGGCTGCAGCAGGAGTTCGCACGCGATTCCAAACTCGATTCGGACCTGCGCGCGTACATTGCTTATGCGCTCGCACTCAGCGGCCAGAATGCGTCGGCGCAAATTTCCGCCGTTTTCACATCGCGCGCGAAACTCACTCCCTACGGCTCCGCGATCCTCGGCCTCGCCATGGAGCAGGCCAAGGACCCGCGCGCGGCCAACCTTGCTGCGTCTCTCGAATCCAGCGTTCAACAAGACGCCGCAGAGGCATGGTGGAGCGCGACGCGCGATCCGCTGCTGGACTTTTCCGAGGACGTCTCGAACGAGGCTACGGCTTTCGCTGTCAGGTTCCTGTCGCATGAGAAGCCGAATTCGCCACTGCTACCCAAAGCGGCGCTGTGGCTGATGAATCACCGCAACGAAGGCTTCTGGTGGAGTTCAACCAAACAGACTGCGATGGTGATCTACGGACTTACCGATTACCTGCGCGCGACCCATGAGCTGAGCGGCAACATCACGGCGACCGTATATGTGAATGGATCGCCAGTGTTGGCGCGTAAGCTGGATCAGACCACCGCTTTGACCTCTCCGTCAATCGAATTGGACGAATCGAAGCTTGCTCCGGGCGTCAATCATATTCGCGTGACCGCACAAGGCGATGGGCGCGTCTACTATTCCGCGCGCGCCCAATATTCAAGCGCAGACGAGAAGTTGCAGAAGACGGGTACCGTGTCGCTAAATCTACTGCGCGACTACTTCAAGCTGACGCCCAATTCGCAAAGCGGCAAGGTGGTTTACGATCTAAACGCGCTCAATGGACCGGTTTCGGTGGGCGACATCATTGCCGTCCGGCTGACGGTTACCGGTTCGGAGTGGAAATACCTGATGGTAGAAGACCCAATCCCGGCGGGAACTGAATTTATCGAACGCGACGATGTTTACGAGCTTTCGAGCCGCCCGCCGTGGTGGCAGTACCTTTTCACTCGCCGCGAATTACACGACGATCGTATGGCGCTGTTCCAAACTTACTTCCCGCAAGGGCAACAACAATACTTTTACTTACTCAAAGTAGTCAATCCGGGCCTGTTCCAGGTAAGTCCGGCGCGGGTGCAGCCTATGTACCAGCCTGGCGTCATGGCCACAAGCGAGATCCGTAAACTGGAGGCGAAATGAAGCAAGTCGCCGCCGTCCAATTGGTGGGCAACGCCGCAGCTTTGTGGCTGGGATATTACTGGCTGAGCGTGGGGGAGGCCCGTGCGGGCTTGCTGGTGTGGAGCTTTGCAGTGGCGCTGGTCACCGCGGTGTTCTTCTTGTGGCTGCATGGCGCGGGCTTGATCCATGGCCGCAGCCCGCATGCCTCGCCTTTCGCCGCGGCGCTGCGCCATCTTCCCGCGCTGTTGGTGGCCGCAATGCTGCTGCTGCTGCTTTACATTCTGCTCGGTCGTCTGGAGCAACTGTGTAACGATCCCTCGTTTAAATTCGCTTCCTGGATGACGCTGAAATTGCGCAAGCCTATAAAGCCCGCCACCATTCTCCGCTGCGTCAGCGTGTTTTTCTGGTTTTTACGCTGGATTGTGATTCCGATTCTGCTGATGCCGTGGCTACGCAACATCGCGATAAACAGTTTTGCCGGTTTTAAACCGGCGCACGCGCCGCGCACATGGCTCGACCGGCTGTTAACGCCTGTTTTGCTGCTGTGCGCGCTGTGGTTGCCGCTGCGAATCCTGGCGTGGCGGCCGATTATGAGCAATTTTGCGCTTGAGATGACCAGTTTCATCATCCGCGCGCTGATCGCCTACTTACTCTTCGCCGGCGGTCTGCTGTTTTTAGAAGGTTTGCCGACCCTCTTGGCCCGAAAACACGCTGTAGCCGCGTAAGTCGACTTACTAAGCGCCGGCTAACTCCAAAAAACGCTCGACGGAATCGATTCCACGATAGAAGTTAGGCAAATGGAACTTCTCATTGGGCGCGTGGAGATTGTCATCGGGCAGTCCGAAGCCCATCATCACGCTCGGAATAGCTAAGTAAGCGTCAAAGACGCCCACAATCGGAATGGAGCCGCCCGAACGAATGTAGACCGTCTCCTTACCGAAGATCTGCTTCATCGCTTCAGCCGCCGCGTGTATGAAACGATTGTCCGGATTGGTCAGCGACGGCGCACCGGCGTGCAGCACCTTTAATTCCGCCGTTACGCCGCGCGGGCACGCTGCTTTCACAGCCGCTCGTAGCTGTTCGGCCGCTTCATCAGGCCGTTGATCCGCCACCAGTCGCATGCTGATCTTGGCAACCGCGCGCGCCGGGATCACCGTCTTTGCGCCTTCGCCGATAAAGCCGCCGCGAATCCCGTGAACCTCAAGCGTGGGACGCGCCCACAAGCGCTCGAACAGCGGGACGCTCAGTTCACCTGTCAATTCACGCGCGCCCATTTCCTTTTCCACGTACTCCTTTTCGTCGAACGGAAGGCGCGCCCAAGCCTCGCGCTCCTTGGTGGCCGGCGCCACTACGCGATCGTAAAAGCCGGGTATCTGAATGCGACCCTCGCGATCCTTCAGGGCGCAGATGATCTCTGCCGTAGCCTGCAGCGGGTTCGGCGCCGCGCCGCCATAGACTCCGGAATGTAAGTCGTGGTTAGCGCCTTCTACCAACAATTCGCAATACGCCATGCCGCGCAGCCCGATGCAGATGGTCGGCAGCTCGGGCGCAAACATTTCGGTGTCGCAGATCACCGCCGCGTCAGCAGCCAGGCGCGGTGGCCGCGATTTTACGTACTCCTCAATGTGCTCGCCGCCAGTCTCCTCTTCACCTTCGATGAGGAACTTCACGTTCACCGGGAGTTGACCGTTGCACGCCAGCAGTCGCTCCACAGCCTTGATCTGCAGATACACCTGGCCTTTGTCATCCGCTGCGCCGCGCGCGAAAATGTCTGAGCCGCGAACCTCTGGCTCAAACGGCGGTGACTTCCATTCATCGAGCGGATCTGGCGGCTGCACATCGTAATGGCCATAAAACAGGATGGTGGGCTTGCCCGGCGCTCCCAGCCACTCCGCGTAAACCAGTGGGTTGCCTGCGCCCTCGACCAACTCCGATGTAAGTCCCGCCCTCTGCAGTTCCTCACGGACAAATTCGGCCGCGCGTCGTATGTCCGGCTTATGTTCGGAAAGCGCGCTGATGCTCGGGATGCGCAGAAACGTCTTCAAACCTTCCAGCATCTGCGCCGGGTTGGGCGTGGGCATGTGCCCAGGGTATCAGGCCCGTAGTTACTTGGCGGTGAATGAGCCGGTCGCGGTTGTTCCCGGGTCGGTCTCTACAGCCAGAATCCGCTTGCCGCCATTCACCAGTACTCCGCGCAGAGCCAGCGTATCGCCGCTTGGCAGAGTGAGCGCCACTGTCGCGATACAGTCGCCATCAATTGAGATCGTGCCCGTACCGGTGGTTGAACCGATCGTCAGTTTCAGCGCGCCGGCCGGATCCGTTTCCGCAGTGCCAGCCGATTCGATGCGGTGCGCCGCCGGATCGCCCGGGTTCATCGGGATCACCGTACCGGTCACCGTGAAGCCGTATCGCTGCGCGAGACCGTTGGTGGAACAGGTCGGCGAGACTTTCTGCATCGTGCCATTTTGCGCGCCGCCGGCATCGGTTTGACGAAACTGCGCCGAGCTCAGATCCGGAGTTAACCTGCCTTCGAAGTGCTGCCATCCACCGGAATCGTCCTGCACGCTCCACGACAACGTACAATCGTCGTGCGCTTCGTACTTACCGGTCACCGGATTGCCCAAAAAATACCCGGCAAAGTTCACCGAAGACGTGCCGCTGAGTACGCCGTGCCCATCAAACTCCAGTCGCCCGATGCTCGCAACAGGTTTAGAACTTCCGGAAATTGTGGTGCGGCCGGAAAGCTGAAAGCCGTAAGCACCCTGCAAATGGGCGGGATTGCACACATCTACTTCCTGCGCCGATAGCGCGAGCGGCGCGAGACTGAACGAGGCGAAAACTGCGATGATGGAAGCCACGGTCATGTTGTGAGTTTACTAGCATTGCGATTGCCATTGTCTGGACTTAGTGGAGTTAAGTTAAGCCGTCGCCAAATGCTGGTATCTTTCGCCGCCTGCGCTGGCGCGGCCGCGCAACCCCGTGTGAAATCGCTGCGCCGGTTCTTCCGAGCGACGCGCGGGTCCGCCATCCTGATCGATATTTCCACGCGCTCGGTGATTGCGTCTTACGAAGCCGACATCTCGGCAGTGCCACCGGGCTCCACGATCAAGCCTTTCGCGTTGGCAGCGCTCTTGGCGGCGCACAAACTGACGGAAAAGGAGGCGTACGTCTGCCCGGGTAAGTTGGAGATCGCGGGCCGTGAGTTGAATTGCTCCCATCCCCCACTTGCGGAGCCGCTGCACCCAGACACGGCGATTGCGTATTCCTGCAACTGTTTTGTGGCGCACGTCGCGCAGCGGTTCGCGCCCGGAGAGTTCGCGAAGACGCTGGAGCGCGCCGGTTTCATACATGGCGTTCGGCTGGAGCAAGGTGATGCCGCGCGCTTGCAGGCGCTCGGCGAAGACGGCATCCTCGCTTCGGCGGAGGATCTCGCGAACGCCTATCGCTGGCTTGCGCTCAATGCGCCTGAGCCGGTGCTTGCAGGTCTGGAAGGCGCAGTCGAATACGGCACGGCGCATCTGGCGCGGGTTCCCGGCCTCAGCCTCGCGGGCAAGACCGGGACAGTGCGCACCGCCATTGGAAATCGTGTCGCGTGGTTCGCGGGATTTTCTCCGTCGCGTGACGCGCGCATCGCCCTCTCCGTCATGATCGGAGGAATGAGCGGAGGCGCCGACGCCGCTCCCATCGCCGGGCGCATCCTGGCCGCACATCAAGCAGGCGTCTTGTGAAGCTGTTCGCACTGCTGCTGGCGGCTGCCGTGACGATTGCGGCTGCGCCCGCAACCGTGAAGGTGCAGGTGAACCGGCGCGTCATAGAAGTGCCGCTCGAAAAGTATGTGGCTGCCGTGTTGGCGGGAGAAGCGAGCGTGTTTCGCTCGGATGAAGCGCTCAAGGCCATGTCCGTCGCCGCGCGCACCTACGCCATCCGCATGCGCGGACGTCACCAGGCCGAAGGCTTCGATTTTTGCGTCACTACGCACTGCCAACGCGTCGATTTAGACGGCGCCAACACTAATTTGCGGTTCCAAAAGATCGCTGCAGGCACTGCCGGCGAACTGCTGTGGTATCGCGGCAAACTTGCTTTTACGCCCTACTCGCTGGACTGCGGCGGACGCACCGAAGACGTCTCTGCCGTCTGGCCCGATGAAGCTGCGCCATACCTCAGAAGCCGTCCCGACGAATTCTGCATGCGCGCTGGCGCGAGCGATTGGCATTGGACTGGCGACGCTGCTGCGATCGCGAATGCCTTGCGCAAGCAGCGCCTGAACGCGCCGGCGCATTTGACCGGCATGCGCATCAGCGAGCGAACGGCATCAGGTCGTGCACACCTTTTACAACTGAGCGGCGATGGAGCTGTGCCGATTTCCGCCAGCGCCTTCCGCTTCGCCATCGGCCGCGAGCTTGGCTGGAACACGTTGCGAAGCGATCGGTTCGACGCGCATTCCGCTGCTGGAAAGATCTCATTCGATGGGCGCGGCTCCGGCCACGGCGTCGG
>DATAUH010000366.1:0-11061 GCA_036268375.1 Bryobacteraceae bacterium | reverse complement strand
TACGGCGGTCGCGCTGCTGATATTCCATGTTCCGTTTCGTGGTTCGCCGCTGCTGCTGTTGGCCTGCTCCATTCTCTATCTGATGACGACGCTGGGCGCCGGCCTCCTTCTCTCAACCGTCTCCGCCACGCAGCAGCAGGCCATGATGGCCAACTTCTTCTTCTCCACGCCAGCGTTTATGCTCAGCGGTTTTGCATTTCCCATCCGCAACATGCCGGTGGCGGTGCAGTATCTGACCTATTTGAATCCGCTGCGTTACTTCATCGACATCGTGCGCGGGCTATTCCTAAAAGGCGCTGGCTTCGATGTGCTCTGGCCGCAAATGGCCGCGCTGGCCGTGTTCGGCACGGGCGTACTCGGCCTGGCGGTGTTGCGTTTCCGCAAGACTCTCGATTAGCGCCGCATTCGCAATCAGCGTGACGCGCACATTCACGCCGTCGCGATCCACTTTCGCCGATCGCAAGGCCGCGACGATATCGGGATGCTTCGATTCGCCTGCCGCGGCCAGCGTGAAATCGGCGCGCAGAGTCTCTTCGATAGCGCGAGCGGCGTTTTCATCCGGAGCCGTCGCTCGAAGATCCACAGAAACGCTCTCGCCGATGCGTGCCGCAACCGTGTAGAACGTTGCTTTGCGCAAAATGCCGATCGCGCTCGCAAAATTTCCGCTCAAGGGAAATGTTGCGCTGCCGCGCGCGGCGATCCACACCTGAGCGCCCGCCGCGATCGGTTCAGCGCGCGCCAATAGCTCAGCAGGGCCGCCTTCCGAAGCTTGATATCGCTTGCGCGCGGCCGCTACTTGCTCCGTTGCGCCAAAGATCGCAACTCCCGGCGCAATCATCGTCGCGCCCGCCGGAGCCGTCTGGAAATTTCCACGCGCCGCGACCAGCAACTCGTTTCCGCCATACGACGCCAGCGCCTTCGAGACGCCTTGAAGCTGCTCAATAAATGCATGCGCCGATGGCGGCAACTTCGCAAATATCGGCGCCGCCCGCAACGCGTTCAAATCGGCGCCGGCGATCACTGTGGCATTGGGTGAAAGACAGGACGCAAGCGAGGCATCGATCGCTCCCGCCCGGCGCGCGCCGTCGCGGCAGCCGGCGAATGCCACAATCAACGCGCCTAGCGCCAGCAGCATTCCCATTGACCGGCTTCCCATTCGCCCATCATCGCAGCATTCAGCGGGCTATGATGAGTGAATGACCAGCGTTCTTCCACCGCCTTCTGAAGCTACCGCGCCGACTGTGGCCGAACTCGAGCGCGACTACCTGTTGCAGAACTACGCGCGCTATCCCCTCACGCTGGCTCGCGGAAAGGGCTGTTACGTCTACGATACAGAGGGCCGCCGTTATCTCGATTTCATCACCGGTATCGGCGTGAGCGCGCTCGGTCACGCCCACCCGCGCATGACGAAAGTCATTCGCGAACAGGCAGGCCTGCTCATTCACTCCTCGAACCTCTACTACCACGAATATCAGGGCAAGCTAGCCAAGCGATTGGTCGAAATGAGCGGCCTTCAGCGCGTGTTCTTCTCCAATACGGGAACCGAGTCCGTCGAAGGCGCGCTCAAGATGATTCACTCGCACGGGCACGCCATCTCACCCGAGAAGTTCGAAATCATTGCACTCAATAATTCTTTTCACGGGCGCACCATCGGCGCGCTCTCCGTCACCGGTCAGGCTAAATATCGCGCCGACTTCGAGCCCCTGATGCCTGGCGTCAAATTCATCGACGCCAACAACCTGGAAGCGCTCGAAGGCGCGTTCACCGATCGCACCGCGGGCATGATTATGGAATTGATCCAAGGCGAGGGCGGAATCCATCCGATCACGCACGAATTCGCCGCCAAGGCGCGCGAGTTGGCCGATCGCCACAACGCGCTGCTGGTAGCCGATGAGACGCAGTGCGGCGTCGGCCGCCCGGGAACTTACTTCGCCTATCAACGCGCCCATCCAATCATTCTCCCGGACATCATGGTGGCGGCGAAGCCGCTCGCTTGCGGCATTCCGCTCGGCATCATTGTCGCCAACGAGAAGGCGGCAGCAGCGATCCGTCCCGGCATGCACGGCAGCACCTTCGGCGGCGGACCGCTGGCCTGTCGCGCGGCGCTCGAATTTCTGACCATTCTCGACGAACTGCTGCCCGCAATTCAAAGAGTCGGCGCTTATTTTTACGAGCAACTGCTCGGACTCGCTGAGAAGTTCGACTTCATTCGCGAGGTACGCGGCTTCGGCTTGATGCTCGGCGTCGAACTTGCGATGCCTGGAAAGCAGATCGTGCTGGATGCGATGGACAACGGCCTGTTGATTAACTGTACACACGACACCGTGCTGCGCTTTCTGCCGCCTTACATCGCCACGGAAAAGGAAGTCGATCGCGCGATTTCGATTCTGCGCAAGACGTTTGCGAAAGCGAAGAAGGCGGCGTGACGACGGCGTGACCTCACGCCTCTTCTTTGCCTGTAAGACGCGCCAGCGTGCGGGCCGTGCTGTGGCCAGGGACGATATCGACCAGCAGAAGGCGTCCTTCCCACGCCGGCAACAGTTCCGCGCCTACGACCTCAGTGGGCGCATACTCTCGACCCTTTATGAGCACGTCCGGCCGCAACTGACGAATCAGATCTACCGGCGAATCGTCTTCAAAGATTGTCACTGCGTCGACAGGCCGTAGCGAGGCAAGCACCAGCGCGCGCGTGGATTCATTCTGCGCGGGCAGTCCCCTGCCCTTCAGGCGCGCGGCCGATTGATCGCTGTTGATGGCGACGATCAGGCGGTCGCAGTTTGCGCGCGCGGTCTCCAGAAGCGAGATGTGGCCGGGATGCAGGAGGTCGAAGCACCCATTGGTGAAGCCGATGCGCAGGCCGGCATCACGCCATTGAGTTACCTGATCGACAAGCTCCGCGAGTGAAAACACCTTGCCTGATGCGCCGGTCAAGGTGCGCTGGCGAACCTCCTGTTCGAGCTCCGTCACTGTCACGACCGCGGTTCCGCGCTTGCCCACGACGATACCAGCAGCGAGATTCGCTGCCTCGACGGCATCTATCACGTCGGCGCCCGAACCGAGCGCGGCGGCCAGCACGGCAGCGGCTGTATCGCCTGCGCCCGAGACATCGAAGACTTCGCGCGCGCGAGCGGGAAACCAGCGGAGATCGCCCGATCGCGATACGAGCAGCATGCCGGAAGCACCGCAAGTCACAAGCAGGTGTTCGATGTCAAGATCGGCTAGCAGCGCGCGCGCCGCGGCTTCGCGCGCCTGGTCTGTATCGACCGGCATTCCCGTAGCTTCGGCGAGCTCTTTGAGATTGGGCTTGATGACCGTGGCCCCGTTGTAGCGGCGGAAAGCGGCGCCCTTCGGATCGACAATCGACGGGATGCCGCGGGCGCGCGCCAAATCGATAAATGCGTGGGCGCGGCCGGCTGTGAGCAGCCCCTTACCGTAATCGGAGAGCAAGACGACAGATGCGCCTTCGAGTGTTGCTTGGAACCGTTCCAAGGCCGCGGCGAAAGGCTCGGCAGCGATCTCATGCTTCGACTCGGCGTCGGCGCGCATCACCTGCTGCGAATCGGCGATGTAGCGAGTCTTGACGATGGTCTGCCGGCCGAGTTCGTATGCGAGGAACCATTGGCACTTCGGCATCGCAACGAGCGCGCTTTCGATTTCGGCGGCGGCGGCATCCTCGCCCACGACGCTGGTGAAGCGAACGGAGCAGCCGAGCGCGTGCAAGTTGCGAACGGCGTTGCCGGCGCCTCCGAGCATGGAGTGCTGTTCGCGAATTTGCAGAACCGGCACCGGAGCTTCGGGCGAAATGCGCGAGACGCTGCCATAAATGAAGCGATCGAGCATGACATCGCCCGCGCAGCATACGACAGCGCGGTGAAACTGTTCGAGAACTGCTGAGAGTCTCTCCAAGAGGGCAATATAACCGAAAACGCGCGCTCCACGCTGGTTTTACGCTGGGAAGATTCGGAATTCGGTGTTCAGTTCTCGGTGGAGCGCGGGCGCGGGGCTTTCTACAATGTCTACATGAGCCTGTTTGCTACCAGAGAGCAGATGGTGGATGCGTTTCAACGGGCCGACAGCTCGTTCGACGGCCTGTTCTATACGGGCGTACGCACTACCGGCATCTTTTGTATTCCGTCGTGCAGCGCGCGCAAGCCGCTGGCGGCAAATATTGAATTCTTCGACTCGGCGCGCGAGGCGCTCAAGGCCGGATACAGGCCATGCAAGCGCTGCAGTCCGATGACGGCGCCAGGAAGCGATCCGGAGTGGCTGCGACCGCTGCTCGACGAGATTGAGAAAGATCCGAAGCGGCGCTTCCGTGATGAGGACCTGCGTGAGATGGGAATGGAACCGGTGCGCGTGCGCCGATACTTTCATTCGAAGTACGGCATGACCTTTCAAGCCTATATGAGAGCGCGGCGGTTGGGAGAAGCATTCACGGAAATTCATGATGGCGCTTCGATCGACGACGCGGTGTTTGAGAGCGGTTTCGAATCACACAGCGGTTTTCGTTCGGCATTTGAGCGGGTGTTCGGCTACACGCCGGGGCAAGCGGCGGACGCGAGCACGGTGAAGATTTCGTGGGTCGAGACGCCGATTGGGCCGATGATCGCGGGCGCCACGGAGCGCGGCATCTGCATTCTCGAATACACCGACCGGAGGCTGCTCGAAACGCAACTGGGGCGCGTGCGGAAGTGGTGCGGCGATTCGGTGGTACCGGGCGAGAACGAGCACACGCGCGAGATGCGCAAGCAACTGGCAGACTACTTCGCGGGCGAGTTGCGCGAATTCACGGCGCCACTCGACGTGCGCGGCACGCCGTTTCAAGAGAAGGTGTGGGCGGCGCTGCGCACGATCCCGTACGGCGAAACCCGCTCCTACGGCGACCTGGCGCGTCAGATCGGAATGCCGACAGGGATGCGGGCTGTAGCGCGCGCCAACGGAGACAACCGCGTCGCGATTGTGATTCCATGCCATCGCGTGATTGGAAGCGATGGCGACCTTACCGGGTACGGCGGCGGCCTTTGGCGAAAGCATGCGCTGCTGGAGCGAGAGCGAACGCCGGTTAGCGATTCAGTCGATCTAGCTCATGCATCACGTCCGGCGGAATCTGCAGATTCGCAGCCGCGACGTTCTCTTCGAGATGCGGAATGCTCGACGTCCCGGGAATCGGCAGCATCACGGGCGAACGCTGGAGGAGCCACGCGAGAGCGAGTTGCGAAGGCGTTGCTTTGAGCTTTTCGGCGGCGCTCTGAATGACGCTTTCGCGTCCGGAGAGCCGCCCGGCGGCGAGAGGGAACCAGGGAATGAAGCCGATGGATTCGCGCTCGCAGCATTCGAGCACGTCTTCGGAGGCGCGGTCGGTAAGACTGTAGCGATTCTGCACGCTGACGATCGGGACGATGGAGCGGGCGTGCTCGATTTGACGGACGCTGACTTCGGAAAGACCGATGTGGCGAATTTTGCCCTGCGACTGCAGGTCTTTGAGCGTGCCGAGCTGATCTTCAGCAGGGTACTTGGAATCGATGCGGTGCAATTGATACAGGTCGATGCGCTCCAGGCGCAGCCGGCGAAGGCTGCTGTCGCAAGCGGCGCGGAGGTGTTCGGGCTTGCCGTTCTCCACCCAACGATTGGGACCGGGCCGGTCGAAGCCACCTTTGGTTGCGATCACGAGACCTTTCGGATACGGATGCAGCGCTTCGGCGATGATCTCTTCGGAGACGGCGGGCCCGTAGGAATCCGCAGTATCGATGAAGTTGACGCCGAGTTCGATGGCGCGGCGCAGAACACGGATGGCGTCGGCGCGATTGGCGGGCTCTCCCCATATGCCGGGGCCGGTGATGCGCATGGCTCCGTAGCCGAGACGAGCGACCGCGAGATCGCCGCCGATTTGAAATTCACCGCCGGGGCGGGTTGTCTGTTGCTGCACGATGTAACCTCCTTACGCGCGGAACAGTTCGGCCGCTTGCGTCTCTTCGTAGGTTAACGAAGCGGGCGGCAGTTGCAATAGCGATGTGGCCACAGTTGCGAGAATGATTCGCGAGTGGGGCTGCCGCAGCGTGTGCAATCATCCCCAGCAGAAGAGCCTGAGTATAATGCTCGAGGAGGATTCATGCCGCAATACACATGCTCGACGGCCGATTGCACGTCCGGTGGGGCGCCGATTGTTTTAAATCAGGCCAATCAGACATTTTGTCCGCAATGCGGAAACGGCACGCTTGTGGCTTATGTGCCGCCGCCGATGGAGCAAATGGTAAATGCCGGGGGCACAATGACAACCGCGAACCCAACCCAAGCGAATGACTGCAACGCCCTGATTAACCTGTTCGGCGTCACGTTAGTGTCAGTCGACGAAGCTCGTATGCCGAGAGATTGCATTGTGAAGTTAGGAGCTGATCGACGGAAACGCATCGATCGTCAAGGCCCCGTTTCCACCGGCAACACAGTCACTCACGCGCGTTTTGCAGTGCAACTGGGCGATCCTATTTACGCGGGCATTCACATGCCGGTCGACACGAATTTCACGGCGAATCACGTGCGGGCCGCCTTCCGCAGAAGTTTGCAGCAGCACCAGTACGTGCGTATTTTCTGGGGCTAGCGACCTTAATCGCCACTCATCCCCACAGTTGCTTCTTGGCGATCTTACGCGCGATGCCTTTGGCCATGCGCTGGGTGAGATCGCCGAAGGGATTGTCGGTGGTGAGATAGGTCCAGGTGGCGCCGCGCTGCGAGGGATCGAAGCCGGTAGTGCGCGCCTCTTCGAGGCGTTGGGCGATTTCGGCGTCGAGATTTTCTTCGAGTTCGCGAAAGAGCTGGTCGATGCTGGTGAGGAAGTTGTAGAGCGGATCGTGCCCAGTGTACGCGTGCCAGTGGATGCCGGAGCGCAGTTCGGCAACGGTTTCGAGATACATCGACCAGAGATCGTCGATGGTGCGAAGCGCGACCAGGCGTTCGAACTCCGGATCATCGGAGGAGAGGATGGCGTCGCGATGCTGCTGGATTTTGTGACGCTGACCCTCGATGGCGGATTCGTATTTATCGAGGAAGAGACGCGTTTCGAGGTTCTGTCCTTCGACGCGACGTTGAAGGGCTTCAGCGCCGGGGAAGGACGCGTCGTCGCCAGCGTAACGGGCGAGCAGATCGTCCTCAGTAGAGATGAAGAAGCGGGAGCGGCCGGGGTCGCCTTGCCGTCCGGCGCGGCCGCGGAGCTGGTGGTCGATGCGACGGCTTTCGTGACGGTTCATGCCGAGAACGTAGAGTCCCCCGAGTTCGGCGACGCCGGGGCCGAGTTGGATATCGACGCCGCGGCCCGCCATGTTAGTGGAGATGGTGACGGCGCCGCGCTGGCCGGCTTGCGCGATGATGGAGGCCTCTTCCTCTTCGTTGCGCGCGTTGAGCACCGAGTGCGGAACGTCGAATAGCTTGGCGCTGAGGCGTTCCGACTCTTCGACGCTGGACGTCCCGACGAGAATGGGCTGACCGCATGCATGGACTTCGTGGATCTCTTCGAGGACGGCTTCCTCTTTGGCGAAGCGGGAGCGGAAGAGCCGATCAGGCTCATCGGCGCGAATCACGGGGCGATTGGGCGGAATGACTTCGACGGGGAGGTTGTAGAACTTGAGGAAGTCGCTGGCTTGGGTGGCGGCGGTGCCGGTCATGCCACAGAGATTGGGATAGAGCGCGGCGAGATTTTGCAGGGTGATGCTGGCGAGGACGCGGCCCTGTTTACGAAACGGAAGGCGCTCTTTGGCTTCGAGCGCGGTGTGCAGACCGGCTGGCCAGCGGCGATCCTGTGCAATGCGGCCTTTGAACTGATCGACAGATTCGATGGCGGAGTCTTTAACAACGTAATCGACATCGCGGCGCAGGAGGTGGTGGGCGTGGATGGCGTCGTGAACGGCGGTGTAGATGGCGAGATTCTCTTCTTCATATAGATTGTCTATATGAAAGGCGGCTTCGGCCTGATGCGCGCCCGCGGCTGTCAGCGAAATGTTGCGGCCGAACTCATCGAGGGTGAAATCGAAGCCATGGCGGAAGGAGCCTCCCAACGCATCGGCGCGGCGTGCGAGGGATTCCTCATCCTCTTCACCGCCGGCGAGTACGAGCGGGATGCGCGCCTCATCGATGAGGATGGAATCGGCCTCATCGATGACGGCGGCGTGGAAGGGGCGGTGGACGCGATCTTCGAGATGCAGAGCCAGGTTGTCGCGCAGGTAATCGAACCCGATCTCATTAGCGGTGGCGTAGGTGATGTCGCAGGCGTAGGCGCGGCGGCGCTCTTCGGGCGTAGCGCTTTGCTGAATACAGCCGACGGAAAAACCGAGCAGGCGGTAAATGCCGCCCATCCATTGAGCATCGCGGCGCGCGAGGTAATCGTTGACGGTCATGACGTGGACGCCGCTGTGTTCGCGGGCCAACCAGGCAACGGCGGGAGTGGCGGCGAGCGTCTTCCCTTCACCGGTTTGCATTTCGGCGATGCGGCCCTGCGCGAGCGCGAGGGCGCCGTGAAGTTGGACGTCGAACATCTCGAGGTGGAGAACACGCGATGCAGCAACGGCGACGATGGCGATGGCCTCATCGAGATCGGCGGACTGGAAGCGTTGGCGCAGCTCTTCGTCGGAAACCGAGGCGAGCTCCGCGCGGCGACGATCGATGCGCTGGATTTCGCGCTGGACGCCACCGCTTAGGAGATGTTCAAAGAGGCGCATACAGTGGGGACGATCAACGCGAGTGGGAGTTGCAGTAGTCGAAGAGCAATTGCCACTCGGCGCGCTGAACCTCCAGGGCGCGGCGTTCGGCGTCGCTGCCGGGCTGCTGGCGGGCCTGTTCGCAGAATTCGATGAAGCGAGTAGGGCTCCAGCGAGGGCCTAAGTCAACGCCAAGGGACACGGCCTGATCGCGAAGCGCGGGGAAGATGGGATGTTCGCCGACCTGACGGAACCAGTAGCCGGAATTGGAGGCGTCGGGTTCCTGGCGGTGGACGATGGCGTGCCAGTAGGCGCCCTCCGGCGAGTTTATGTCCTGCGCGGTTTCGTGCGCTTGCGACCAGAGGGAAAAGTAGAGGTACAGGCCTGCGCGGACGGGCGGCGGGGCGTGGAGCGAGTCGATTTGGGCCTTGGCTTCGGCGTGCGAAGGGGACGATTGGACTAGGGGTATGAGACGCTGGCCGTTTGAATCCAGGGCGAGGAGGGAGGCGATGGCCGGACCGTAAATGGTGGGGTCGAACGTCATGCTCCAATTATGGGACAGCGCGGGAGGGGGCGCCATGCGCCAGCTTCTCGGGGCAAGCGGACACACTGCGGGTGACGGGGTAATGTTTTCGGCTTGGGTCGATCGATTTTTCATCGGTTTCAGGCGGCGGAATTCTCCTTTCGGGGTGGATTTGAGGGGTGGACGGGGCGATTGTGCTGCGCGGTGGCTGGCGCGGCGCCGGTGTCTGAAAAAACGAACTCTTGCGGGCTGGGTATAGGGCTGCCGGCATGAGCTGCGATTTCAGATGCGGGCGCTCTCTTCGCGTGCGTGGCTTGTGCTTCGGCTTTGGCGGCTCCGGTTTTACGTTCGGACTGGAGTTTTTCGAGTTGCGCGGTGTTACGTTCGACGGCGCGCTGCAGGCGGCTTTCGTAAAGCGAGAGGAGTTCGAGGAACTGGATGTGTTCGAGGAAGGTGGCGCCTTCAGCTAGCGCGGTGTCAACTTCGGGCAGGCCGGTGGAGATTTCGTCAATGTGATCTTCGAAGCCGCGGGCGAAGATGGACTGCTCAGCGGCGCTGCAACGTTTGAGACGGTAGCGGAGGTCGGCGATCTGCTGGACGATGTCGGATTCGACGATGCCGAGGGGTTGGAGCGCCGCGGCGTATGCTGTGCAATGGGCGGTGTAGGTGGCGAGTTCTTCGGCGGGAGCGATCGAGATCTTGCTGAAGATGCCGAACTTTGTGGCGTTGAGGGAGGAGCGGCGCTTGCCCTCGGGTGTGCGGGGGCCGCCGGAACGTTTCTTGGGTTCGGTTGCGGGTTGGGTTTCAGATTGCGTGGATTCGTTAGATTGCGGCAGACCTGCCGCGATGTTTTCTTGAGACATCGAAAATGCTCCGAGGCAGGTTGCCTCGCCTTCAGGGTGACATGCGGGTTTGGGGCAGGCGGGCTCTCGCGAGAGTAAGTGGTTGATGGGATGGCAAAAAATACTACTGCTTCGCGCGTGAATTGCAGATTGCAATGGGCGCGATTGGGAAGCGGGCGGGACGGGTAATGTCCTGTATCATGGGCCGGTGACGCTCCGACGGATGCGATGGGGCTGGAAGGGTACGGTGCTGCTGGTGGGCATCGGAGGCGTTTTCCGGGCTACGGAATCCGCTGTGGCGAATTCACAAGCGGCGGTCGTGGCATTTGAAGTTGCATCCATCAGACGCACGCCACCGCGAACGCCCGGCGCCTTGCATCGCGTCGCCGGGTGCATCGTGCGGGGATCTTCCGTGGATTGCGAAGGTCCTTTGAAGAGTCTGTTAATAGAAGCGTACGGCGTCAGCGCTGACAGGCTCTCTGGTCCTGGCTGGCTGATGTCTCAAGATCCTGTGGGTTCCGAACGGTTTTCGATACTGGCAAAGATTCCGGAGCAGAGTTCAGCAGACCAGTTTCGACCGATGTTGCGGGCGCTTCTGATAGAACGGTTTCAGATGACGACGCATGTTGAGAAGAGAGAGTTGCCGGTATTTAGCCTGCGGGTTGCGCAAAGCGGTTCGAAGTTGCCGCCCGGCAATCCGGAGACGGCAAGGCCAACGACGGGATTTCGCGGGCGTCTCGAATTGGGTAACGCTTCGATGGCGGATCTGGTGAGGATCTTAAATGCAGCCGGTCTGGAGCGGCCGGTGGTGGACGAGACGCGGCTTGAGGGACGTTTTCAGATCAAACTAGCGTGGCGACGAGATACCGAAGCGAGCGCATCCACAGAGCCTGAGCTTTTCACGGCATTGCGCGAACAACTGGGCCTGATGTTGAGGCCTGAAAGGCTGCCGGTGGATGTGGTCGTCATCGATCGTTTGGCAAAAGAGCCGACGGCGAACTAGGTGCGGCGG
>DATAUH010000365.1:0-11836 GCA_036268375.1 Bryobacteraceae bacterium | reverse complement strand
GCGGATTCGGTGTAGTATTGGCGCGCGCGCGCGGCTTCAAAACGCATCATTTCGAGGAAACCCTGGCTACGATTGCCCTTGCGCAGGTCGTCCGGCGTGACGCCGAAACGGCGCAAGTCTTCGGCGGGCAGATAGATGCGGCCGAGTTCGGCATCTTCGCGAATGTCGCGCAGAATGTTGGTGAGCTGGAAGGCCACGCCGCACTTCTCGGCCAACGGGAGCGCGGTGCGCGTGTCAAAGCCGAAGATATGCAGGATGGTGAGGCCGACGACGGACGCCACCTGGTAACAGTAGCGATAGAGTTGGTCGAAGGTCTCGAAGGTGCGCGGCTCAAGATCGCCCAAGACGCCGTCGATCATCTCGCGGAAGTATTGGTGCGGGATGCCGAAGCGGCGGACGGTGTGATGGAATGCGGGCCAGACGGGATGGTCGCTGAAGCGGCCTTCGAGCGCGTTTTCGAGTTCCTGACGCCAGCGATCGATGGCGGCGCGATTGGCGCCGGGGTCGTCGCTCAGATCGTCGCAGTAGCGCATGAAGGCGTAGATGGCGCACATGGCGCGGCGCTGCGGCCTCGAAAGCAAAAGAAACGAGTAATAGAAATTTTTTGCGCGCGTGCGGGCCACGCGGATGCAGTATTCGTAGGATTGATCGACTGCGGTCATTAAGCAGCCCGCGAAAAAGCGGCGCGCCGCAACGCGCCGAGCAAAAGCACTACGCGCTCCACCTTCGAGATGGCCGGACGCGCAGCCAGGACGTTGTAGTCCTGTTCCTCGATCTTGTCGAGGATGCGCAGGCCGCCGCGATTGAAGAGATCGATGTCGAGGGCGAAGCGGCGGTCGAGTTTGCCGACGAGCGGCAGGCCCTGATGGAAGAGCTGGCGCGCTTTGTCGACGATTTCGCGCATCACTTCACGGAAGTTGGCGTCGAAGCGGCGCTGCGCGATCTGATCGAGGGTGCAGTGGTGGCATTCGAGCACGTCGAGTGGAATATAGACGCGATCCTTCTGCCAATCGACGGTGACGTCCTGCCAGAAATTAGCAAGCTGAAGCGCCGTGCAGGTGGCGTCGGAAAGCTTTTGACGCTCCTCATCGGAATAGCCGCCCAGGTAGAGCACCAGGCGGCCAACGGGATTGGCGGAGTTGCGGCAATAGCCGAAAAGCTCCTCCCAATTGCGATAGCGGGTGACGGTCTGGTCCTGCACGAAGGCGTCGATCAGGTCGGAGAATGGCGCGCGCGGAATACCGAACTGACGCGTGGTGGGGCCGAGCGCAACGAACACGGGATGCGTGGCGCGCCCTTCGTACATGGCGTTCAGTTCGCCGCGCCACCACTCTAGAAGACGCAGGCTCTCGGCTGTGTCGCCGATCTCGTCACCCAGATCGTCCGCCCAGCGGCAATAGGCGTAAACGTTGTAGAAATCCTGATGCAGCCGCTTGGGAAGCAGGAAACTCACCACGTGAAAATTCTCGTAGTGGTTGGTAGCGAGCCAACGCGTGTAGGCGAGCGACTCCTCTAACGTCCAGCGCTTGGCGAGCGCTGCCGGATTGCGGACAAATTCGGCGGGCGGCTGCATTGCCGGCCTTCGTTAGGGCAGAATCGCCGTTTTCAGGTGGCCGTTATGGCTCATCAGGTGTTGCATCACTTCGAGCAGGTTGGCCAGCGGCTCTTCGCGGTTGACGAAGAATGACGCGGTCACCTGGCCGGCGCAGACCAGATCCAACGCCTTTTGAATGTAAGCAGGCGTGTGATGGAAGCTGGCTTTGCAGGTGATTTCGGAATAATGCAGGAGCGAGGTATCGAGATCGACGGTGCTGTCGTTGGGACAGCCGCCGAAGAAATTGACGATGCCTCCGCGCCGCACCATGTTGACGGCCCACTCCCAGGTCTGTGGTTTACCGACGGCTTCGATGGCGACGTCGGCTCCGCGGCCGTGAGTGAATTCGCGAACGGCAGCGACAGGGTTGGCGCTATCGGCGCCGATGATGAGTTCATCCGCACCCAGAGCGGCGGCGCGATCGAGCTGCGTTTTGCGGCGGCCCACCGCGATGACGCGGCAGTTGTAGAGCTTGGCCAGTTTCACGAACATCAGGCCGATGGGACCGAGTCCGATTACAGCGATGGTATCGCCGGCGCGCGGCGCGCTCTCTTCGAAGCCGCGTACGACGCAGGCGAGAGGCTCGACCAGAGCAGCATCCTGATAGCTGACGTGATCGGGAATCGAATAGGTGTTGCGTTGAACGATGCGCGCGGGAATACGGATATATTCGGCGTAAGCGCCGTTGTTAAACAGCAGATCCTCGCAGAGATTCTGCAGCCCGCGGCGGCAGAAAAAGCAGGCTTCGCAAGGAGCGGAATTGGCCGCGACGACGCGCTGTCCAATGGAGAAGTTCGAAACCTCTTCGCCGGTGGCGACAATATCGCCCGCCAATTCGTGCCCGAAAACAGCGGGAGGCACGATCATCCGCGCGTGATAGCCGCGACGGAAGACTTTCACATCCGTGCCGCAGGTCAGCGCGACCTTAACGCGAACAAGGATGTCCCCTTTGTCGATCTTAGGAATGGCTACCGGCTCTACCTGCAAGTGTTCCTTGCCGTAAAGCACAGCGGCCATCATGTGGTTCTTCACTATGACCACCTCTGTGGCTGAACGATTATTTTCAACGATTTAGATTCCGGATGCAATGCCAAATGAAAACCTGAACGTATTTTAACTAAGGGGAGGCGGTGCGATATCAATTCTTCCACCGGTAATTCTCCGCTAAACACCAGATGCGCGGACTCCTTTTGAAGATCCACCGAAGCGCTATAACAACCAAATAAAGTGCGCTCTCCGACGCAAATATCCGCGCCGGACGCTTCGATCTGTTCCGTGGAAGAGGTCTGCGCAAACAGCATAATGCGCGCACCCGGGCGGGAACTGGCTATGGCTTGGTTCACGATGCCGCGGGCGGATACGGCGACGATCACGATATCGGCCCCGCGGCCTTCGGTGAGCCGTTTCACTTCGGCTGGAATGTCGAGCTCCAACGGATTCCACGCAAACTCCGCCCCGCAGCGTTGCGCAGTCTCGAGACGATCGGCCATGGTGTCGGTGGCCGCCAATCGAGCGCCGGTACGATTTACCAACATGGTGAACATGAGGCCGATCGGACCTTGTCCCATCACCAGCACGAAGTCTTCGGGTTGAGGATCGCACTGCACAACTGCTTTGAGACAGGTGTTGAGCGGCTCTACCAGGGTGGCGCGTTCAAAAGAAATCCCGTCGGGGATCTTTTCCACGCCGCGCTCAACAATCCAATCCATCACCCGCACGTATTGAGCGAATCCGCCGCCGGCGGGTTCAAACCCGGCAGTGATACCGACTTTCTTATAAACCGGGCACTGCGCGTACAACTTATGCCGGCAATAAAAACAATTCAGGCAGGGAATGTGATGGAAAGCGAGTACGCGATCGCCGGGCTTAAACTTTGTAACACCCGAGCCGACGGCGGCGACTACGCCGGCAGTTTCGTGACCATAAATGCGCGGCGGGGCCAGGAGGTTGTACTCGATCTTTTTTAGATCCGTATGACAGATTCCGCAAGCTTCCACGCGCACGAGAATTTCGCCGCGGGCGATTGCGGGAGTGGGAATCTCTTCCACATTCACAATGCTTTCACCGCGATAGACCGCGGCGCGCATAGTTAACGGTACGGAGATCTCAGAATCTGTTGTTGGCAAAAAAGTCCCCTAACGCCCGCGCGGCAAGGTTACACCGTTTCCGCAGCCGCATTAGCTCCGGCAAGCAGGTGGCGGGATGAAGCAAGGCTACCCGTAAGATATACATTGTATCGAAATGGCCGTCGGAACGGAGAGCCTTGTTGAAATCGTTCGCCATAGTTTCGCCAGCCAGGTCGGTAACAGCACGGATACAGTAAAACGGGAGCGAATAACGGCACGCCTCCTGGGCCACGCCCGCGGCCTCCATTTCTACTGCGATTGCGCCTTCGGATGCTAATTCGCTTTTCTGTTGGGCGGTGGCGGCGATATAAGAAATGGAGCGTACAGGCCCGCAAGAAGGGCCTCTCACGGTGCGCGCGGCATAGATGGAGGCGCCGCTGACGATGCGATCGCCGGTGACCAGGTCCGCAATACGGAGGTGGGGCGAGAGAGCTCCGCAGAAGCCGGTGCTGATTACGATTTCGGGCTGAAATGCCTTAATGCCGGCGGCGGTTCCCAGGGCGGCGCGCTCGGGCCCGACTCCGTTCGCAACCAGGAGCGCTTCTTCGCCATGCAGGAGAATTTTTCGCGCCCAATCGACGGCGATACTGGTGGCGCGATGCGCGGTGGAGTGTTGCAACAGGCCGGGAAACTCCATGCGATCGGATGCGACGAACAGAATGCGCATGGATGACTTACTTCGCCACCTTGCGGCAGCGGAACCATTCTACGGCGCGCGAGAGGCCGACATCCGCGGGACCCGGCTGAAAATCCAGATCGCGCCGAGCCTTTTCGATGCTGACCCACATCTTCTGCTTCGCCATGCGCACGGCGTCGATGGGGATGCGCGGCGGGCGGCCGGTCAGACTTGCCCACGCGGTGCTGAAAAAACCGGCGGCGTATGCGACTGAGTACGGGATCTGCGCGGTAGGCGCTTTGCGGCCGGTGATGGCGGCGAGTTTCGTCAGAATCTGCGCCAGCGTGAGATTTTCCGAGCCGAGGATATAGCGCTCGCCGACGCGCCCGCGCGCATAGGCGAGCAGGTGGCCGCGAGCGCAGTCACGCGCATCGATGAGATTCAAGCCTGTGTCGATGTAGGCGGGCAGGTGGCCGGAGAGAAAATCGGCGACGATTTTTCCGGTGGGCGTGGGCTTAAAATCGTGATCGCCAAGGGGGGCGGTTGGGTTAACAATCACGACGGGAAGCCCGTCCGCGGCGTACTCGAGCGCGATCTGCTCGGCCATAAACTTCGAGCGCTTGTAGTCGCCACTGATCTCTTCGAGCGTGATCGGCACGCTTTCATCGCCCAAGCCATTCTCCGGCATTCCGATGCAGCCGACGGTGCTGGTGTAGACGACGCGCTCCACGCCTGCCTGTTTGGCGGCGCGCATGACGCTGCGCGTGCCGTCGACGTTGGTGCGGTAGAGAGCGCTCGAATCCTTGGCCCACAGGCGGTAATCGGCGGCCATGTGAAACACGCCCGTGCAGCCGGAAATGGCGCACTGGATGGACTCGGGATCGCCCAGATCGCCGGTGATGATTTTGACGTCTAATTCGGGAACGATGCTGCCGCGGCGAACCAGTGCGCGGACGGAGTGACCCTGTTCGATGAGCAGATTTGCAACATGCCAGCCTAGGAAACCTGAGGCTCCAGTGACCAGCACGGTGGACATGAATCTATGCTATTTACCACAGCGGCACAGAGGGCGCTGAGCATACGAACAACGTGCGTCTCTCTTTTTCCGTGCGCCTCTGCGGTAGAACTCCATTGGGATTTTAGGCGTTCGCGCTGGCTTGCGCTTTGACAAACTCGGAAAGCGCCAGCAGCGGGAAGTAGTCCTTATACAGGTGGTAGTTCAAATAGAACACCTTTGGGAAACCGGAGCCGGTGGCCAGTTCTTCGTCCCAGCTTCCATCGGCGTTTTGGGTCTCTAGCAAGTATTCGATTCCGTGCTGCACGCTAAGGCTGGATGGATCGCCGCCGGCGATCAGACCCATGATGGCCCAGGCGGTCTGCGAAGGCGTACTCTCGGCCGCAGTGTAGATTTCGTTATCGTAGCTGGCGCAGCTTTCGCCCCAGCCGCCATCGGCGTTCTGTATCGAACGCAGCCATTCACCGCCGCGCAGCACGTGCGCTTCGCGGTCACTTTCGCCGGCGGCAGCAAGCCCGCGCAACGCAAAACAGGTCCCGTAAATATATGCGACGCCCCAGCGGCCATACCAGCTTCCGTCCGGCTGCTGGTTGCGCACCAGATACTCGACCCCGCGCGCCACCGCGCGATGAGTACGCGACAGTCCGTGGGCGCAAAGCGACTCGAGCACGCGGCCGGTGATATCCGGGCAGGTGGGATCGAGCATGGCGTTGTGGTCCGCGAAAGGTACGTGGCTCAGAAATTCCCAGTTATTGTCCGCGTCGAAAGCCGCCCAGCCGCCATCCTTCGACTGCATGGCGAACAGCCAGTCTATGGCCCGTTTGTGACACGCCTGCTGGTTGGCGACATCGGTTCCGCGGGCCTTGCTGAGGGCCAGCATGACCATGGCGGTGTCGTCGATGTCGGGATAGAAATCGTTTCGATATTCGAATGCCCAGCCGGAAGGCTGGACATTGGGGCGCTTCACGGACCAGTCGCCACGGCGGCGAATTTCACGCGCCAACATCCAATCGGCGGCATCACGGAGTGAAGGATGATGCGCGTCGGCGTTGGCCAGGGCGAAGGCAGCGATAGATGTGTCCCAGATGGACGAATAACAGGGCTGGAAAAAGAAGCGCTGGCCATCATCCACCATCAGGTCGTCAAATTGACGCAGGGCGCGGACGCGCAGCGGGTGGTCCTTCGGATAACCGAGGACGTCGAGCGCCATGACGGAATACATCATCGGCGGATAGATGGCCGCGAGGCCGTCGCTATCTTCCAACCGCTCCAGCATCCAATCGGTGGCGCGCTTGACGGCGCGGCGGCGTATGGGCCTCGAGACCGAACTCCGTTCCCACCACTTCAAAGAGCGATCGATGGTAAGGAAGAGCGTGCGCCAGGAGAAAAACTTGTCGTCATCACGGAACGCGGCGCTTTTACCAGGAACCCAGAGCTCGTCCAGGTTGAAACCGGCGGGGATGGGGCTGCGCGGATTGGCGCCGTGAACGATCGCCAGCGAAATCACGATGGCCCGCGTCCACGAAGACATTTGGTAGAGCAGGTTAAAAGGCAGCAGCGCGATTTCCGGCGGAATCGAGGGGCAGTGCTGGCGCGGGAAGAGATCGAACAGGCTGAGATTGATTTTGACGTAGCTGTTCGCAGCCTGAATTCCGCCGAGCACGAGAATACGGTCGCGCAAACGGAGCATGCGCGGGTCGCTGGCGGCCACGCCGGCTACTTTCAACGCGAAGTAGGCCTTCACGCAGGCGCTGACTTCAGACGGACCCTTGACGTAGATGTTGAAACCGCCGTCTTCTAATTGCCGGTCGAAGATGGCTCGTACGGCTTTTTCGATTAGAGGCTGTGATTCGGGCTTCCAGAGGCCATTTTGCGGTGGATAAAGCCAAAGTTGAAACAGGATGAAGTCGGATTCAAGAGTGGAATCGGCAGTTAGCTCGGCGCACCAGTGGCCGTCCGAACGCTGCAGAGTTGTGATGAACTCGGCGGATCGCTTGGCCGCTTGATCCGCGGCGTAGCCGAGAGAATTTCCCACTTGAACCGAGGCGCTCATCGTATCGATACAGTCAACTCCGCCGGCAGAGAGAATCGCACATCCTCCTCCACCAGTTCTATCTCTTCCAGCGCGTGGAAGCCGTGTTGGCGGAGGAACTCGACCAGCTCCTGCACCAGGTGTTCAGGCGCCGATGCGCCCGCAGTCACCGCCACATTCCTTACACCCTCGAGCCACGTGGGATTCACATCCCCGCGGTCGTTGACCAAATAGGAGCGGACGCCGAAGTTGTCGCCCACTTCCACCAGACGTTTCGAGTTGGAGCTATTCTGCGATCCAACTACCAGTAGAAGGTCGCAATGCTCGGAAACGCCCTTCACGGCCATCTGCCGATTTTCCGTAGCGTAGCAGATATCCTGCGCCGGCGGACCTTGAATATGCGGGAAACGCTGCTTCAAACGGGCGATGATCTCGCGGGTTTCATCAAGGCTGAGCGTAGTTTGGGTGAGATAGCGGACGCGTGTTGGATCAGGCAACTGAAGCCTGTCGACATCCTCCACCGTCTCGACTAAAAAGCTGCGATCGGGCACTTCGCCCAGGGTACCGATCACTTCGTCGTGATCTTTGTGGCCGATCAGCACGATGCTCGAACCATCGCGCGCAAAGCGGACGGCTTCCAGGTGAACTTTGGTCACCAGCGGGCAGGTAGCGTCAATAATGTGCAGATCGCGTTCTTTTGCCTCGCGGCGCACAGCGGGAGCTACGCCGTGAGCGCTGAAAATGGCACGCGCGCCGGCGGGGACCTCGTCAAGTTCTTCGACGAAAATGGCGCCAGCGTCGCGCAGTTCATCCACGACGTGCTTATTGTGGACGATTTCTTTGCGCACATAGACGGGAGGGCCGTATAAATCGAGAGCGATTTTGACGACGTCGATCGCTCGAACCACACCGGCGCAGAACCCGCGGGGTTTGAGCAGAAAAATCTTCTTTTCGTCGCCGAAATTCGGCGTAAAGGGCTTCAAAGGCATCGGGCGGTTAACCAATTATACCAACAGGTTTAATTTGGGCGCGATTCCCTCATACCCGAAAGCCGTGAAAACAGGTAAGATGATTGTGGCTGAACAGCGTCAGCGCATGGTTCGAAAATCCGAAACCTCGGCCGCGGAACGATGGTTGGATCGCGCCACCGCCTGGATTCCGGCTCGGCTGCGAGCCTCAGTCATCTCATTGTTCGCGCTGGCGGTGGTTACGCTGGCTGCATATCCGTTTCTGCATAGCTTGCCGCGCGGTTCGCGCGGGACTCCGGTCGGACTTGTTTTTTCCTTTCTATATTTGTTGGTGCTGCTGGGATCTTCCTGGTTGGGATATCTTTCCGGGATCCTCACCTGGGCATCACTTATTTTCATCTTGTCCGCGATTTTGAATCGGTCACAGCGGGTTCGTGCGCTCGACTTCGAATCGGTGGTCCGGCTGGGCCTGGTGTTCGTCGTATCGCTCCTGATCAGCGCCCTAGGCGCGAACCGGAGGCGGCGTGAAGCGGAGTTGGTGAGCGCGGCCGACGATTTGGAGCGTCGCGTAGAGGAGCGAACCCTTGAAGTCACCACCGCCGCCCGCGAAGCGCGGCAACATGCCAACAGCTTGCGCGAGCAGGCGCAACTGTTGGACCTGGCGCACGACGGCATCCTGTCGCTCGATTGGGACGGGACGATTCGCTTCTGGAATCGCGGGGCGGAGCGCATGTATGGATGGACGGCGCATGAAGCCGTGGGCAAGATTTCGTACGAGCTCCTGAAGACGGAGTTTCCGGAACCACTCGCCAGCATTGAAGACAAAGTGGCGACTACTGGCTACTGGGACGGAGAACTTGGGCACACCCGCAAGGATGGGACCAAACTGTGCGTCGCCAGCCGTTGGGCGGCGCGGCGCGAGAGCCGCGAAAATCTTACCGGCTTTCTAGAAATCAATACAGATATTACGGAGCGTCGCAACATTGAGGAGCAGCTCCGCCACACGGCGAAACTGGAGAGCCTGGGCGTGTTGGCGGGCGGAGTCGCGCACGATTTCAATAACCTGCTGACTGGAATTTTGGGCAACTCCAGTCTCGCGATGGATCACCTTGGGCCGAATCACCCCAGCCGCGAACTGTTGGAAGAAGTGATGCATGCGGCCGAGCGTGCTGCCGATTTAACGCGGCAATTGCTGGCTTATGCGGGCAAGGGACGGTTCGTGATGCGCACTCTCGATCTCTCGGATCTGGTACGGGAGATTGTGGGGTTGGTTCACGCGACCATTCCCAAACAGGCGCAGCTGCGCGTGCAAGTGGCGGATAATCTACCGGGGATTGATGCCGACCCAGGACAGTTGCAGCAGATTGTGATGAATCTGGTGATCAACGGCGCCGAGGCGATCGGTTCCGAAGGCGGGTCGGTGCTGGTGCGAACCGGTGTGCAGGACGTCGATGCGCACTACATTTCGACCATGTCGAGCGCCGGGGAGCTGTTAAAACCGGGGCAATATGTCACGTTGGAGGTTCACGATACCGGGGCGGGAATGGATGAGGCTACTCTGGCCAAGATTTTCGATCCGTTCTTCACGACAAAGTTTGCAGGGCGCGGCTTGGGGCTGTCCGCGGTGCTCGGAATCGTGCGTGCGCACCAAGGAGCCTTGAAAGTGTACAGCCGGCCCGGGCAGGGCACGACCTTCAAAGTGTTGTTTCGTGCGTCGGCGAATCACGTTGTACGCGCGCCGCAGCCGGAAAAGCGGGAACTTTCGGGCGTTGGAACGGTGCTGGTGGTGGACGATGAGGAAGTGGTTCGCATTACCGCCAAGCATGCGCTCGAACGGTACGGATATCGCACGATGTTGGCGAACGATGGCGCGGACGCCCTGGCCACCTACCGGGATCAGCCGGGCAAGATCCATCTGGTGCTGCTGGACCTTACAATGCCCGTAATGAATGGTGAAGAGACGCTGCGTCATTTGCAGGCAGTGAATCCAGAGGTGAGGGTTTTGCTTTCGAGCGGGTACAACGAAATCGAAGCAGTGCAGCGCTTCGCCGGCAAGGGGTTGGCCGGGTTCATACAGAAGCCTTACACGGCGGCCGGTCTGGCGGAAAAGGTAAAGGAAGCGCTGGTCGGATGACGCCCGAGGAATTTCGCGCGGCCGGTCATCGATTGATCGACTGGCTGGCCGATTATCGCGCCGGCGTGGCGCAGTATCCGGTGATGGCGCAGACCAAGCCCGGCGAAGTGAAGGCCCAGATCCCCGCGTCGCCGCCGAATGAGCCGGAACCGTTTGACCAATTGCTGGCAGACTTAGACCGGATTGTCGTGCCTGGCCTGTCGCACTGGCAGCACCCCAGCTTTTTTGGCTACTTTCCGTGCAACGGGCTGCTCGCGAGCGTGCTGGGCGATTTTGCGAGTACGGGCCTGGGCGTCTTGGGGCTTTCGTGGCAAGCCAGCCCCGCGCTGACCGAAGTGGAAGAGGCGGTCACTGACTGGATGCGGCAGATGACCGGGCTTTCGAGCGCGTGGACCGGCGTGATTCAGGACACCGCGTCCACATGCACGCTGGTGGCGCTGCTGTGCGCTCGCGAAAAGGCTACGAACTACAGCTTGAGCCGCGGCGGCATTCAGGCCGAGGAGCGGCCGCTGGTGATCTACGCTTCCGCGCACAGCCATAGTTCGGTGGAAAAGGCGGCTCTGCTGGCCGGCTTCGGGCGCGAGAACTTGCGGTTGATCGAATACGATCGCGATTTTGCCACGAACCCGGATGCGCTTCAGGCGGCGATTGCGCAGGACGAAGCGGCCGGCTTGCGGCCATGCGCAGTGGTGGCGACTACGGGCACGACCACGTCGACGGCTATCGACCCGGTCGAAAAAATTGTGGCGATCGCGACTGAGCACAGCATGTGGTTGCATGTGGACGCGGCAATGGCGGGGTCCGCGATGATTTTGCCCGAGTGCCGTTGGATGTGGCAGGGCATTGAAGGCGCGGATTCGCTGGTGCTGAATCCCCACAAGTGGCTGGGCGCGGCATTCGATTGCTCGCTCTACTATGTGCGCGACGCGGTGCACCTGGTGCGCGTGATGTCTACGAACCCAAGCTATTTGCAAAGTTCCGCGGACGCGGAGGTGAAGAATCTGCGCGACTGGGGATTGCCACTGGGACGGCGTTTTCGCGCTCTGAAGCTTTGGTTCATGATTCGCGAGCAGGGTATTGCGCAATTGCAGGAGCGGTTGCGTCGCGATCTGGCGAATGCGCAGTGGCTGGCGGAGCAAGTGCGATCGACTGATGGATGGAGAGTGCTGGCGCCCGTTCCGCTGCAGACGTTGTGCGTGCGTAACGAACCGGCTGGACTGGAAGGCGAGGAGTTGGACAAATACACACTGGCGTGGGCGGGCCGCGTCAATCGCTCCGGACTGGCTTACCTGACGCCGGCGATTTTGGAAGGTAGATGGATGGTGCGAGTCTCTATCGGAGCTCTCCAGAC
>DATAUH010000364.1:0-2375 GCA_036268375.1 Bryobacteraceae bacterium | reverse complement strand
CGGTCGCGCGGTTCTTTGGCGAGGCAACGTTCGATGGTCCAGCGGAGCGGGGCGGGAATTTTGGAATCGAGAGGCGGCGGCTCTTCGGTGAGGATTGCAGACATCACCTGAACGGATTCGGGGCGCTCGAAGGCGCGCTTGCCGGACGCCATTTCGTAGAGGATGAGGCCGAAGGAGAACTGATCGCTACGGTAATCGACTTCCCTGCCCCGCGCCTGCTCGGGACTCATGTAGTTGACGGTGCCGACGATCATGCCGACGCTGGTTTGGTGAATGGTGGCGGTGGCGTCGGGGGAAGCAGCGGGGGCCGAAGACTGGCGTGCGAGCCCGAAATCGAGAATCTTGGCGCGTCCGTCGGAGGCGATCATGATGTTGGCAGGCTTCAGATCGCGATGAGTGATGCGGGCGGCGTGCGCGGCGGAGATTCCGTCGGCGATTTGGGATGCAATGTCGAGCAGACGTTTGGTGGGAACGGGGCCTTGTTCAATCAGCGCGGCAAGCGTTTCGCCGGAGACCAATTCGCTGACGATGTAGAACGAACCGTCGGCGGCGCCAATGTCGAAGACGCCGACGATGTTGGGATGGTTGAGCGCGGCGGCGGCGCGGGCCTCCTGTTCGAAGCGCGCCTGCCGCGAGGGATCGTTGGCGAAGGCGGGCGGCAGGATTTTGAGCGCGACTTCGCGGCCGAGACGCGGGTCGCGGGCGCGATAAACTTCACCCATACCGCCGGCGCCGAGCGGTGCGACGATTTCGTAGGGACCAAGCTTGGAGCCGGATTTCAGCGGCATCGGTCTTGCTATTATTTCGCATTCGGCAGCGGCGCGCGAGGTGATTTTGCAGCAGCAGAGTGGGCGTGCGCGAGCCAAATGACTAAGCGCGTTGCTGCATAAGTCCGATAGGCCTATTGACGCATTGGGCCCCGTTCGATACGCTGTTAAGCCAGCAAGTAAAACCACGTCGTGGGAGGGCTGAAATGGCTCAAATTGACGTTCCGTTGACGCGCGCGGGGTTTGGGCAAACCTCACGCGTGGATAACTGGTGGGTAGTGCCCCTGGTCGTGTTTCTCGGCTTTTCGACCTTTATTGTTTACTCCACCTGGGCGGCCCTTCAAGGCAATCATTACGAATTTGGGCCCTACCTTTCCCCCTTTTATTCACCTTTGATTTTTGGGCCATCGCCGCATGCCTGGCTTGCGCAGAGGCCAGCATTCGTACCGGCGTGGGTATCCGCCGCTATGTTGATTTTGTGGGCGCCCGGCGGCTTTCGTTTCACCTGTTACTACTATCGGGGAGCTTATTACAAAGCGTTCTGGTCGGATCCGCCTTCGTGCGCGGTGGGTGAGCCTCGCAAGCGTTATCTGGGTGAGCGCAGCTTCCCGTTGATTGTGCAGAACATTCACCGGTATTTTCTATATCTGGCGGTGCTGTTCATTGTTCTGCTGGCCGCGGATGTGTGGCGCGCGTTCGATTTCGACGGACACTTTGGAATCGGCGTGGGCACGTTGGTGCTGTTGGCGAACGTGGTGCTACTGAGCTGTTACACGTTTGGGTGTCACTCGATGCGTCACATCGTTGGCGGCGTGAAGGACCGGTTATCGGGTTCGCCGGTGCGCAAAGAGGCGTACGGGTGCGTGAGTTGTTTGAATCGCCGCCACATGCTGTTTGCGTGGTGCAGTCTGTTTTCCGTGGGCTTCTCCGACCTCTATATACGGATGTGTTCCATGGGTGTTTGGACGGATTGGAGAATCCTATAGTGTCGGAATACGTGACGCATGACCACGACGTATTGATAATCGGAGCAGGCGGGGCGGGATTAAGAGCAGCGGTGGAATCTTCGGCGTGTGGCGCGAAGACCGCGGTGATCACGAAGTCGCTATTGGGCAAGGCGCACACGGTGATGGCGGAGGGCGGCGTCGCGGCCGCGCTTTCGAACGTGGATGACCGCGACAACTGGCGCGTTCACTTTTCGGACACGATGCGCGGCGGCCAGTATCTGAATAACTGGCGCATGGCGGAATTGCATGCGAAGGAAGCGCCCGATCGCGTGCGCGAACTGGAGGCGTGGGGCGCGTTGTTCGATCGCACGGCCGACGGGCGCATTTTGCAGCGCAACTTCGGCGGGCACCGGTATCCGCGACTGGCGCACGTGGGCGATCGAACCGGGCTGGAGATGATCCGTACGCTGCAGGATCACGGGATTCATCTGGGGCTCGACGTGTTCATGGAGCACACGGTGCTCACGCTCCTGAAGGACGGCGAGCGGATCAGCGGCGCGTTTGGTTATGACCGCGAACGCGGACGCTTTCACCTGTTTCGGGCGAGAGCCGTGGTGCTGGCGACCGGTGGCATCGGACGCGCGTACAAAATCACGAGCAA
>DATAUH010000363.1:0-16684 GCA_036268375.1 Bryobacteraceae bacterium | reverse complement strand
GCCGAGCCGCCATCGCCGGTGGCGCTGCTGTTCGGGTCGGAGAAGTTTGGACTGTCGAACGACGATCTGAGCCACTGCCATTGGCTGATGCGCATTCCGACGATGGATCCGGGGCTCTCGATGAACCTGGGGCAGGCGGTCGCCTTGTGTCTTTACGAATTGGCGCGCGATCCTAAGGCGGCGCTGGCGAAGCCGGAAAAGATTCGCGCGGCGGGCGCGGGAGAGAACGAACAGGTGACGCGAATGCTGATGGAGGCGCTCGAAGCGAGCGGCTATGTCAATCCGGTGACGGCGGCTTCGACGGAGGAAAAGGTGCGGCGACTGGTGCGGCGACTGGAAATTGCGCAGCGGGATGCGCCGGTGCTGCTGGGGATGCTGCGGCAGATTTTGTGGAAGCTGAACGGGGACTGAGAAAGGCCGCGACAGCAGCGAAGAGGCCTCTGCCGCTGCTAAGATGAACTATTGCAGCCCAAACCGCAAAGTGTTATTGCGATTTATCCTGGATCGTTCGACCCCATTACGCACGGGCATTTGGACGTAATCCAGCGGGGGGCGCGACTTTTTGACCGGTTGATCGTCTCCATTCTCAGGAATGAGAGCAAGGCGCCGCTCTTCTCTGTTGAAGAGCGCATCGAGATGCTGAGCGAAGTGCTGGACGGGTATGCCAATGTCGAAGTGGATTCATTCGGCGGGCTGCTGGTGGAGCACGCGGCGACGCGCGGGGCTACCGTCCTGCTGCGCGGCATCCGGGCCATTTCGGATTACGAAAACGAATGGCAGATGGCGCTGATGAACCGGCGGCTGCGGCCGGGGCTCGAAACCGTCTTTATGATGGCGAGCGAGGCTCACTCTTTCATCAGCTCCCGCATGGTGAAGGAAGTTTTCAGTTTGGGCGGGAATGTCGCTGGTCTGGTGCCGCCCTCGGTTGAAGCGCGGCTGCGGGGCCGGTTGTCGCAAACAACTCCACTAGCAACACACTAAGAAGGGAACAAATCAGGAAGATGCCAGCAGTAGCCAACGCAATCGCGGAACGTATCTCTAACATCAGCGAATCCTCCACCATGAAAGTGGCGGCGGACGCCGCTAAACTGCGCGCCGACGGCGTAGATGTCGTCGATTTCGGCGCGGGCGAGCCCGACTTTCCGACGCCCGAGAATATCAAGCAGGCCGCCATTCGCGCGATCAACGAGAACTTCACCAAGTACACAGCGGCCAGCGGCATCCTGGAACTAAAGAAGGCTGTTTGCGAGCGTCACACGCAGGATTTCGGCACCGACTACAAGCCGAACGAGTGCCTGATCACCGTTGGCGGCAAGCACATCATCTTCAATCTGACGCAGGCGCTGATCAATCCCGGCGATGAAGTGGTGATCCCGGTGCCCTACTGGGTGACCTACAAAGACGTGGTGAATTTTGCGGGCGGCAAGTGCGTTTTCGTCGACACGGACGAGAGCGAAGGCTTCACGCTGACCGCGGCGATGCTGGAGAAAAGCCTGACGGCGCGCACCAAACTGGTGTTGATGAATTCGCCTTCGAACCCCAGCGGCGCGGTGATGGATCGCGGCGAGTTCGAGAAGATTTTCAAGCTGTGCGTGGATCGGGAAATCTATTTGATGACCGACGAATGCTACTGCAAGTTCCTCTACGATAGCGAGCCGTATTCCATTGCCTCGATGCCGGGCGCGAAGGAGACGGTGCTGGTGGCGGGGTCGCTTTCGAAGACGTATGCGATGACGGGATGGCGCATCGGGTTCGGCCTGGCGCCGGCGCCGATCATCAACGCGATGGGCAAACTGCAGAGCCACTCGACATCGAACCCGACGTCGATTGCACAGAAGGCCGCGGTGGAGGCGCTGCGCGGGCCGCAGGACTCGGTTGCGGCGATGCTGGCGGAATACCACAAGCGGCGCGATTTCGTGGTGAAGCGGCTGCGCGCGATTCCGGGCGTGAGTTGCCAGGAGCCGCGGGGCGCGTTTTACGCGTATCCCAACCTGGGCGTTGTGATCGGCAAGAATGGCGTTCGCGATTCGCTGGTTCTATCGGAGCGCTTGTTGTCCGAAGCGCATGTGGCGGTGGTTCCCGGCGAAGCGTTCGGTACGGAGCAGCATGTCCGCATCTCTTACGCCACATCGATGCATGAACTGGAGCGGGGTCTCGAACGAATTCACCAGTTCGTGGTGAAGAACGCCTGACGATGGCGAAAGCAAAGCGGCTGGAACCTTCTCTTCGCGAGAAGGTGTGGGGAAGAACGCGCCTTCGGCCGTGGTTTCCCGACGCGGAAAGGCCGATCGGCGAGGCGTGGTATCTCGCCGATCGGGAACTTCCGCTGCTGGTGAAAATGTTGTTTACGTCGGAGCGTCTGTCGGTGCAGGTACATCCGGACGACGGTGAAGACGGGCCGCGCGGCAAGACCGAGATGTGGCACATCGTGGAGGCGGCGCCGGACGCTGCGATTGCGCTCGGATTTCGCGAGCCGATTTCACGGAAGCGGTTGTTGGAATCGACGCGCAACGGCGAGGTGGAACAGCTTTTGAACTGGGTTCCCGTCAGGGCTGGAGAGACCTACTTCGTGCCTGCGCATACGGTGCATGCGATTGGCGCGGGCATTGTATTGTTCGAAATCCAACAGCATTCGGATGTGACGTACCGCCTATGGGACTATGGGCGTCCGCGCGAAATTCACGTGGAGAAGGCAGTCCCGATTGCAGATCTCGGAGTTCACCCTGGCGCGTCAAAGCCAATTGCGCTGGCGACGGGACAGACGGAGTTGGTGCGCTCTAAGCACTTTGTAACTGAGTTGATAGAGCCCCCATTTACGGCGGAGCCTCACACTTGCCAACTACTGACCTGCATGGAAGGCGCGGGATCGCTCGGGGGCGAACAGATGCGGGCGGGAGAAGTGTGGGAACTGCCGGACGAACCAGTGAACGTCGAGGGACGGGGCCGGTTTCTGCGGACCTTTGTACCTGGAGCGTGAGCGGGACACGCTCACCGGCTCCGTCCCTTTCGAATTTACTGCACCTCGACGGTGGCTACTTTCAACGTGTCGCCATCTTTGTCGCCAGTGATTTTGGCCATGATGTCCGCCGACTTCGGGGCATTCGGATCGGCAGAGCGATCAGCGCGATTGTGCAACGCGTCGGTGACTTTCTTGTTACCGACGGGATCTAGCGCGTAGCCCTTTCCATCCACGACGAGCAGAAACGAAGTCGTAGCGGCTGAGGCGCTGCATTCTTTGGCGGTCTTATCCTGGTTAGCGCAGTTGGCGTCGACTAAGCGGCCGGACCAGCTATCGGCGAACGACATCCCTGCGAATAAAGCGGCGGAGGCCGCGAGTGTGTATATGCGTCGCATTTTTGTTTCTCCTTATGGGATCGGGACCCGACCTAGACATAGCAACTTCTTCGCCGGGGTTATGTTCTCAGTTGGTTAGCGGTAAGTCAGTACTAATGTCGGGACAGGAGAGTACCATAAGGATGTAAGTTCGACAAAGGCGCGGGTAATTCCTACCGCAGCGCGCACATTGGAACGAACTTTTGCGCCGCTTAGAGCCCTACTTGAGCCCTCTGCGGCGAGGCTGCGAAACGCCTGTATGTTATGGGTCGCACAGACCTAGAAAACACTGTGTATGCTGCAGGCGTAAGCCCTAACTGGCGTTACCGGCGTCAGCCCGTTGTAGAGTGACTCACTACCGGCTTTTGTATGTTACCTTGCGGATGATCAATAAGTGATGATTCGATCATATATTGGCGGCTTTGCTCCCAGATAATTCAACAGTGTTACGAGCAATGGTGTTCGCGGATTGAGAGTTAATTCGCAGAAGGCATCTCAATACGATCCACAACCACAACGTTCACCGCGCCTTTTGCCGGTTTCAGTTTCAGTCCGAGCTGTTTCCCGCAACCCCGTGTAGATGGAAGGCAACGCTGACGCGCCGGTTGAAATCGAACCTACCTAGATATCCACTTCGACTCGGCAAGGGCCGAATCAGGCGTGAAATTCACTTGAATGTCGTATTCCCCGGCGAGTTCAGTCCGGTTGAAGACGTGGTGATCGAGTTGTCCGGACAGGATTGTGGCAATCGCGTCCGCCGTGACCCGCCCGCCGATGAGGCGTGGCATCCGCCGCGGACCTTGGGAGCGGCATCGCTGTGCGTACAAGCTTCGGCCCGCTTTTGGCCACACGCAGCAGGTAAACCGCTTTGCCTCGCGGTGTGTCGTAAGTCGAAAGCGTTCGGCGAGCAATCGCGCACCAGCAATCTTTTCGTCCTAGAGGCTGGAGATGCCGCCGCTGAGGGGCTTTGCGGCCATAAGACTCTTCCAGGCGGCGGGCGCGAAGGCTATACTTTTGCGCGACCGAAAAGTTACGAAAATGCCGAACTCGCGGGACGACGACGCGAGGCAATCGAGGTTTGGCACTGCGTTTCTGTCCGATCCGTATCGCGGGGCGCGATTGCAACGATTTTGCGCACCCGGAGTATGATTGACCAATGGCCGCTACTCCCACACCTCAGGCGTACGTTATGGGCCACACGGACCACGAACGCCGTCGTCTCTCTCTGCAGGCGCGGGCCCTAAACCCGCTCACGCAAGAGTTTCTGGGCCGCGCCGGGATCACCGCCGGGATGCGTGTGCTGGATCTCGGTTGCGGTGTTGGTGAGGTGTCGGCGATTGCCGCCAGCCTGGTGGGGTCGTCCGGGAGCGTAACGGGCGTTGATTTTGACGCGGGCGCCTTGGCGCTGGCCGAAGAACACGCGCGGCTGGCAGGGCTTGATCATGTGAGATTCGTGCAGGGCAATGTCGGCGAGTTTGCCGAAGGCGCCCCCTATGACGCGGTGGTCGGGCGCTTGATCCTGATCCACGTTCCGGATGCTTACGCGCTGGTGAAACATGCGGCGTCGCTCGTCAGGAGCGGCGGGACGGTAGCGTTTCAGGATTATGATCTTTCGCGTAGCTTTCCTTCGTTCCCGCAGAAGCCGCTGAGAGATCGGTTCACAAGTTACTTTGTCGAGTTATTCACGCGCGCAACAGCCGCCGCCGACGTGGGCATGCGGATTTCTTATTACTTAGTAAATGCTGGTCTCGAAGCGCCGCAATGTCGCGCGGAGATTTTAATGGAAGGCGGCAGCGACAGTATCTTCTACGAATGGATTGCGGAGACGGTGCGTGGCCTGGCGCCTAAGTTGGAAGCGCTCGGAATTGTTACGGTGGCGGAGTTGGATTTGGACACGCTCGCAGATCGCCTGCGGCAAGAAGCGATCGAGATTGGTGGTTGCGTTTCCGGCCCGATAATGGTGAGCGCGGCCGCGCGCAAGCCGTAGTTTCGGGGAGAATTGAATGCACATCGATCGTCGGCAGTTCCTTTTGACCAGCGCCGCCGCGTCCTTATTACGCGCGGCGGACGAGCCGGCTGCGGCGGCAAAGGTTCGCGGCATGATGCGGCTGTTCGTGAGCGACGTCGAAGACAAACCCTGGTTCAACGATCGCGACATGTGGCCGGCATACTTCTCGATGCTGGCCGAGAATCACTTCAATCGCTTTCAACTGGCGCTAGGAATCGGCTATGATTTTCTACGCGAAGTTACCGACGCTTACTTCGTATTTGCGTATCCGTTTTTAATGGATGTGCCCGGCTATCAGGTGCGTGCGGTGGGGTTGGATGCGGCGGAGCGCGATCGCAACCTGGAGACTCTCGCTTATATTTCGAAAGAGGCGGCGGCGCACGGGCTGAATTTCCAACTGGGCCTGTGGATGCACGGATACGAATGGGCCAATAGCCCGCACGCGAACTACACCATCGCCGGTTTGAATGCGGAGAATCATGGCCCATATTGCCGCGATGCTTTAAGCGCTCTGCTGCGGGCGTGTCCTTCGATTTCCGGCGTTACCTTCCGCATACACGGCGAAAGCGGGGTTACGGAAGGCAGCTACGACTTTTGGAAGACCGTGTTCGATGGCGCGGTCCGCTGTGGACGCAAGGTCAATATCGATATGCACGCGAAGGGCATCGATCAGCGCATGATTGACGTTGCTCTCGCGACTAGATTGCCGGTGACCGTCTCGCCGAAGTTCGTGGCGGAGCACATGGGTATGCCGTATCACCAGGCGGCGATTCGCGAAACCGAAATGCCAAAGGGCGCGCGGACGGGATTGATGGCGCTGAGCACCGGTACGCGCAGTTTCACACGCTACAGCTTCGCCGACCTGATGCGGGAAGATCGCAAGTACGGCGTGCTGCATCGCGTGTGGCCGGGAACGCAGCGGTTGCTGATGTGGGGCGACCCGGTGACAGCGGCGGGTTACGCACGCACGTTCGAGGTCTGCGGATCTTTGGGCGCGGAATTCATGGAGCCGCTGTCGTTCAAGGGACGTCGCGGATCGGGCTTACCGGGCGGACGTTGCGCGTACGCGGACCCCTTGCTGAATCCACATTGGGACTGGCAGAAATATCACCGCACTTATCACGTGCTGGGTGCGGCGCTTTATAACCGCGAGGCGCGGGTGGAACCGAAAGGTCTGGATCGAGCGCTGGCGAGCGCCAGCCGGATTCTGCCGATTGTTACGTCGACGCATGCGCCGTCGGCGGCCAACAATACGTACTGGCCGGAGATGTATACGATCCAGGCGATGGTGGAAGGGGCGAAAAACAACATCTACACGGATACGCCGGCGCCGAGAACGTTTGGCGCGGCGAGTCCGTTTGATCCGCAGCTTTTCTGCGGAGTGAACGAGTTCGCGTCCGAGTTACTGAAGGGGGAGCACAGCGGCAAGTATTCGCCGATTGAAGCGGCCACGTGGCTGGAGGAGCTTGCGCGCGACGCGCGGGCGGAGTTGGCGAAGGCAGGAGAGCCGAAGAACGTGGACGAGCGGCGTTTAGCCATCGACGTGCGGATCCAGGCCGGGCTGGGCGAGTTTTTCGCGAAGCGATTTCGCGCGGGAGTGCTGTACGCGATCTTGACGGAGACGGGCGACCAGACGGCGCTGGAGGAAGCGCTGAAGATGTACCGCTCGGCGCGTGCGACATGGTCAAAGGTGGCGGAAGACGCGGCCGCTTACGCGCCCGATGTCACCGTGGGTGAGCAGAAATGGCTGCGCGGGCACTGGCGGGATCGCTTACCGGCAATGGACGCCGATATCGAGGCAATGGCGAAGAAGGCCGCGGCGTCCGCGGCAGCTGCTGCGCCGAATGCGCAGGCGAAGACCGCGATCGCAACCGCATTGGAGAGTGCTGCGCGCGGCGCGATCACCTGCACGCATACGCCCGCAAGCAGTTTTCACGCGAAGGCGCCGCTGACGCTGGAGATTGCTGTGCCGAAGAGTGCCGCCGTGCGCCTGTGGTACCGGCACTTCGACCAGGCGGAAAGGTGGCAATCGGCGGAGACCGCGGCGGCGGAAGGTGGGAAACTGCGCGGCGTAGTTCCGGCGGCTTACACCGATTCGCCGTTTCCCCTGCAATATTATTTCGAAGTCAGAGTGGCTCCCGATAAGGCCTGGATCTATCCCGGCTTCGACGCCACCCGCGCCAACCAGCCGTACTATCTGGTGCGGCCGGCGTAGGCGCAAGCGTCGCGGTTAGGCGTCGCCGCGTACCAGTTCCATCACTTCGATCACGGCCTTCCGCATGGGTCGCGTTAACGGCAACCCGGCCATGCGCAGCAAGGAGGTTACTATTTTCGCCCCGAGTTGGAGCAGCCGGCCGGCGCGCGCTTGATTGGGCGAATCGTCCATGACCCAGAAATAGATCGCGCCCATTTGGAAGAACCACAGCGCTCCGGGCAGGTGCGGCGCGAGGTCGCGCGGGACGCGAATGCCGCCTTCTTCGAGGATGCGGCGGAACCAGGCGATATCGCCCTCGCGAATGGCGGCGGTGTCCGCGCTGAAGGGCGACAGCGGATGTTGAGCGTCGGCGCCGGTTCGGAGAAGGGCGCGCAGTACGGCTCGATTGGCAACGAAGTAGTCGAGCTTCACGCGGATCATCGCGCGCAGTTTGGCCTCGAAACCCTTTGCGCCGGCAATCGCAGATTCGATGGCGGGCTGCATCTCCTGCCAGGCGCGCTCGTAGAACGCCATCACGATCGCGTCCTTTGAGGCGTAGTAATAGTAAGCAGCGCCGGTAGCGACGCCGGCTTTGGATGCGATATCGCGCATGGTGGCGCTGTCGAAACCCTGTTCACGGAAAAGTTCGAGAGCGGCGTCGAGAATTTTGAGGCTGGTCTCCTCGGCTTTCGAGGTTGGATTGGGCGTAGTCACGTTTTGAACCCGTTCAATTCTTACAATAAACCCGGTGGCGGTGTTACGTCAAGACAGGTTTGAACACGTTCAGGTGTAAGGCGTGGTTTGCGTGGGTATTTTCCGCGGCGGCTCAGCGCGATTGGCGATACTGAAAGCTCGCTATGAAATTTCGTCAATTGGGAAGAACTCCGTGGAAGGTTTCGGAAATCAGTTTCGGCGCGTGGGCTATCGGTGGCTCATGGGGTAACGTGGACGATCGCGAATCCACGGCGGCGCTGCACGCCGCCATCGACAGCGGCGTGAATTTTATCGACACCGCCGATGTCTATGGGATGGGGCGCAGCGAGCGTTTGATCGCGCAATTGAAACGCGAGCGCAAAGAAAAGATTGTAGTGGCCACGAAGGCCGGGCGGCGGCTTTCGCCGCATACGGCCGATGGCTACATCGAAAAGAACATCTCCGCGTTCATTGAAGACAGCCTGCGCAATCTATCTACGGATTGCCTGGATCTGGTGCAGTTGCACTGCCCGCCCACAGACGTTTATTACCGGCCCGAGTTCTTCGGGTTTATGGATAGCTTGATCGCGGCGGGCAAGATTCGTTATTACGGCGTCAGCGTGGAGCGCGTGGAGGAGGCGCTGAAGGCGATCGAGTACCCGAACGTGCAAACGGTGCAAATTATCTTCAATTGCTTTCGACAGCGCCCGGCGGAGCTGTTCTTTGCGGAGGCGAAGCGGCGGCAGGTGGGCATTCTGGCGCGCGTGCCGTTGGCGAGCGGAATGTTGACGGGCAAACTCACCTCGAAATCCGAATTCGCAGCCGACGACCACCGCAATTTCAACCGGCACGGCCAGCAGTTCGACGTCGGGGAGACGTTTTCAGGCGTGGATTACGAGGGCGGACTGGCGGCCGTGGAAGAAGTTCGCAAGCTTCTGCCGCCGAGCGTCTCCATGGCGCAATTTGCGCTGCGGTGGATCCTGATGTTCGACGCGGTCACGTGCGCCATCCCGGGCGGAAAGACTCCGAAACAGGTTGAGGACAACTGCGCGGCATCGGATTTGGCGCCGCTATCAGAAAATCTGATGCGCGAAGTGCGGCGAATTTATGATGATCGAATTCGCGCTGGCGTTCACGCGCGTTGGTAGCGCATGCTACTTGCGCAGAAGGCGGCGCTTGACGTCGGGGCCAAATTCCCGCGCAAGGTTCGTGGCCATTTCCATGCTCAAACGAATCGAGCCTTGATGGGCGCCCTGCATCAACAGATTTTCATGGCGGGGATGCCAACTGGACCCTATGAGAGGCGTAGCGTAAATGGATGTCAGATTCGAGATGTCCAAAACCTCGGCGCCTTCGCGGTCGCGTGTAAAGAAGGTTCGGCGAAACGCGTGACGCGTCCGCTGCCAGCCGGTCTTCGCGGGCTGGCGGTAATAGCGTGTGTCGTGACCGAGCGCGGCCGCCAAACCATCGTGAATGCCGCCAGCGGTGATCGTGCGTAAGTAGTGGCTCCCAACGCGCTCGAAATATCCCCGCGGACCCATTCCCCAGGAGACGGGTTCGCGGTTGACATGCGAAATCCCGGCGGAGAGCAAAACCCTCGCTGCTACGACGGGACTGGCGACGCTTCCCGAGACAAAATCGGTCCAGCGCTGGCTGCCCGTCATCGCGGTATAGTTCTGCTCCGCCGGGGGCGTGTCAATATGGGTCGCATCCGCCGTGCTCTGGCACTCCATTTCCGGAGTTTTCACTGTTGCTATTTGCGCAGCCAGCGGTAGACCGGCTGCGGCTACGAAGAGTGCCAGCGGGATCTTCATTGAGTGAAGATATCAGCGGCCTGATTACTCTGTTGCGTCGATGGTGAGGGGCTGGGGTAGCGAATTTGGGGGTGTGCCGCGTAGGGCGCGCCTTAGCCACGCGCGAGCTTCATCCCAGCGCGTCTTCGCGACCGAGATTCCCAACATCAGCAGAATGATGGATATCGCAACCAGGATTGTCTGGACGGTGTTCAAGCTGTCTTTGAAAAACCAGAGCCAACGCCCGTAGATCAGCTCGATGTGGACCCAGTAGACCAGCAGTGACGTAGTTCCGAATTGGCGCAGCCAGCTCCAGCCGTCAGGCGCGATGTATTGGGTCCAGACGAAGGCGCAGACCAGCATGAGCAGGGTGACGCTGAGCTTGGTGAGAACCTGTGCGGGGCTGTTGAGCCAGAAATCGGATGCGGCGTAGATCGAATAGGGCAGTCCGGCGCAATATTGGCAGCAGGCGATGGCGCCAATCGCGGCTAACGCGGCCCATTGCATGGCGCGATCCAGGCGCTCGGCCGGTATCAGGCGCAACGCGCTGCCTGCAGCGACGCCGAACGTCAGATAGGCGCCCCACGGGAAGAAGCCAAAAAAGCGATGATCGGGAATGATGTAGGCGCGCAGCATCCAGGGCACGTGCGACCAATCCATCTGCGAGATGAGCGGAGCGGCGAAGGCGGTGGCGAGGCCGAGCGCGGCGGCGTATCGCGCGCGTGCTCCCGTGTTGATTGCTGCCAGCGGCGCCAGCATGGCCATCGAGAAGCCCATGCAGTTCAAGATATCGACTCGCAGAAAATCCGCCCACGTAGAGACCGGGTAACCCGCGACCAGTTCGAAGGCGCGAAACGCAAACGCGAGGAAAAATAAGTAGCCGCTGCGCTGTAGTGCGATCCAGACCCGTTGGCGCGGGGCGATCCCGTTGCGTTCGCTCGAATTCATCAGGAACGCCAGAGTGACGCCGGTGAGGAAGAGGAAGATCGCGGGCGGCATGCCGCCGAGGAACTGCGAAAAAGTATACGCGCCGGCGGGCCGCAGATCGGGACGCGTGAACGAATCGAATACGTGGCCCTGCAGCATGATGGCGGCTCCGAGACCGCGCACCCAATCGAGATACTGCAAACGCTGGCGACTAGACCTGGTTTTCATGCGGAACGGGGAAGATTATTGTTTCTGATGCTGGTGGCGAGTGTTTTTCGGGACGTTCATCTTCACCTGATCATCCGAGACGTTGCCAGGCTGAACGTTGGAATACGTCTGAAGTTCGTAATCCTTTTCGCCCTTCTGATAGAGTTTTTCCTGAACGGCCAAACCGGTGGCGTCGGAGATCCAGACTTCGATTTTCGGGAACTGCTGGGCCAAGGTTTGATCGATCGGGTTCAGCACCAGACGCGAGGCGGCCTTGCCTTCGACAGTTTCTGCGCTGCCGTAAGTCACCTTGTAATCCTGCAATAGATCTTTGGAGGAACCGCCCAACAGAGCGAGCGCAGCCTCTTCTACACCGCGGTATTTCTTGTTGAGATCATAGTCGATCACCAGGTTTTCCTTCGGATGATAGACGGAAAAACGGGTTCCCAGCTCCAACTGTTCGCCATCCGGCTTGCCGTTCAGCGTGTCGATCTTTTCCAGTACTTGGACGTTGTGGGGCCCCACGCGACGGACGGCGATTGTGCCTTGGCTCTTGTCGTTGGCGTCCACGATATCGCTGTGATCGATCTTTACCAAGTTCGCGGTGAAACCCTTGAAATCGGCCGACGCCTTATCCATGCGTTGAAAGACTGCCTGAAGAGGCGAATCGGCGGCGAAACCTATGGCAGAACCGAGGAGGAGCGTGAATACAAGGGATGCGCGCATGTCACCGATCCTTAATGGCGGGCGAACGCCATGTAGCCGAGCAGTTGGCCTTCCGAATCGCGCGCCGGCTCGACGCGCGTGACACTGAGGTGCTTGTTGCCGGTGCGAATTTGTAATAGTTGATTCAGTTTCGCTATCCGCTGCCCATCGGGGATGCCGGAAACCAGGCCGGCTTCGATGAAAAAGGCCGAGGCGCCATTCTCGGACGAGATCATGGCGATGTTACTGGCCTTCGGAATGCGCGGTTGATCGCCGAACCAGTCGTGCGGGGTAAGGAAAATAAAGGCAAGAATCAGGCCGACGACGATGTCGTACTGCCAGCTTCCACGCGCAAATTCCCAAAAGATTAGACGCTTGAGCATCCAGATCCATTTTAACAGCCGCGCCTTCATTGCGCCGCAAGCGCGCGCGTCACGGCGTCATCCCCGGCGCAATTGGAGGGGCGCCCGTTCCAAAGCTCTCTGGCCAGTCGTACATTCAAAGCCGCCGCGTCGCTGAAAGCGCGGGGCCGAAGCTTGCGTGCAAGTTCCGCCTGCGCATTGCGCTCTTGATCGGTGGGATTCGCGGCATTACCTTCGCAGCGCTGCACAGTTTCGAGCGCATCGGCCAACAGCACGCGGCTGCGCGCCAGGCGTTGCGCGGCAGTCAGCCCCGGGGCCGTCGCTTGTAGCTGCAGAATGCGCGCGCACTCCCCTGCGCGAGCCGCCGCGGTCGGATTCACCGGGTCGATCGCCAGGAGTTGCCGGTACGCCTTCTCCGCACCCGCGTAGTCGCCATCAGTGAACTTTGCGTCTGCTAGCCCCTGCTGCGCCTGCGCATCCTGAGGATTGCGCCGCGCCACTGTGGCAAACATCTCCTCGGCGTTCTTCGTCATGCCCATGTCGAGCAGCTTGCGCGCGACGCGACGCGCGGCCACGAGGTCATTGGGGGGCACTTGCGCGGCCGCGCTCATCAATTCCGCTTTAGCCTGCTGATCCCGGCCGGCCGTGGCAAAGTAATCGATCAGCTCCAGACGCGCGTCAAAGCGGTGCTGCGGCTCATCCTGCGGCCAGGAGCCGTAGATCGCGCGCTGGTAATGCGCGATGGCATCCTCCACGCGGTGTTCGCCCGCGGCGGCGCGGGCTAATGCCAGATTCGCGGGGCCGTTGGCAGGATTCGCACGCAGGTACTCGTTGAGATAGATCTGGGATTCCGCGAAGTTCCCATTCGCCACCAGCGCCTCTCCCAGCGCCAGCCGGTACGTGGGATTGTGAGAGGACGAAAGCGCCTCGCGATAATGCGCGATGGCCTCGTCGTAACGGCGGTTCTTCATCAATTCACCGGCCTGTCCGTAAGTGGTCTCGGCGCGATTGGTGCGCTGCAGGCGCATGAAGTAGTTCAACCAGCCTATAAAAAGCGCCAGGCACACCAGAGCCGCCATCACGCCGGCGAACATGCGCGGCGAAGCGGGCTTTTCGGCAGCGGCGGAGGGCGCGGCCAAAGCGTACGCCTCCAGAATGTCTTGCATGGAGATCAAGCCGCGCAGCTCGCGAATATTCTGGCGGCTTACAACTGGGAGCGCCGGGAGTTTGCTCTGCACGATGCGGCGCATGGCGGAATCGAGCGAATGATCGGGATGAACGTGCGGGAAACGGGCTTCGTCGAGTTCCTCGACCGGCCCCGGATCGGGAAGCAGATCGCCGAGGGTGATATCGCCACGGTTGCTGGCGGTCTGTTCCAGTTCCTCCCGCGTGATCATGCCGCGCAGTCCGCGCGCATCGATCACGGGCCAGATTGTTTGCGCGCCATTGATGCTGGAAAGCGCCTGCGCGGCCGTGAGTTGGGCAGACAGCGGATGGGCTTGAGGCTTCATCGCCAGCGCGACTGTGGCTAATTCCTCGCGGGCGCGCGCTCCCGAAGGCAAATGAATGCCGTCCTGATGCTGCAAGGCCTCATAGATAGGTTCCTCCTGCAGCCGGCTGGAGAGGAAATAGCTGATCAGGTTGGCGATCATCAGCGGGACGATGATGGTGTAGTCGCGCGTGATCTCGAAGATCATGATCACGGATGTCAGCGGCACGCGGACGATGCCGGCGAATGCCGCGCCCATGCCGACCAAGGCATATGCGCCGACGCTGCCGGTGTAATCGGGAAGCAGCATGTGCGCGATCCCGCCGATCGCGCCGCCTGCCATCGCGCCCATAAACAGGCTCGGGCCGAAGATGCCGCCGGCGTTGCCGGACGCATAGCAGGTGGCGGTCGCTACTACCTTCAGCAGCACCAGCAGCGCCATGGTGGAGATCAGAATCTTGCCGTTGAGAGCCGCGTCGACGAAACCGTATCCGACGCCGAGCACCTGCGGAACGAACCATCCGAGAACACCCACAGTCAGGCCTCCGACCGCAGGCTGAATCCATGCCGTCGATTTCGGCATGGCCATAAACCTTTTCCGCTGCCACAGCAGAAGCTTTACGAACGCCACCGACATCAACCCGCCGGCGACGCCTAACACGGCGTAAATGATAAATTCCACCGGGTGGACCAGTTGATACGCGGGAACGTGAAAGAGCGGCTCATCACCCAGCAGAAGGTGCAGAACCATCCACGAAGTGGCGGAGCTCAGCACGATGGATCCGAGAACGGGCGCGTGCAGGTCTCCCATCACTTCTTCGAGAGTAAACAGTACGGCGGCGATGGGCGTGTTGAAGGCGGCCGCCAGCGCCGCGGCGGCGCCAATGGGAACCAGCGCGCGCACATTTCGCGGTGACAGCCCCAGCTTGCGGCCCAAGACAGACGCGATGCCGGCGCTCAGTTGAACGCTGGGGCCCTCGCGGCCCAGGGCGATACCGCTGGCCAGCGTAATCGAGCACATGCTGAACTTGCCCAGCACCGTGCGCAGACTGATGAAGCCGTCGCGCAAAAAGAGCGCGGCCTTGGTTTGCGGAATGCCGCTACCCCGAGCGTTGGGAAAGTAGCGGGCCAGGAAAAAGCCGGTGATCAGCGACCCCGCAAGGGGAATAAACCCGCGGCGCCACGCGGCGCCGTTGGCGGGATAGAGTTTCGACCCGAGATTTTCCGTGAGATATATGAATGCCACCACCACGAATCCGACGATGGCGCCGATGATCAGCGTGAGCAGCAGAAGAATGCGGTCTTCGCGCTGAAAGGAAGCAGCGCGAAATGAACTGAAGGCGTGTTTGGAAGGGACTGGCGAATCGGCCGATGCCTGCAATTGTCCTCCGATATTCAAGTTTATCGTGGCGATTGCCATTTCGTCAGTTTCACCCGTACGTTCGGTCATCCAATCTCCGCGATCTGACCTTTTTCGTACCGCGCGGGTGACACGGCTTGCGTTTGAAAACGACTTCCGCAGTCGCGGTGCGAATCACGCGCGCGATCCGGATCGATTATCACCAAGGCGACGACGATCCGCCGGCAGTTTCCCTTTATTCACTCTTCATGGAGCAACACCATGCGAGGCGGCGTTTTAGCATCCGTTCAAACTGCGCCGTTGAAAGCTCGTGACATAGTCGTGGCGTCCGGTGGTTTGAAATGGCGGGGGCGGCGTCGTGGGGCGCGCAGCCGACCAACCCAGGCGCCTCATTCTCTCGGCTACGCCCGAAGGCAGACCGCCTCTGAACTGGAGAAAATCACGCAATGCCCGCATGCCTTCCAGCATGCCGTTGGCAAAGGCGATGACATCAGTGTGTTTCAAGAGCTCTACGGAGGAATTGCCCTGTAACTTTGCGAATTCTCCGTTCAGTCCTTTGATGGCTAACCCTGCGTAGCACCGAATGTGCATCTCCGATTGCAAAACCATGCCGGCCCACTGGAAAGTTCGTTTCCCATTTCTGCCGTACGTATCCTCGGGGGAGGAGTCGTGCAGGTCGGAGGCGATTCCTTGCGCCTCGTAAAAATCCAGGCCTATCGGCGTGAGCCTTCCATTACTGGACTGGAAGAGAAGATTTCCCGCGTTTTGCACTCTGCCATCCGGGGTGAACCGGTCGTGATTGCCAATAAAGAGATCGACGGCGACAATTTTTCCCAGTTGATGAAGCGCAACCGTGTCCAATTGCATGAACATGAACGCGGCGCTGACTTTGGTCGTGACCTTGTCGAAATCGGTCAGGTTTTCGACAAACGGCATCTTGTAAAACGCGAACATCTGGCGGCCTTCGGTCACATACAACTCAAGATATTTGCGGGACTCGTCCTGCCCCCTAAACTTCGCCAGGTCCCCAGAGAGCGCTACCAAAGCATTCATTTCCGCACCGCTCAAGATCGTCGCCTTAACTTGCGGACTGACCTGTTTCATCATCTTGGCCATGAGGGGAATGATTGCGTCCGCGTTGCGCCCATTGCTATTACTTTCCGCCTTGACCACTAAGCTTTCGCCATTGGTAAATCTCAACAGAAAAACGGGACGTTCGCCCGGCTCGAAACACTTCACCTTTGCGATTTCGCTGAATTTTATTTCTCTCACGCCGATCTCCTTCAACTCGATATGGGAGATCGGCTATCCGAAACGTGCCAAAAAAATCGGTTAAATTGGCGCATCGGGAAAAGCCAGGCGCTTCGGCTTCGCAATTGACGGCGACCGAGGCAACGGCAGTCCGGAACTTGCCGGGCCTTCATCGTTTCAGCCGCACGTTTCGACGATCCCTCCTCCAATTGCTCTTTTTCTGTATTGGTCCGGACGGGATGGACAGGTCGGTTGGGGTAAGTAAAAGTCATTGAATCACGCCGCCTGGCCCAGCACAAGAGAAAAGTCTCGTCGCGCCTGAGCTGGCGTTCGGTACTGCAAACGCTCCAGAATCCAGTGCT
>DATAUH010000362.1:0-11674 GCA_036268375.1 Bryobacteraceae bacterium | reverse complement strand
GACGGCGAAGTCAACGATCCGAATTTCGGGCGCGTCGTGAGCGCAGCGTCGCCGCGACTGTTACAGGTGGCGGCGAAGTTTCGGTTTTGAAATAGGCTGGGCTCTTGCGAGCCCGGCCTCAGCTCACATACGGCGGTGGCGACGTACAAGTATCGGCTCATGACGGCAGCAGGATATTCAGCAAAGCCTCTCCGCTGAAGTCATCGAGCCGAATTCGTCGAGCCCGCATAGCAAATGCTAACGCGTTCATCGGCGCATCGACGGACGAATCGAGAGATGAGTCGACCAGAACAGACGCGCACTGCAGACGACCCGCGGCATCGAGTGCATCGGCCCATGGATCGTCGCTTACCAGAGGAACGTTTGCGCGGCCGTCCGTGACAAGGATCACCAAAGAGGACGGATTCACCAATGATCGCGCGAGTTCCAGGGCGTGAGCGAGCGGAGTGCGGCCACCAGTGGGAAGGAATTCCAATGCCCTCTGTGCGGCGTCCGCATCGCGGCACGGCTCGAGTGCGATTTCAGCCTTGGGGCCTCGGAAGGAAATGACCGCGACCTCGTCCTTCCGGTCTAGCGATGATTGTAGAAGCCCCACGGCTGCGCCTTTAACCGCGCTCATGCGCCTTTGAACGGCATGGGATCCGCTCGAATCGACTACGAAGATCAATCGAATACCAGCGGTTTCTTGCGGTTTACGGAAGGCAAGTTGATCCGCACGCAGCGACGCTTTTCCAGTATTTCGAAACGCCTGCGTCATGCTCGCGACCACGTCAAATGTTCCATTTGCGTTTAATTCGGCGCAGGTGCGTAATGTTGCGGCACGCGCTTCTTGCAGTTCCGAGGTGCGGCCGCGGAGTTTTGAAGCGGCGGCGCGAACGCGCAATTCGGGCGCTTGTTTCGGCTGGGGCGGAAAGACGAGATCTTGTACCTCAGTTGAGCCATTCTGATCTTGCCGCTCTCGATCGTCCGGCGGTCGTTCCCTGCTGCTCGGCGGCGCCGGTGGGCGCGGCCCGTCGCGTTTGGCGCGATGATGCAACACCAAGGGCATTACCGTTTCGATGTCCTCAGTCGCAATCTCCGCCCGCCCTTCGAGCGCGGCATGCGCAATGGCTGCTCGTAGCGCCGCAAGATCGGCTCGGAGCGAGCGCACGCCCGCCGTCGTCACCGCGGACGCGATATCTTGCAGCACGCCTGAGTCAACACTGAAAGAGGCGACCAGCGAACGAGCTCTGGCGATGGCTTCGCGCGATTGCTGCTGTCCAACATCAAAGACGGCGCAGAACGCCTCAGGTGACGCGTCAAACCGCAAACGGGCCTCGGTGATCGCAGCGCGTTCTTCGCTGACTATCGGGGCCTCCAGATCAAGTGAGAGGGCGAATCGGTCGAGCAATTGCGGACGCAGCGATCCCTCCTCCGCGTTCATGCTTCCCAGCAGCGTGAATCGCGCCTCGGAGGAAACGCTGAATCCGTCACGCTCGACATAATGCCGGCCGCTCGATGCCACGTCGAGCAGCGCATCCGTCAAGGCATCCGAAAGAAGATTGATTTCGTCGATGTACAGTACGCCGCCGTCGGCTTCGTGAATCAATCCGCGCTTTAAACTAGCGTGGCCCTGAAGCGCCTGCGCCAAATCCAATCCGCCGAGCAGACGGTCCTCTGTTGCTCCGATCGGCAGATTGACGAATGGCGCGCTGCCGGGCAAGATTCCCGCCAGCGAGCGCGCCGCAGTGCTCTTGCCCGAACCCTTGTCGCCTTTCAACAAGACGCTGAGGCGCCAATCCACTCCCGCCAGCAAGAGCGCGAGTTTCAATTGCGGCTGACCCACAATCGCAGCGAACGGAAAGGCCGCTGTCATCACGCTTCCACTCCACGTTCTTCACGAGCCTCAAGCATCGTCTCGCTGTCGAATACCGTTTGTCTGAGCCGCGCGAGTGTTTCGTCGGGTGGTTGTTCCCACAATCCACGGTCCGATGCTTCCAGCAGTCGCTTGGCGATGGCGTTCAACGCCCACGGATTCGAGCGCTCCAGGAACTCACGCATAGTCTCGTCGAACGCGTAGTTCTCCGCCAGTTCCTCGTAGACAAAATCCGGTGCGATGTCGGCGGCCGCGTCGAAGCCAAAGATGTAGTCGACGGTCGCGGTCAGCTCCAGGCCGCCTTTGTAGCCGTGACGCTGAATGCTGGCGATCCATTTCGGGTTGACCACGCGGCTGCGATATACGCGAAGCGCCTCTTCCCTCAAATCGCGTATGCGGCTCGATTCGGGACGCGCCGAATCGCCGAAGTACGCCTTCGGCCGTTCGCCCGTGAGGCTTCGAATCGTCGCTACCATGCCGCCGTGAAATTGGTAGTAGTCATCGGAATCGAAGATATCGTGCTCGCGATTATCCTGATTGTGCAAGGCCACCTGGACGGTCCTCAGGCGATCGGCGAACACTTCGCGCGCATCGCCGCCGTAGGAATTTCGGCCATACGCGTAGCCGCCCCAAGCAAGAAATACTCTGGCAAGATCGTCGGCCGTTTGCCAGTGGCCAGTGTCGATTAGTTGTTGAAGTCCCACCCCGTACGCGCCGGGCTTTGCGCCGAAGATCCGAAAGAGCGCCTGTTCTTCTGCTTCCTCGGCGGATAAATCGGAGGTCTTCGCCATCTCCGCCAGAAAATGCTTGCGCGGAAAATTCTGCTCCGGCGGCTCATCGAGCGCAACCACCAGGCGCACCGCATCATCCAGCAGCGTGATCAAATGCGGGAATGCGTCGCGAAAGAACCCACTGATGCGCAGGGTCACATCGATCCGTGGACGTCCAAGTTCGTTCAGCGGGATCGCTTCCACGCCATCGATGCGGCGCGACTGCGCATTCCATACCGGCCTGACGCCCAGAAACGAAAGCGCCTCCGCCACATCGTCGCCTTGGGTGCGCATCTGCGACGTGCCCCACATGCTCAACCCGATCATCTCCGGATAGGAACCTTCTTCGCTCACATAGCGCACGAGCGTTTCGCGGGCTAGTTGCTGGCCGACCTGCCACGCAGCAGCCGAAGGGAGGGCCCGCGGATCGACAGCGTAGAAATTGCGGCCCGTCGGAAGAATACTCGCCATGCCGCGCGTCGGGGCGCCGGCGGGGCCGGCCGGCACGTAACGGCCTTCGAGCGCATTCAGAACGTTGGCGACTTCTCCATCAACGCGTTCAAGGTTCGGGACCAACGTTCGGCAGGCGTAGTCAAGCACAGCGCCGATCGTGTCGTTTGCATCGCCAACGATCTGACGTTGAACCTCATCGATCGTTGCGATCTGGAAGCCTCTGTCCTCAAGCGCAGCGTAGAGAGAAAAAGCGATCTGATCGAGTTCACGCAGTACGTCTGCGTGCGAGTGACAGAGCGATTGGCGCACAGTCACTGGAGGCTCCAGCCGGGAGCCAGGACGGTCAAGCAAATCGGCCAATGAATAGCCGAAGTGCTCAGCCAGCGAAGATTGCAGCCCCGGAACACTCACATTCGGCAGGCGAGTGAGTGAACGCAACATATCGGCGAGCGGGGGCATTTGCCCAAGGATGTGCAGGCCGTCGCGGATTTGCGCAAGACCCAACTCACAGAGATATCCGTCTATGTCCTCGATCAGGTGCGCTACTTCGTTCCCGCTCATTTCAGCAAGTGTTGCGGGAACGCCTTCAGGAGTCGCCTGCTCGTCCCATTCGTGCTTGTGATCGCCGTGATCGCGCGACAACATGCTCTTCAAATCCAAATCGGCCCGCAGGTTCGTTTTTTCGATCAGATCCCAGATCTGCCGTTGCACAATCGAAAGTTTCGAAGGGTCAAGCTTCTCGAGCGAGTAATATTCGTTGACCAGTTGATTCAGTTCAGCCAGCGGTCCATACGTTTCGGCGATAGTCATCGGAGGCGTCAGGTGATCGACTATCACCGCGTGCGCACGCCGCTTGGCCTGGCTTCCTTCACCCGGATCGTTGATGATGAACGGGTAGACCAGCGGCGTATCGCCCAGTAACAGATCCGGAAAACATTCCCTTGAAAGACCAATGCCTTTGCCCGGCAGCCATTCAAGCGTGCCGTGTTTGCCGACGTGAACGATCGCGTCCGCGCCCCACCCGTCCGTTGAGCGCGGCGCGGCAAGCCATCGATAAAAGGCGGCGTAATGATGCGTAGGCGGTAAATCCGGCGTGTGGTAAATTGCGTCAGGATTCATGCCGTAGCCGCGCGGCGGCTGTAGCGCGACGAGAGCGCTTCCCAACTCCATACCCGCGAATAAATAGTCTGATGCATCCCGCCAGGGTTCGTTTATATCTTGGCCGGGCTCCTTCCAGGAACGGATCATTCGTTTCCGGACGTTCTCGGGAAAGGCATCAAACCACTCCCGATACCTGCCGACGGAAAGTTTATGCGCGGTCGCAGGGTTCAAAGGATGGTTGTCATCATAGCTGCCGCGCGATAGTAGCTCATGAAACAGCGAATCGCTATCGTCGGGCAGAGATCGGATTTGATAGCCTCGCCCCCGCAGCGCGCGCAAGAGATTGAGTAGGCTCGCTGGCGCATCGAGCCCCACAGCGTTGCCGACTTGCGCGGCCTTGCTCGACGAATTCGTCAGTACAAAGGCGACACGCTTTTGCTCATTTGGTTTGCAGCGAAGATTCACAAGTTGCGCAGCGATTCCGGCGACGCGCGCAATGCGCTCCGGGTGCGGCGCATAGAGTGCGCCGTCGTTCCCTGTGTGGCGTTCCTTAAACGAAATGGGCACGCCGATGATACGGCCGTCAAATTCAGGTATCGCCACGTTGATCGCGGTTTCAAGAGGATTCAATCCGCGGGAAGAAAGCTCCCAGGACGCTTGGGGCACGCTCGCGGCCATCGTCTGAAGAATCGGCGCGTCCAGGCGCTCCAGCGCGCTGACGTTAGATCCAGATTCGGTAATACCTCCCGCGTTCACTTCGCCCTGCGCGAACGAAAGCGTCGAGATCACAACGCTTGGCGCGCTCGGGAAAAGACCAAACGCCGCAGGCGCGCCGTCTCGCTGATCCTTGAGGCTTGAGGTAAAGATACAGACAGGCTCGAGGCCCCGCGCAGAGAGCGCGCCCGCGAGCGCATCCACAAATCCGGTGTTCCCGCTGAGCAGGTGCGCCCGGTAGAAAAGAATCGCGGCGACCGCTTTCGCGGGATCGGCCTGCTTTCGCCAATCGTCAACATCGGCGCCTTCGATATCGCGCAGATAGATGCCGTGTTCGGGCGTGACTTGAGGCTCTTGATAACCGTGTCCCGTAAGCAGGAGCCGGTCGGAAACAAACTTCACGCACTCGATCAGGTTGCCGGGTCCACCGCACATGAGATAGCTCGTAACAGCCTGCAGCACGTCGATCGGAACATCTCCCGCCTGAGCCATCCGCGGATCGAGTTCGCCCGTCCCACTCACAACCAGTAATCGCTGGCCGCGATCGCGACACCGCTGGCGCAGCATTTCCAGTGCGGGAACCGTTTCCACGCGCCCATGAATGCGCAGCAGAACGAGAGCGGCTTCAGCAAGCTCCCCGTTGAGCGTCGCAAGCATCTGGTCGTCACTCGCGATAGAAAGTAGAGATAACCCGAGCACACGAATTCCCGCCGGCAGATCCGGGCGCGCACGGTCGAGCGTCATCAGATCGGTGCCGGCATGCGTCAACAACGCGATGAGGTTCGGGTTTACCGGCGCGAGCGGCGCCACCGTCTCGGCCTGTTTGGGCCTGGCTTTCCAGTCGTAAAAATCAAACGTGAAAACCGCGAGTTCCGGAGGCGGCGGCACAAAGCGGTCTGCGCGGACCATGGAATCGATATAGTCGAAAATCAGCCGGACCTGCCAAGGCTGCGAAACGGATTGGAAGAAGACAGATTGGCCGTCAAATTCGAGGCTCGCCACATTCGCCAGCGGACAAGGTCCCAGGCAGCCGCCTTTGGTCATGTGCACGACATTTCGCAGCTTGCGCTTGAGCCATTCCTCCTTGTAGAGTTCGACCGGAACGGGCGCGTACCCGCGATCCGTGCGTCCGCAGCAGCAAGCGCCGTAGCAATAAGACAGATGGCCTCGGCGCTGCACGACGTTGATTGTCCGTCCGTCGGCGCGCGTGACTCGCTGGCGATAGGGTGGCATTGCTAAAACCTCTTTCGGACCAGCCATACGAGGTACGGTCCGCCAATAATAGCCATGACCGCGCCTGCAGGCAGTTCGGCCGGAGCCAGAGCAATGCGCCCAATGGTGTCGCAAGCGGCCAACAGCACACCGCCCAGCAGCAATGAACATGGCATCAGGATGCGATTATCGGCGCTGATCCGCGACCGCACCAGATGCGGAACGATCAGTCCCACGAATCCGATCGGGCCGGTCAATGCGATCGACCCGGCAGTCAGTATGGATCCGCAGCAGTAACCCGTGATAGTGAGGCGCCGCAGATCGGCCCCGCGCGATCCGGCCCACGACTCGCCCACCGCCATCAGATTCCAACTGCGCGCTTGCGCAATGACCGTGACAGAAGTAACCAGCACGATCATTCCGAAGACGGACAGAGCCGGGTAACTGACCGCATCCACGCTGCCGAGCAGCCACTGCATAATCGAGAAAGCGCGGCGGTCGCGAACGACGCTATTGATGAGCAAAATGAACGCCGCGCAAGTGCTGTTGAGCGCGATACCCGAGAGAAGCAGCCGCGCTCCGGAAAGGTGTCCTCGTTTCCATGACGCTCCGCCGACAATCAGCAACACCACCGCCGCGCCCGCCATTGCGCCAAGCCAGGAAGCGGGAAATCCGAGTACGCGGTCCAGGTCAAGCGCAAGCGTTATCACGGCGCCCAAAGATGCGCCGGACGAGACGCCGAGGGTATAGGGTGTGGCAAGCGAGTCGCGCAGCATCGATTGAAACAGGCTGCCCGTCAATGAAAGCGCGCCGCCGGCGAAAAGTCCCAGTAGCGTTCGAGGCACGCGAAGTTGGATAAAGACCGGATAGTCGGGCGCCGCTTTTTCGAACACTTTGGCAATGCTGATCGAGCCGCTCCCAATCCACGGCAACAGAAACGCGGCCAGCAGAAACACCGCAACCGAACTCCCGATCCAGTTCATCCGTGTAGATGAATCGCCGCGCATCGCGATCATCGATAGAGTACCCATGGTTTTCCTTCGGGTGTTTGGACCATTCGCAATTCAGGCGAAAGGCGCGACAACCAGCTCGATTCCCGCGCGGCATCATCGACCGGCAGATCGGCCGCCAACTTACCATGATCGAGAATCAGCACACGCGTACAGTGAGATAAGGCAAGATTCAGGTCGTGAGTGACAGCGATGCAAAGCGCCCCTTCGCGCGCGAGCTCGGCGAGCGTTGTGAAACAGTGTAGCTGCTGGTGAATGTCGAGGTAAGTGGATGGCTCATCGAATAACATGACGGCAGGACACTGCGCAATGCAAGCGGCAAGCAGCGCGCGTTGCTGTTCGCCACCACTAAGCGTGGAAAACAGGCGATGGCGAAATTGGAGGCAATCCATGCGCATCATGGCGTCCTCGGCATAGGCGTGATCCTCGTCGGATTCGAACCAGCGTTCCGCGTAAGCGTATCGCCCCATGAGAACCACTTGCTCCACGGTGAATGGCAGTTCCTGCCTCGTGCCCTGCGGCAGATGACTGATTCGGCGGGATCGTTCCTTAGGGCGCCAAGTCATCAGGCTGCGTCCGCTTAGTTGGATATCGCCCGTGTCCGGCGTTTGCAGGCCCGCTAGTATGTCGACAAGCGTGCTCTTGCCCGCGCCATTGACTCCCATCAATATGACGAATTCACCGCCGCAAGCGGTAAAGTGGACCGAATCGAGCACGCGACGCCCGGGATACTCGAATGACACGTTTTGTACGGCCAGTAGTACGTCCGTCACCGCGCAACCTTCTGATGAATTGCGGTTCTTAGGCGTGCTCGAATCTCCTCAACTGCGTCGACAACGCGCGGTCCCGGTGCCACGAGAGTCTCGGATGCGAGACCGAAGACATTGCCCTTCGTGACCGCGGTGAGTTCACGATGAGAAAGCCAGGTCTCGCGCAAGCGTTCTTCGCGCCCAGGCCGTCCCATGGATTCGCCCATGATCGACATGTCAAGAATCACATCGGGATTGAGCCGCACGATTGTTTCAAGCGAAATACGGGGATACGAAATCGCTGAAGCCGCCAATGCATTGGCCCCGCCGGCGATCTGGAGCAACTCACTCAGGTAAGTGGAAGCCCCGGCTGCAGTCAGATTGTTCAGCAGTCCTGGCGTTCGTCCCACGATCATTAGTACGGATGGCTTAGGGCGGTCGGCGCCCTGTACGCGTAAGTTTTCCAGACGCGAACGAATCTGATCGTTCAAGTGCTCGGCTTTGCCCAGCACGCCCGCGGCTGCGCCGATGTCGTGAATCATGGAGAAGACTTCCGGTAGCGAGCCGACTCTTATCGCGACGGTGCGAATGCTGAGCCCCGAAAGACGATCCGCAAGTCCCGCGCCGGTCGTGGAAATCACGACAAGATCGGGACGCAGAAGCACGATCTTCTCGGCATCAGGCTTCGTATACGTTCCGACCTTCGGCAGCGATAAGACGTCCGGCGGAAAATGGCAATATTGAGAGACGCCTACCACGCGGTCGCCCACACCCAACGCGAAAAGCGTTTCAGTCGCGCTTGGCAGAGTGGAGACGATGCGCGTCGGCTGAGCCTCCGCCGCGAGCGCCGGGAGCAAGACAAAGAGAAACGTGAAGCGGCTCCTCACCACGCACGCGACCACTTCGGCCCCTGCTTCTCGTTCATCTCGCGAAGAGAGTTCGTGACCCCCGCCTCAACTTCGAGTTTCCGCGCGAACAGCCACAGCAGGTCCGACAAGCGGTTCAGATACCCTAGGACGTTCGGGTTGACCGTTTCGCCTGACTCCATCAGGCGGACGACGCATCGCTCAGCGCGCCTGCAAATTGTTCGCGCGTGATCGTAAAATGCAGCGCCGGCATGTTCGCCCGGTAACGACCAATCCGAAAGCAGGTTTTCCATTGCCTCAATCTCGTGGACCTGAGCCGTAAGACCCTCCACCATCTCTTCGGTGATCGGGACTTGAGGTTTGCGGCTGTCCGGTGGCGTCGCCAGACCTGAACCAATTCGAAAAAGCTCGCGCTGGATCGATTTTGTGCGATCACGCAATCCGGCATTGTCACATTGAGCCCTTGCGACGCCCAGAACGGAATTCAGCTCATCCACAGTTCCATAGGCTTCGACGCGAAGAGAAGATTTCGAAACCCGAACTCCGCCGGCGAGCCCGGTTTGCCCGCCGTCGCCACGCTTAGTTGCAATACTCACGAATTTGCTCCTGTTGTGTGAAATTTGGCCGCTGCTTTAGCTGGCCTGGTCTTGTGCATCATGTGGTCTGTTCCCGTCGCAACGACGGCAAACTTCCCGCGTGAATGCCATCAACCCCGGCCCGGATTTTCGAATTGTCGTGAGGATGAGGTGCATTCTTTCCGTTCTCCGCAGAAAGTTAGCCGTAGCTATCTCAGGCAGGTCTCCTGGCTTGGAGGGAGCATTAAAAATTGCCGGCCGCTTCACCTTCCCCGGCTTCTCAGCCGAGTGGTTATCATGAAGCGGCTTGCCCTCACTTACAGTGGCGGGACCGCGCCGGTTTCTCACCGGACTTCCCTGTTATGCCCTTGCGGGCGCCTGAGGCTTATCAGTATCCCGCACCCAGCGCGGTAAATGCAAGAAAGCTGATGATGCCAGTAGCTGGGCTAAGAAGATCCGCTCACAGCGGAATTTATGCTTGTAAAAACCTGATAGCCGGGAGTTTTGATTTCGATATCACCGTGCTAGACTCCAACCAAACAGGCCTCACATTCATGCAGACAAGCGAGACGATTTCAAGAACCGATCCCAGAATCGAAAGTCTGACTGCTCGATGGCCGGCGTTGCTGACCATCTGTCTGGGTGTGTTTATGGTGTATGTCATCGGATTTTCGCCGTTTGCACGGGCGCACAATTCGGCCCACGATACGCGGCACGCGAACGGCTTTCCTTGCCATTGAGATGCTGTGAGTCGATTTCGAAGACTGTTCTTCGTAGCGCTTGCTTCTGGCACAATTGCTGGCTTGCTGCTATTTGCGGTACAACATTTCACGATCTTTCCGCTCATCGAAAAGGCCGAAGTTTATGAAGCGGCTGCGGAGAATGCAACGCCCCATCACCATGAAGACGAGGGTTGGAAGCCAGCAGACGGCTTCGAGCGGACTGCACTTACCGCTGTGACAACAGTGCTGACGGCTATCGGTTTTTCAGCCGTCTTATTTGGCCTCACAAGTTTCGTACCGGTCAGACTAACTTGGCTCAATGGCCTTTTATGGGGACTGGCTGCATTTGCCTGCGTCGATTTGGCTCCATCTATAGCGTTGCCGCCGCAACCTCCGGGAACTGCGGTTGCAGATCTCTATGGTCGCCAGCAGTGGTGGATTCTCGCCGTAGTATTTACGGCGCTGGGGTTATGGCTGTTGCTCGATCGACGAAAATCGGCGCCGGTTCGAGCACTCGGCTTTCTTCTTATAGTCCTGCCGCACGTTATTGGCGCGCCTTTAGCGCACGGAGACAGTGCCGTTCCGGTCGCGCTGGTACACGAGTTTGCAATCCTTTCAATTCTCACCAGCGCTCTGTTTTGGATGGTTCTGGGAGCAATTGGGGGATTGCTCTACGCTCGCTCGGATGGAGAACTGTAACGACGCGTCTCCGACGCGCGTTGGGTCCACACAGCAGAGTGTTATTCCTTTTCGTCGTTATTTGGTGCGGATGAGAGGACTTGCGCCCCGGCACAACCAATCTGTGGAGGTAATTCCCCGGACCGGAACCGTGCGCGGTAAGAAACGATTAGACGCACAAATCCGCTTCTGCTGTAATCAATTGAGCAGAGATATCTTCGCGATAAATCGGTGCGGCCATGCCTGACCCCTTGCTGATTCAGGCGGCAAGAGGTGACTGCTTAGCATCGTGTCCGAGGTATCGCCCCTGAGCTGCGACGCAGTGACCCAGCGGGGACGTTTACGGGTTGAAGAACCGTCTCCTCGAACTTCTTCGTTAAGTTACAACTAAGAGTGACTAGCGCCGGCTTGCGGAACGAGGCTTCCCTTTGCATGGACATGGATGAGCTGCCACTGCTAGAGAAACGGCTCAGGAGAATGAACCGGCGTTCACCGCGTTGTACCTACGCTGGCCACACGCCTGAACGGACTATGCCGCCGCTGCGCAGAGAGGTTGTTCCACAGTGCGCGCAGCGATACGAGGACGCATGAGACTGGCGGCGACGCCAGCAGGTTCGCCACGCGATGCGCCGCTTTGTGCAGTTTAGTCATATAAGAGTTGATGATTTTCACGCCCAAAATGCGGCGACCAACTGTGTCGGGCCGACGTAGATCCGCACCTACGGCCATGCTCCAGGAAATGTCGATTACCTTCGAGACGCGGGCGAAGAGGCGGCTCGCCAGCCGATTAGAGCCCTCTGCGAGCGCAGACTGCAGCGCAAGGGCCTGTAGGGCAGCGGCTGTCATACCCTGACCATAAATGGGATTGAAACTCGAAATGGCGCCGCCGATCACGAGGTACCCTTCAGGGAAACGTTCCAACTCTTCATAGCGCCGGCGAACGCTGGCGGGAAAACGTAGCACCGATGC
>DATAUH010000361.1:0-3370 GCA_036268375.1 Bryobacteraceae bacterium | reverse complement strand
GTCAATGACTTTACCCATCTCGGCGTAGAAGTTCGCGACGTTCTCATCCGGCAACGCGCGAATATCGAGCGTCGCCTCGGCCTCCGATGGAATTACGTTCGGCCCTACCCCCGCCTTCAGCATCGTCGGCACAACCGACGTGCGCAGCATAGAATACGCCTGTGGTTCATGCTCCCTCAGATACACCTGCGCCGCCTCCGCCGTGCGCGGATTCAGCAGCGCGTTGTAGCGAGCCGCCTTCTCCGGCGTACTGATCGTCGCCAGCTTTTCAAAATATGTGCGCGTCGTGTCGTTCAGCCGCATCGGCGTCTGCCAGCGGCCCACCTTCTCTACCGCGGCACCCAGATGAATGAGCGCGTTGTCGAGCCTGGGAACGGATCCGTGTCCCGACGTCCCCGTCGCCACCAGCCGCACGCGCGCCGGAACCTTCTCCGCCGAGCCGATATTCATCGTCGCCACTTTGCCGTTTTCAATGGTCGCGCCGCCGCCCTCTGTCAGCGAGAACTCCGCGTCGATTTCGCCGTAGTGCTGCTCCACCATGAAATTGATGCCCACGCCCGCCGTATCCGCTTCTTCGCCCGATTCGGCAAGGAAAATCACATCGCGGTCCAGCGCTACATGGTTGCGCTTCAGCAGCAGCATGGTCATCAGGTTCGCAGTCAACACCGGCTTGTCGTCCACCGATCCCCTGCCCCACACGTAGCCGTCCTTCAGCACCGCGCCAAACGGGTCCAGTTGCCACTTTTCCTTTTGCACGCCCACCACATCCGTGTGCGCCAGAATCAACAGCGGCCGCTTCGATCCGTTGCCCTTCAACCGCGCCACCAGGTTGGCGCGCGCCGGATCCTTCGCCAACGTCTTCGTCGCGATGCCCTCCGCTTCCAGCACCTGCCGCAGATAGTCCACCGCCTTCGTCTCATTGCCGGCGCGCGTATCGATCCGGACCAGGTCGCGGTACCGTTGCAGAATCTCCGTGTTCTGCTTTCCCCAATCCACGGCCGTCTGCGCCTGTAAAGGAGCGGCCAAAAGCGTAAGTACCAAAAGACGCTGCATACGGCGCATTATAAAACGGCGCTGAAAAGAAGGCCTTGACATGCGACAATTGTCGCGCCTATGATGTGACAGGTGTCGCACGCATGACGCCCAAGCAAAGAAGATGCGCAAACCCGTCCAGGAATCCTTCACCCGCCGCGAGCGGGAAATCATCAATGCCCTGTTTACGCTGGGCAACCGCGCCTCCGCGGAGGAAATCCGCGCTCTCCTCAACGATGCGCCCAGCGATTCTTCCGTACGCGTAATGCTGGCGCGCCTCGAAAAGAAGGGCAGCGTCAAACACCAGCAGGATGGCCCGCGCTACATTTACTCCGCCACCACGTCCCCGTCGGCGGCGAAGCGCAACGCCCTGCAGCAGTACCTTCAGACCTTCTTCGGCGGCTCCTTAAAGCAAATGATGACCGCGTTGGTAAGCGAGGCGCCGTGGACCGAGGAAGAACTGAACTCGCTTCAGGACGAAATCGATCGCGTTCGCAAAGAAAGGAAGAGATAGCATGCCTTCTGGAACCCAGATTCTCTTGTTGCTCAGCACATCGTTTGCATTACCGCTGCTATTGAAGGCAACGCTCGCGCTGGCACTGGTTCTGGCTGCCGTTCGCCTGGCCCATCACTCCCGCGCTTCGGTGCGCCATGTCATCGTGGCCGCCGGATTTGGGGCGCTGATGCTGTTGCCCATCGCGGCTCTGCTCGCGCCTCCGCTGCGCATTCCCATCTCGCTGTCTCCAAGCCACTCCCAACCGCTGCAAACGTCGGCGTCCGCCGTCGCCCCGCCGCCGGGCAGCGTGCAGGCAAACACCTCTGCTGCTTCCGAATCACAGGCCCCACCGCTCACCGAAGTCGCCTTCGCAATCTGGGCGGGCGGCGCATGCCTGTTCCTACTACCGGTTTTTGGCGGCATCTGGCGCATTCGCGCCATCCGCGCGGCGGCGCTCCGATGGGAAGAGGGGGAGTCCAAAGCTGCGCCGCTCGCTCAAACTGGCGGGCTCGATCGTCGCATCGCCGTCGCCTTGCATCCGTCAGCACCCGGGCCGATGACGTGTGGCGTCATCTCGCCCGTCATCGTGCTCCCGCACGACGCCCCCACGTGGTCCGAAGGTGACCTTACCCGCGCATTGGCGCATGAGCTGGAACACGTCCGCCGCTGGGACTTTCTCACTCACTGCCTGGCGCGAACTATCGCGGCCGCTTACTGGTTCCATCCGCTGGTCTGGATCGCGTGGCGGCGCCTCGCGCTCGAAGAAGAACGCGCCTGTGACGATGCCGTGCTGGCGCACTCCGACCCCGCCGCTTACGCCGATCAGTTACTAGCTCTTGCAAGGCGCCTCTCCGCCGCCGCTCCCCCGCCGCTGCTCGCAATGGCAGCGCGCGCCGATCTTTCCAGGCGAATTCGGGCTGTCCTGAACGAGTCACAACTCAGAGGACGCGCGTCCCGGAAAGTATTTCTGGCTATCGCCGCCGCAATGCTGCTGATCCTGTGTAGCGCGCCTCTCACGCTAACCCTCGCCGCCCAGACGCCGCAAACAGCCGCCTCCACCAACCCCGCCGCGCGCTTCCGAAGCGAAACACTTTTCGTCGTCGAGGACGTCAGCGTACAGGATTCCAACAACAATCCCATCCCCGATTTGAAAGCCGATGATTTCCTGCTCACCGAAGAGGGCGTGCTACAACAAATCTCGCTGATCTCGTATCAGGCTGTCGACGCGTCCCAGAGCTTCGGCAGCAGCGTCAAGGGTTACTACGTTCTTGGCTACTACACCGCCAATCGAAATCCCGCGATCAACTTCCACCCAGTGCAAATCACTCTGAAAAACGGCCGGCCCGGAAAGTTGGACTACCGCGCCGGCTTCTACACGGAAAATGGCTTCACGGGGTCCGCGATTCCCCCAACCCATGCTTCTGCGCTAGATCCCACGCTTACTCCGCCCGAAATCACGCGCAAGGTCGAGGCCCTCTATGCGGAACAGGCGAGACGCGCGAAATATCAAGGAACAGTAACGCTGGCAATTCACATAGACGCCACCGGGGCTGTCACAGGCGCAACTGTTAAGAAGTCCCTGGGACTCGGCCTCGACGAAGAGGCGCAACGCGCCGCCTTGCAATGGAAATTCGCGCCTGCCAGAAAGGCCGGTGCGCCCGTCGAATCAGATGCTGAAATCGAAATGATTTTCCGGCTGCTCTAGCCTGCATTTCTCACACACCTTCTGCTCCGGCGCGCGATAAGGGCTGTGCCTACTTCGTTGCGCTCGTTCAGCGTGCTCGACGTACTGTTCAAGTACGCCTCCGCGCGCTGACCTTCGCGCGCCTCGTATCCACGGCC
>DATAUH010000360.1:0-6158 GCA_036268375.1 Bryobacteraceae bacterium | reverse complement strand
CATGTCGATTCCATCCACGCCGGCCACCCGCAAGCCGATGCCGCCCTCGCCGCCGCCGAAACCTTCCTCCAGCAGGCCCACCAGTTCAACCTGCTCACCATCTACGAAGGCCGCGTCCGCCGCACCCTCGAAAAGGACATGCACGCCCTGCGCGACATCCAGTCCGAGCGCAATGCCGCCCACGACCGCGCCCAGCACGAAGCCGAACTCTTAGTGGAACATGCTGAGTCCAAAGGCGAAACCTACGACCCTGCTGATGACTTCACGCCCGCGGCCGCCCACGGTGGGTTCGTTTTTTCAACTGCCGGGATGGCGCGCTCTCGCGACCGCGAACAGCGCATAAATGAGGCCCGCAGCTTCCATATCGGCGCCAAACAGCGCCAGCCGAAGGCGGAAACGCGTACCGCGCAGGCAAACACCCTGCCCGCGATGGCTGGCTAACGCCAGAAAGCGAGTTTCTATCGAGAAAACAGCGCTCCAATTACACGCAACCGCCGCGAGGCACAGGCCAGCCGCCGGAGGCACAGGCCAACCGCCGGAGGCACAGGAAAGCCGCGCCATCCAAGCCGAATTCTTTCGTCGCGGAACAAACGGCAGCCCGTTGCGAAGCACATTTTGCCCATCCCACCATGGCGGAAATTCACTCTGGGAAATTGAACCACGATCGTCGGCCAACAATCGATCAAGCTAACTTCAGGTCCGCGCTCCCTCGCGGATCTTCCCGCACATTTGTCCAATCGCAAGCGCCTAACGTGCGCACAACGGCTACGCGTGTGCCCCAAAATTGCCGCTCTATGATTACTGTGCGAACCGGACTACTCTTGGGATCCGCGGCCCTCATCGGCGGCGCTTACGCGGCGCTGCGGCAAGATCGCGGAATGGAATTGAGCGGCAAGACCGTTCTGATCACCGGCGGCAGCCACGGCTTGGGACTTGCCATGGCGCGGGGCTTCGCCGGCCGCGGCGCGCGCGTCGCGATCTGCGGGCGTGACGAAGAGTCGTTGGCCTCCGCCAAACGGGACCTCGAATCCAGAGGCGCCGAAGTTCTAACTATTCGCTGCGACGTTGCTGACCGCAAGCAAGTCGAGTCTGCGGTTGCCCAAACGATCGCCCATTACGGCGCGCTCGACGTCCTGGTGAATAACGCCGGCGTCATTCAAGCGCAGCCGTTGGACGCAACATCCATCGACGATTTCCAACAGGCGATGAACATCATGTTTTGGGGCAGCGTGTATGCCACCTTCGCCGCGCTTCCCCACCTCCGCTCCCGGCCAGAGTCGCGGATCGTCAATATCACGTCGATCGGCGGCAAGGTCGCCGTTCCCCATCTGCTGCCGTACACCTGCGCCAAGTTCGCCGCGGCCGCGTTTTCCGAAGGTCTGCGTGCGGAGCTCTCTTCCACGCCGGTTAAAGTTGTCACCATTGCGCCCGGATTGATGCGCACCGGTGGCCATTACAACGCGCGCTTCAAAGGCGATCCCGAAGCCGAATCCGCTTGGTTCAGCGCGGGAGCCAGTCTGCCGGGCATTTCCATGAGCGCCGCCCGCGCCGCCCGTCAGGTCATCGCGGCCACTCGCACCGGCTGCGCCGAAAAAACGCTGGGCGCGCCCGCCACCTTCATTGCGCGCCTCAACGGTATGTTCCCCGGCTTCACTTCCGATCTGATGGGCTTCGTGAATCGTCTTCTACCGCAAGCTCCCGCCGGCCAGGCGCCCGGCCAAAACGCCACCAATCAAAACGCCGGCTTAACCGGCGATCAGACCGAAATTCTGCGCCGGCCCTGGATGCGCGCCATCACTCTGCTCGGTGAGCTCGCAGCCAAAGAGTTTCTCCAACCGGTCATGCGCCGAAGCGAGCAGGTGAGCGCATAAATATGCAAGCCAACGCCAACGCAATTCCCACGCGCCAGTTCGGCCGCCACGATGTTCGCATCTCGGCGCTCGGCTTCGGCGGCCACCACATCGGCGACGCGCAAGACGAAGCCACCGCGGTCCGCATCGTCCGCACCGCGGTCGATGGCGGCATCACCTTCTTCGACAACTGCTGGGAGTATCACCGCGGCAAATCCGAAGATTGGATGGGCAAGGGCCTCAAAGGCGTGCGCGATCGCGTTTTCCTGATGACTAAAGTCTGCACCCACGGTCGCGAGAAAGACCTCGCCCTGCAGATGCTCGAGCAGTCGCTGCGCCGCCTCCAAACCGATCATCTCGACCTTTGGCAGATTCACGGCGTCTCCTTCGAAAACGACCCCGACCTCTTCATTCGCCCCAACGGAGCGGCGGAGGCGCTGGCGCTCGCGAAGAAACAGGGCAAAGTACGCTTCGTCGGCTTCACCGGCCACAAAGACCCCAAAATCCATCTCAAGATGCTGGCTACGAACTTCCCCTTCGATTCCACGCAAATGCCGCTCAATCCCTTCGATTCGCAATTTCACAGCTTCGAGCGTGAGGTGCTTCCGGAGCTCAATCGCCGCGGCATCGCGCCGCTCGGAATGAAGCCTATGCAAGGCCACGGAGAGTCGATCGCCAAAGGCGCGCTTTCGCCGGAAGATGCGCTGCGTTACGCCATGAGCCTCCCCGTCGCCACAACCATCACCGGCATGGAGAAGCCGGAGATCCTGCAGCAGAATCTCAAAATCGCGCAAAACTTCAAGCCCATGGATGCGGCCGAGATGCAGCGCGTGCGCGACAGCGTCAGGCAATATGCCGCCGATGGACGCTTCGAGCTCTACAAGCTGTCGCTCAAATTCGATAATCCCGAAGCGCGTCTCGCTCACGAATTCCCGCTCGATATGCAATCGGTCGAAGTCAAAGAGATGCTGCAATCCACCGATAACAGCGGCAATCCATACCCGAAAGTGAGTAAGTGATATGAGCGCCGAATGGAAGACTACGCGCCGCGAATTCATCGAAGCCGCGTCGGGTCTCGCCGCCGTCGGTCCGCTGATGGGACAATCGGCAGCCGGCAGTGATCAGGTTCCGCATCGCCCTTTGGGTAAGACCGGCCTGCAGGTTTCCGCTTTGGGCGTCGGTGGATTTCACTTGGGCGCCGCGAAAGACGTCGAAGAAGCGAAGCGCATCGTCGACACGGCGCTCGATGCCGGCATCAATTTCTTCGACAACGCGTGGGAGTACCACGAAGGCCGCAGCGAAGAGTGGTTGGGCGCGGCTCTGAAGGGCAAGCGCGACCGCGCCGTCGTGATGACCAAGGTCTGTACGCACGGCCGCACCAAAGATGTCGCCATGCGTATGCTCGAAGAGTCGCTGCGCCGCCTCCAGACCGACCATCTCGATGTCTGGCAGGTTCACGAAGTAATTTACGAAAATGACCCCGACCTGATCTTCGCGCCCAACGGCGCCGCCGAAGCGCTCGCGCAAGCCAAGAAAGACGGCAAAGTTCGCTTCGTTGGCTTTACCGGTCACAAAGACCCGTCCATCCATCTGCGCATGCTGTCTCACGACTTTCCCTTCGATACCGTGCAGATGCCGCTAAACTGTTTCGACGCGACATTCCGCAGCTTCGAACAGCAGGTGCTGCCCGAAGCCATTCGCCGGGGAATCGCGCCGCTTGGAATGAAGAGCATGGGCGGCAGTGGCGAGATGGTGAGTCATGGGGGCTCGACCGCTGCCGAGGCTTTGCGCTACGCCATGAGCCTGCCGGTAGCCGTGACGATTAGCGGAATGGAAAGCATGGACGTGCTGAAACAGAATTTGGAAGTCGCCTGCGGTTTTCAAGCGATGTCTTCAGCGGAGATGCAGAAGTTGAGAGATCGCTCGCGCGCGCTTGCGGCCGATGGGCGCCTGGAGCTTTTCAAAACAAGCAAGAAGTACGACGGCGACTTGGGCCGTCAACAGCACATGTTTCCGTTGGCGGCGGAGCTGCCGGCATGAGTTGGCAATCTTCGTCGCCGCCCGCGCCTTTCGGCAAAACGCGAGCGGCTCAGAGCTGTCGTACTGCTGCGTTGATCTAATGCATCGTCTTGAACTCGCGCTCGGCGAAATCCAGGAAGTACGGCCAGTTCGGGTTCGGCGTGTGTCCCGCGCTGTGTTGACGGAATACCACGTCGCCGGTCAGGATGCCGGTTTCAATCGGCGGGAACGTCGCCGTTCCAAGATCCTTCTTTCCCAACAGCCGGTAAACCGGGCCTGCGCCCACGCCGGCCAGGAACGTGCCTTTCGCGTCTACCCACGCATCGGAGTGACCGATATCGTCCGCCGGGTCGACCGAATTGCCAGCGCTCAGGAATACCGGCCGCGGCGCGCACATCGCCACCAGTTCGTGCGAATCCACCGGCAGATCGCTCCATTTGAGCGGCCCGGCGTACTTCAGGAAGTTGCCGGCCATCCAGTGGTATTCGTTTGCGTCGGCAACGTTCTCCACCAGTTCGCCCCAGTTGCGGCGATGCAGTTTCGCGCCGCCTTCGCCGGAGGAGCTGACGAATGCGATCGCGATGCGCGGATCGTACGCCATGCTGACGATCGTCGCTTTGCCGTAGCGCGAATGACCTTGTATCGCGACGCGTTTCGCATTAACGGACTTATCGGTTTCGAAGTAGTCCATCGCGCGATCGGCGCCCCATGCCCATGCGCGCAGCGCGCCCCAATCGTCGGGCTTGCGCGGCTCGCCTTTGTTCACCAGGCCGATGATGCCTTTGCGCAAACCGGCGCCGTTGTCAGCCTGGATACTGCCTGGATTCAGCGACGCGTAGCCCCAGCCTTTCGCCAGCACTTGCGCTTGCCAGCTTGGGCCGGCGGCCGCGCCCTGCTGTTCCTGCGATGTGGCCGGTGGCGCGCCGCCATTCGGATTCACGCCGCCGAAGACCATGATGACCGGTACCGGCCCGTTCGCATTAGCGGGCGTGCTAAGTGCGAGCTGTATGTCGACCGTGATCTGCGGGTAAGAGGAGTTATCCACGTGACCGAGCAGCGTCTTCGTGACGATGGGCACGTCGCCCACGCTCAAATGGTCCGTCTTTGTGACTTCCCACGTCACCTTCGGAGTATTCTTCGGCATGCGGCCATAGATCTCGCGATCGAAATCTTCTACGATCTCCGGGCGGCGCTGGTCCCACCACATCTTCGCCGTAGTCACCTTCTTGCCGTTCTTCATCACCAGCGGGTCTGGCAGGTCGGGATAGGGATTCGCTTTGGCTTCGTCGTAATTCGCCTCGCCTTTTATGCGCGCGTTCACAGGCGGCCGCAACGAAGTGATGTGAAGCTGATCCATCATCTGCTGCCGGTCCTCTTTCGAGGCCTTCTGTGTGGCGAGCTGTTCCGGCGTGGGCGCGCCGCGTCCGCCTGGTCCCTTCTGCGCCGGCGCCTGTGGAGTAGTTTGAAAAGCGCGGCTTGCGAACGGCGCGATTGCCAACGCGGAGACTGTCGCGCAAGTGAAGAGAATCGATCGATTCTTCATACCGTTTTGCTTTGTCCTTCCTTTCCGCCGCCTGTTCCTCGACACTTCGCGAGGCTGCGCGATGTCTCTGGCATGCGCTCGCAAAGGGGCGACGGGGATTTGTCCAAAGTTCGAACTAAAGATATTCTGAAACGTGCGGGCTGTCAAGCGGTAAATGCAAATTCCGCAAGTCGACTTGCGTAAAACGCAACACATGATTGACTCCCGCGCTCGCCTGTGATACTTGATAGGCCGGAAGCGCCACTCGTGAAACTCTCACGGCATCCTCGCACGGCCGCAACCGGCGCATGTGTCGTGTTCTTGTTTGCGGCTCCATCCGCCGCGCAATACGTGGGCAGCGCGGCGTGCGCGAAATGCCATGCCGCGGAGTTTCGCGCCCAATCCGCTTCGGCGCACGCGCATGCGCTGGCTGCCGCGCCGTCGGGCAGTCCCGGCGAGTGGGCGTTCGGGGCAGGGAAGAAGGCAGTCACGTATGTCGGCCGCACAGCCGATGGCTATGTCGAAAAGGGCCGCAGTTACTTCTCTCGTACGCATGCGTTCGGCGACACCCCCGGCCACGCGAATGGTGCGGACCTGCCCTATCCCACGCTTGCGGCGGGCGCATCGGTAGCGCGCTGCTTTCGCTGTCATTCCACCGGCGCGCTTCGGTTGGGTGCGAACTCGGAAATTCTCCCGTCGGAGAACGGTGTCACCTGCGAAGCCTGTCACGGTCCCGGCGCGCGTCATGCCGCCACCGGCGATCCGGC
>DATAUH010000359.1:0-18527 GCA_036268375.1 Bryobacteraceae bacterium | reverse complement strand
GACCCTGCCAGTTACGGTCCGGTATACGCTTTCAAATCCAGACAGCCCGACGCCGGATCCCCGCCCCACCAGGGGCAAGCCGCACCGGTTCTGTCCCCGAACGTCTTGGGGGCGGCCCGGTGCGGTTTTTCTGTTTTTGCGGCGAACTTTCTAAGGATTCAGGTGCGCTGCGCGAGTGAATAAGTGATGCGCCAGCCGCCCGCACTTACTCACGTTGAAGCGCATCTACGAGCGGAATTTAGCCCATCGATAACTGCGCATTTCCTGTGGTTCCGAAGAGCCTTTACTGCGCACCGCCGCAATCCGCACAGAACTTAGCGGCCTTCGGAATCGAGTGGCCGCAATTCATGCAGAACTTCGTACCTCCGGCGGGACCGCCCTGTTGTGGCGCGGGCGCTGCCGGCGTTTGTGCTTCAGGCGTGGCCGGACGCGCGGCGTTCATCATCTGATTCGCCATCATCATTCCGGCTCCGAGACCGACGCCAGCGCCGGCCATGCCCCCGCCCTCATTAGCGGCCGCGATCGGCATCGAATTCGCAACCTGGAATTGGGTGTAGCGGTTCATGTCGCCGATCATGTTCATGCCGATACGCTGATCGAGAATCTTCTGCAGCTCTTCGGGCATGGAGATGTTTTCCACCGTGAAGGCGTCGAGGAGCAGGCCGAGATCGGCGAATACCGGACGCATGGCTGTCAACATATTCTGCCCGAGAGTTGACTGATGCGCGGCCATGTCGAGGAAATTCACGCTGGCATTACCGAACATGTCGGTCATCTGGCCGACGATGGTGTTGCGCAACTGTCCTTCGAGTTCCGAGACGGTATAGGATGCGCGCGTTCCGCTCACCTTTTGATAAAAGACTCGCGGATCCGAGATCCGGTAGGAGTAGATGCCGAACGCGCGCATACGCACGGCGCCGAACTCTTTATCGCGAATCGTAACCGGCTGCGCGGTTCCCCACTTCTGATTGGTTTGCAGACGAGTGGAGAAGTAATAGACGTCCGACTTGAACGGCGACTTGAAACCTTTATCCCAGTTGCGCAGGTAAGTGAGGAGGGGAAGCGTGTTGGTGCTCAAAGTATACAGGCCGGGACCGAATACGTCCGCGATCTGCCCTTCGTTGACGAAAATCGCAGCTTGAGAATCGCGAACCGTTAACTGCCCGCCATTCTGAATTTCCATGTCCTCCATGGGATAGCGATAGGCAAGCACGCCGTCGCCGGGCTCGGTCCACTGGATTACGTCAATGAATTGTTTGGAAAAAAAGCTCATAACGCCTCCAAATCAGTATACGGCAGTGCGGCGGAGTGTGTTCCCTACGTCAAACGAGATGCTTCAGCCTACAGGTCCAGGACCCGATGGAATCGCGCCAAAGCAGAAGGGCCACCACAACAGGTTATGATGGAAGCTTCCCCATGGCCGTAACCAGTCAGCCGACTTTAGACGAAGCCGCATTGGTGGAGCAGTCCCGCCAAGGCGACACGGAAGCTTACGGGCAATTGGTACGCCGCTACCAAAACAAGATTTTTCGTTTGGCGCAGCACATCACGCAGAATCGTGAAGATGCCGAAGATGTGCTGCAAGAAACCTTTCTGAAGGCCTACGAGCATCTCGACCAGTTTCAAGGCAATTCGAAGTTTTATACCTGGGTGGTACGAATTGCGGTGAATCAGGCGCTGATGAAACTGCGCCGCCGGAAGAACGACAAATCCGTATCTCTCGACGAGACGATCGATACCGGTGAGGACACGATTGTACGCGAAATCGCAGCCTGGGACGAAGATCCGGAACAGCGGCTTTCACGCGAGGAGATTGGCGGGATTCTGGATACAGCCGTGCAAAGTTTAGAGGCGCCTTATCGAAGCGTTTTTGTACTTCGCGACATCGAAGAATTGTCCACCGAAGAGACCGCTGAAGCGTTAGGGCTAAGCGTGCCGGCGGTAAAGAGCCGGCTGCTGCGCGCGCGCTTGCAATTGCGGGAGAAGCTGACGCGCCAATTTAAGCGCAAGGGAGACGACGCCTTTGCTTACCTGTAAAGACTTTCTGCGAGAGCTGAGCGATTACCTGGATGAATCGATTGACACGCAGGTCCGTGCGCGGTTAGAAGAGCACATCACCGCCTGTCCGAACTGCTGGGTAATTGCAGACACTACCCGGAAAACCGTACAGATCTATAAGGGCATGGACCCTTATCCAGTCCCGCAGGATGTACAAGACAGGTTGATGGCGGCGCTGGAACGGAAGATTGCCGCCAAGAAGAACCAAAGCGGCGAATCAAGCTCTTAGTTCTGCCGCCGCAGATCCAGAGAATACTCACGCAAGAGCTGGCCAGACGCGAGCGAGACACGCACAAAGTATAAGCCGGTTCCAAGTTCAGGAACATTAACGGAAGAACCTGCGCCCGATTTGAGCGAACCTTCCCATACCGGAGAACCGGCGCCATCAACGATTTGCATGTGGTAGGCAGGCGCGGGCGTCAAACCGGTGAGGTCGGGCTTGAGAGTTAGCGGGCGACCGGAAGGCGCAAAGGCGGAAACATCGCTCCCGCGCATCGCGACCAGCGCGACGGGAACGGGAGAACCGTGATGGCCACCGGGCAGGTAGCGGAACGTCACCACCCCAATCGCCAGAAGGGCGCAGATAGCGAACGCGGGTCTTAGGAAAGCAAAATCCCAACTGCGCGCCGGACGTTCGACCGGCATTTCGGCGACGGCTCCTCTCATGGCCCGAGTGTACGACTCGGCTTCGACCGCGCGCTCCTGACAGATCTCACAAATCAACAGATGCTCTTCCACCGCGGTGACGACTTGCTCGGAAAGCGTACCCAGCGCGTAGCGTTCGAGAATCGTCTCCTCAACATGACGGTCTGTATCAATATTCATGCGTCTCCCAACCAGCAACCCCCTGACGGCGCTTGGCCGCCAGAAATTCTTTTCTATCTCTACTGGTCGCACAAAGCCTTAAAAACTCTCAACAAAACTTTCACTTACGGTGTTCTCGGGCCATTAACCCAGGTATACACGGTGCTATTTACCGGAAATATTATGACTTCGACCGGTTCAGCCAGCTCTTCCCCAGTTCACCGAATCGGGCCTTGGCGCGCGACTTGATGAGGCGGAATTGTGTATCGGTCAGGCTCATGGCGTGGCAGATTTCAGTCGGCGATTCCTCGTTGTAGTAAAAACGAACAAGAACTTCGCGGTCGCGCTTGGGAATACTCCGGAGAACGCGAAGCGCGATTTGCTGATTCTCCTTGGCCATGGCTTCGTTTTCCGGGTTCGGGCGGTGGTCGCAAACGGTTTCATCGAAATCGAGTTCGATGCGATTGCGGCGCATGTTCACGGCGCGATCGATGTAGGAGGCGATCTGCCGGCGCACGACGGTATGGATATAGCCCATCATGCGGTTGGGATCGCGCAATTCGCCATTGCGGATAGAGGTAGTGATGGTCACGAAAACATCGTGAACTTTGTCCTCCAACTCGTCGGGGCCGAGTTGTCGGAAAAGCATGAAGCGAATTCCTTTGGAGAAGATGTCATAGAGTTCCCGCATGGCATCTTCGTCACCGCCCTGGACGCGGGTAGCAAGCAGTCCCCAGGCTGTTTGGGCGTCTTCCGCCGTGGCACTCACTGACACTAATTATTCCTTTCCCATCACAAAGTATGCGGCCCAATATCGCGGGTTCGCACGCCAGCCGCCAGAGGCGATCATTTGCATTTGGGCGGCGCGCAGAGCAGCAGCGGGCGTCCACCCGGATTGGCCGAGAAGGCGATAAAAAACTTCAAAAAACGGTCCGCCGTCGTCCGGAACGTCCCACAAACTTGCCAGTACATTGTGGGCGCCGGCCGCTAGGAAGGCGCGCGTGAGGCCGAGCAGGCCGGAACCGGGGCGAATGGCGCCGGCGGAGGAATAGCAGCCGCTGAGAGCGATCAGGTTTGCATTGACGCGCCAGCGGGCGATCTCCGAGGGGTCCAGAAGGTCGGCCTGGCCGCCAGCGGCCATACTCAGAGCAATTGCGCCTTGCGGGCCCGGACCCGGAGTCTGGACGAAATGCGTTGCGAAGTGAATCACGTCTGGATTGTGAGCGAGCGCCTTCGTAACGGAGGTACGCGAGGCAGCGGCCCCTTCGAGCAGCTCGTGATCGCCGCTCCACGCGTTGGAGGCGAGCGTCAGTTCCGAAGCGCTGGCGACCAGACGCGGCAGCGGCCGATAGGACGTGAGTTGCACGGTTGAGGACGAAGCCGAAGAGCGCCGCATGGCGGGCGTTCGGCGCGGGTCAGCAGGATTGTAAATGGGATCGGCGACGCCAAGGAACAGCCCTCCCCGAGGCTGCGAGGTCTGCGCGGAGAGCAGAGCCGCGCCAGGAACAACTTCGATGACGCGGCGCTCCGCTTGCGAAGACGCCGAATGGTCACCCGCTTCGGCCGGGAGAGCGGCGAAAGGAACCTGAAACAGCTTGCTGTCCAGAGCCAAAAGCCATCGCTGCTTCTTGAGAACTTCGGGCGGCAATTGGCCGAAGAGAGTGGTGTAGAGGGCGCGGCCTGTATCGTTGAAATTGCCGGAAACGCCCTGCACCGATTGCGAAAATGCCTGTGCCTCGGCATCGATCCGTTGGCGCTGTGGCAGGGCATATAAAGAGATGCGATTGCGTTCCACAGCCCACAGCCAGGAATCTTTGTCGCCTAAGTGGAAGGCAAGGAGGGCTTCGGATGGAGACAGGCGCTCTTGCACGCGCTTCAGCAGCCCGCTGGAATCGGCGACGGGCTCGCCGTAAGCGTCGGATTCGATCTGAGCGAGCGCGGCGCGATCGGAGAGGGCTTCCTGCTCCGAGGCGGGTGTACGGAGACGGGCGACCTCAACTTCAGCGCGCTGCAGGCGGTTCACAGCGGGCCAATAGGATGAGGGAAGCGCTTCGGCGGCGGCGATGCGTCCTTCGATAAGCGTACGCAGGCTGCTGGAACGGTTTTCTTCAGAGGCCTCGAAAGTTTCACGGATCAAGTTGGGGTCGTGAGTTTGCGCCGATAAACGAGCGCCCGCGTCGATGAAAGCGGAATACACCTTATCAAGCCAACCTTCGGCGCCGATGCGAATGGCATCATCTGGCGGGGCTGACCAGCGCCATGCGCGCGCGAGGCGGACCGCCGTGCGAAGATCCGACATCGCGTCGACCAGGCGGCCCTGCGCCAGGCGGACACGGCCGCGGTAATGATAAATATCCCAACTTGGAATAGGGCCGCGCGGGTGAGCGCTGAGTTCGACGGCCTGGTTGAGAAGGCGCTCGGCTGCTGCGAGATCGCCCTGTTCCAGGCGCAGGCGGCCCAGGTTGCGATACGAGGTGTCCAGCGGCAGGTTCCGAAGACTGCGAATGCGATAGGCTTCGAGAAGGGCTGGCTCGGCGGCATCGAGATGACCTTGTTTCAACTGCTCTTCGCCGATGCGGTTCCATGCCGAAGCTGCCAATTTCCAATTGCTTTGAGCTTCTGCGGCGTTGATACCCTGACGGAATAGCGAAGACGCCTCCGCCATGCGATGTTGCCGTGCGCGAAGTTCTGCGAGAAGTATTTCCGTCTCGGCAAGATGATCGTTGCGTTCGCGTCCTGTGAGACGCTGCAAGACGCCCTCGATGCGGCGTCCCGCTTCGTCGAGATCGCCCATCTCCATATAAAGCGAGCACAGGTTGGCGTCGATCGCCGCGGTCTCGCTAGCATCACCCATTTCCACGGCCATATGTCGAGCTTCGAGGAAAGCGGCCAATGCGCCGCGGTATTGGTGGAGAGCAAAACGGATACCGCCAAGGTTACCGGTCGCGCGAGTAGCGGTGCGCTGATCGCCAGCGCTTAGAGCAGCCGCAATCAATTGCTCAGTTTGCTGTTCTGCCTCTGCGTAATGTCCGGATTGAAAAAGTTTGGCGGTGGTGGCTAAACCCGACTTGAGAGATGCCGATGAGGATTTAGGAGTGGAGACGCTATGAGCCGAAGGCCGGGTGGAACCCGGAAGGATTACCGCTAGCCAACATAGCGCGAAGATACGGAGGAACTGCAAATCCACTCTCGGTATGAAATAAATTTGATATTTCTCTGGGAATACTCCCCCGAAAAGGAATATCCCCAAAGAATGATATCAACATTTACTCTCGTGGAGTAGCCCCTCATTTGAGGAGTATGTGGGTGGGTGCGCCAATTGAATGGCGCTCTTGGCCTACCGTTGTACACGGTCCGTTTAGTTGCCGATAATAATGATAATCGGATCCGTGGGCATGCTGGCTGTCGATGTTGAAGCCTCATGTCGAACTGGCTTCTTCCTCCCGACTCCAATTTACATTTTGAAAGAGCGCAGCTTTGGCCGCAAAACGAATAACACCCGCCGAATCAAATATTTAAAATTTTTGAGACTTTGTGAATTGCAGATTGCAATAACCATCTCTTGAGCGCGAGACGTCGGAGGCGAGCTTTTCTGAAGAGAAACGTGTCCGGCATTAAGCGTTTTCCTAGGAGAGACTTACGGCGTATATGAACTCGCGCAGTGACAAAATCTTGTCGCGCCGCCAGGATCTTGCCGCACTTCGAAGCATTCCTTACTGATTTGAAAAGACTTACTTTGGCGCCGCATTTGCCATAGAAGTGGCGAGATGTTGGATAGTTTATCTGGAGATATCGAACGCTACATGGATCTGCTGAGCGCACGGCAGAAACTGGTAGCCTCAAACATCGCGAACGCGGATACGCCGGGGTATCGGACGCAGGATATTGACTTCCAGTCTGAATTCGCGAGCGCGATGGGCGGAGCGCCACGGGCTAACGCCGTCAGCGGCCTCGCGATCAAGAACGACGGCAACAACGTGGATATGGACCGCGAAGCCCGGTTGCTCTCGGAGAACGCACTGCGCTTCAGCGTTGCATCCAACCTCATGCGTGGACATATTCAGATGGTCAAGTCGGCGATTAAAGAAGGAGCAGGATCGTGAGTCTGTTTGCGGCTTTATCGGTGGGGGCGTCGGGCATGTCGGCGCAACGCGTCCGCGCAGAGGCGCTGACTGAAAATCTTGCCAACTCGGAGACGACCCGCACGCCGGACGGCGGCCCTTACCGTCGTAAGGACGTCGTATTCCAATCGGCGCCGGTGGGATCGCCATTTTCGTCCGTATTCGACACGCAAATGCAATCGGTAGGCGGCGTTCAAGTGGCCGACGTGGTTACGGACACCAGCGCGCCTGAGATGCGTTATATGCCGGGACACCCGGATGCCAATTCGGAGGGTTATGTGGCCTATCCCCATATGAACCCGGCGGAAGACATGGTGGATCTAATGGGCGCGGCGCGAAACTACGAAGCCAACGTGGCAGCGATGAACGCCGTGAAGGATATGATTCAGAAATCGATCGACTTACTACACTGAGCTGAATTATGTCTTTTCCAGTATCCGGCATCTCCGGCATCAATATCACGGACGCAATACGTCCCATCGCGGGCGTAGGGCAGTCCAGCAGCAGCGGATTTCAGGACGCACTGAATAGCGCGATTCAGAAGGTGGAATCCACTGGCAATGAGGCATCCGCATCCGTCGAACGTTTCCTGGGCGGCGAAGGCGAGGAGTTGCACACCACCGTACTTGCGACACAAAGAGCGGAAATGTCGTTCGACATGTTCCAGCAGGTGCGCAACAAGATGGTCGGCGCGTATCAGGAAATCATGAAGATGCAAATCTGACGGCCCAGGCTAAATCGCAGGGCGCCGTTTGTGCCAATCCGTGCGAGCCTGAAACTCGCGCGCGATCGCCAGGATCGTGTTTTCGGAAAACGCGGGCCCGACCACCTGCAACGCAACCGGAAGGTTCTCGGCAAAGCCGCAGGGAAATGCGATGGCCGGAAGACCGGCCAGATTGCCCGCCTGAACAATCCCGTTGAAGCCGCCGGGCACATTCTTTGTCATATCAAGCGGTTGATCGACGGGCGTTGCCGGACCGGGGCGGCCGGTGCTGATGAGCGCATCGACCTCCGAAAAAAGCTGACGAAACGCTTCCTGCATCAAGCGGCGCAGGCGCATCGCTTTCAAATAATCCTTGGCTGGAACGTCCGAGCTCGCCTTTAGTCCAGCGATCTGCGCAGGGTCGGCGAGGTCGTTCACCTTGCCGCTCTCAATCAGTTCTTCAAAAATGGAGGCTTGCTCAGCGTACAGAATCGTTGAAAGTGCGCTGGCGTAAGGGAAAACCGGCAAGCTCGTTTCGACAAGTTGTACGCCCGTCTCTTTGAGAGCAGCGAGCGCAGCGGCAAACGCCGGTCGCGCCGAAGCATCGGCCCGATCTGTGAAATCGATGGGAGCGTAACCGATGCGAAGCTCTTTCAGCGGACGCGCATACTGCGGAGTGTAGTAAAAACTTTTGCCGGCGCTTCCTGGATCCTTCGAATCGGAACCGGAAATGACCTGCAAGATCAGTCCGCAATCTTCGGCCGTGTGCGCAATGGGCCCGATCTTATCTAACGTCCACGAGAGAGCCATGGCGCCGTAGCGGCTTACCAAACCGTATGTAGGCCGCAGACCGGTGACTCCGCAATAAGAGGAGGGCGTAAGAATGGAGCCCGAAGTCTCCGAGCCAAGTGCAAACGGCACGATTCCAGCCGCGACAGCTGACGCAGATCCGCTGGAGGAACCACCAGACCAGCGCGAGCGATCCCATGGATTTAGCCCGGGGCCAAAGAGCGATGCAGACGGCAGGCGGTAGCCGCCTCCACCCGCCAACTCCACCATGGAAAGCTTTCCGGTAAGGACCGATCCGACGGATTCGAGCTTCTGAATTGCCGTAGCGGTGTACTCGAAAATTTGCGCTGCGTACGGCTTCGCTCCCCAGGTAGTGATTTGGCCGGAGACGCTGAGCAGGTCTTTAACGGCGTACGGAATGCCCTGTAAAGGGCCGCGCAGGCGTCCGCGCTTCAGATCGTCATCGACTGACTTTGCCTGACGGCGAGCCTGCTGAGGAAACGGAAGAGCAAGGGCGTTATATCGCGGGCCGAGTTGCTCCAGCCGCTGGGAGAAAGCGGCGGCGAGTTCTTCGGCCGAGAACTCTTTCGCCACCAGACGCCGGTTCAGTTCAGGAATGGTTGCGAAGAATGTTTCGGGCGCGAGGACAGCCATATCAAGCCCTAAAACTGAACGCCGGTTCCGTGGACATGGGCACGCTTTGTTTGGCGAGCGCTTCGGTGTTGGCCTTGATCCGCGCCTTGGCGGCTTCCATCGGATCGGCGGATTGCGGCGGCGTGGTTTGCGCCGAAAGCGCAGGCGCGGCAAGCGCTACCGCCAGTCTTCGACGAGTTATTTTCACGGCTTTTGCTCCAAAGCGTCTGTGGCGGCCTTTTGCATTATCGGCCTAGGGGCCGAATCACCGGTCCAGATTTCGAACTGCCGCACCGCCTGTTCGATAAACATCTCGATGCCGGGAATGACGGTGCGCCCTTGTTCACGAGCATGGCGAACTAAAACAGTCTCGAGTGGATTGTAGACCATGTCGAAGACCACTTCACCTGGAATGTGGCCGTTGAAGAAGCATTCGTTTTGATGCGGGAACATGCCGAGCGGGGTGGCATGAACGACGGCATCGAAATGGCGGCCGCTGAGCTGATCGCGGCCCAGCGCTTCGGCATTGCAGATTTTGGAAAGAGCGCGGACCCGGTCGGCGTTGCGGCCAACCAGCGCGATCTTTGCGCCCGCATCGGAAAGAGCGAATGCCGCTCCGCGCGCGGCCCCGCCATTTCCCACGATGAGCACGGTGGACTTGGCCAGGCGCAGCACCTTCGACAATGGGCCAGTGACGCCGGCGGCGTCGGTATTGCCGCCGCGCCACTTTCCTGCCTTGCGCCAAACCGTGTTCACCGCGCCGATACGCTTCGCCAAAGGCTCGACAACATCGAGATAGCGGATGATCTTCTGCTTGTGCGGAATGGTGACGCTAAAACCGGCGAGAGGCAACTTGTCCGCGAGGCTGAAAAAGTCGCGCAGTTGCGCGGGAGCCACCAACAGCGGCAGGTAAACCGCGTCGATACGCCGCGATTGGAACGCACGGTTATGCACAGCAGGAGAGATGGAGTGGCGCACCGGATCCGCAATCACGCCGTAGATCTTCGTCGCCCGATCCAGTTTGTCGACGCGATAGATGTGGCGCAACGAACGAGCACATACCTGGCCGGCGGCCGTTCCCTGCGTCAACATGGGCGCTGCATAAGTGTAGATGCCGCCAAAAACCGGGGACAACACACGCGTGGGGAATCCGAGTTCACCCATCGCAAGGACGATCATGCGGTGCTTGGCCGCGGCTTTTGCGGCGGCGAGAACGCGCGCGTTGTCGGAAGGCTTGCGGGCGGTGGTGACCACCTTGTACGAATCTGCCGGAATCTTGGTGACGCGATTGATGATTGGGTCGAGCGGCGGCGTCGCTTCGAAATTGTGGTACGAGACGATTACGTGCGTGCGCCCGTTGAACTGATTCAGCTTCTCGTGAATGTTCTCGGCCGACTCGATTTCGATATCGATAGCGTGCGCGCCATTGTGCACGGCCAAGTCCAGGATCGCGATCTGCTCTTCGATACTGCCGTTGAAGCGGCCGTGATTCTGATGGCGACGGCAAGTGGCAAGGATAATCACTTCAGGAAACTGCTCGAGAAAGGCGCGTATGGCGGTGGCGCCTTTGGCGGGATTATTCAGGAAATCGAGACGGAATTCAAGGAAAGTCTCGCCGGCTTCGGCTTCGCGCCGGGCGTGTTCGAGCAGTTTGGGGACATCCGGCAGGCCGAGGGCGATGCAGATGCGCGGGAGAGACCTCTTCTGCGCCATGATAGCGGAGGAAACTAGAATAACACAGGGTCGCCAGTGAGATCCTAGCCCGGATCTCTCACGTTGTTTCGTAGCGAGGCGCGTGAGAAGGCTGCGGGTACGAGGCGCGCGCCGGTCAGCGCGCGGAGGGCCGTAACGGCTCGAGCACGGTGACCAAGCGCAACGAAGTAGACGCGGCCTTATCACGCGCCGCAGTAGAAACGGTGTGAGAAATCCGGGCTAGCAGCACGCTTGCGTCTGCACTGGAATGTCCGGCGCAGCACCAGCGGCCGCGTTGGATGCATGATAGGAACTGCGCACGAGGGGTCCGGATTCGACGTGCGCGAAGCCCATCGCATAGCCCTCACGGCGGAAATCGTCGAATTCCGCGGGTGGAACATAGCGAACGATGGGAAGATGTTTGGGCGAAGGCCGCAAATACTGACCAAGGGTCAAAATATCTACATTGTGCGCGCGCAGGTCGCGCATCGTTTGCAGAACTTCTTCTGTAGTTTCACCCAGGCCGAGCATCAGGCCGGATTTGACAGGCGTTTGGGGCCGCAGGTATTTCGCGTGCGCTAAAACGCCGAGCGATCGCTCGTATCGGGCGCCGAGGCGCACCTGGCGATAGAGACGAGGCACCGTTTCCGTGTTGTGGTTCAGCACATCCGGCGCGGCGTCCATCACGATAGCGACCGCATCCAGGTTGCCTTGGAAATCCGGGATCAAAACTTCGACGCCACACCCGGGAACGCGTTCGCGAATGGCGCGGATGACCATGGCGAAGAGCTCGGCGCCGCCGTCTTTACGGTCGTCCCGATTCACGCTGGTGATGACAGCGAAACGCAAGCCCATGGCTTCGACAGCTTCGGCAACGCGTTTGGGCTCATCGTAATCGACCGGAAGCGGCGCTCCCTTTTGCACCGCACAAAAGCCGCATCGCCTTGTACACACGTTGCCGAGGATCATGAACGTGGCGGTACGTTGATTCCAACACTCGCCCACGTTCGGACACGCAGCGCTTTCGCAGACGGTGTGGAGACGCAGACGCTCGATCAGACCCTTCAAGTCACGGTAATTTTCGCCAACGGGCGCAGGCGCGCGGAGCCACTGTGGCCGTTTGGGTTGGGATGCGATGGAAACTAGCACGAAATTGCATTTTAACGCCCCAATGGCTGCCCCGAAAGTAGTGGCCATTTGCTGCGCGTGGTTTAGTGACTTAGATCGAAATCTCGCGCTGTGATGATTCTCAAAAGCCGGGCATACGCAAACTGGCGGTTTGCGGGGTCTGCGCGCTCGGGTTGCTTTAGTTACAGGCCGGTCTTGAAGCGCAAACATTTGAGGCCGACGAGGATATGGGCCACGCCTTTCTGGTCCCAGTTGCCATTGCCTGGCTGATATGGCGGCAGCGCAGCAAACTAAAAGCCGCGGCCCCAAGTGGATACGGCCCTTTGGTTGGCGATCGCCGACGGCGCGCTTCATTTTCTGGGCGCCATCAGCCTGGGACTGGCGGCTAGCACGCTCGGAATGATCTGCGCTGCCACCCGGAATTCTCCTGGCACTGGGGCCGCAGTATCGAAGTAGCGGAGGCATGCAGCGGATTGCCGTATGTGTTGCCGCTCACCTTTGTGTCCCTCGTATGGGCGCACGTCTCCGGGCTACGACGCTGGCGGCGGATATCAATGGCGGTGGCCGCGCTGTCTATTTCAATTCTCGTGGATGCAGATGCCGGCATTCTTCCCCGCAATCAGGCAGCAGGAATGGGCGATCGGTACGCTCTCGATGGCTTCCGCGGCGCTGACAAACCTGGCGTTTTTGTACCCGAAAACACGGGAGGAGAGCAAAGGCGTGATCGCAACAATGATCGAGCGACTGCTGCGAGACGACTTGGCGTCGTATGAAACTAACTCGTGGGGCGAGGATAGAGACATCCCCGGCAAGATCTTCATTCCGGACAACGCAGTTACGATCGCATCTCTCAGCATTGCCCAACTTACGCTTGGGATTGATTACCAGGCGGCTATCTAGGCCTGGCTCACGCAAACGCGTGGACGGCTCCTTTATCCGACGACTGGCTTAATCTGCCCCTCGATTGATTCTGACTGCAAAGGTGTTGGACCGCCGCGGGGCAGTTACGCCGCTTGGACGATCTATTATCTGAACTGGGTTGACCGCAACTTTGCGCAAGAGCAGTATCGGCGCCTCAAAGCCAAGCTGCAGTGAAGTTGCCTTTTGGGCTCGCGAGTATCCTCAGGGATACCACGGTCACGCAGACCTCGATTCCGGACCGGTTATTTTTGGGATCAGCACCGCCGGAACCGGCTTTATGATCGTGGGCGCGAGGCTGAGCAAAGACGTCGACTTATCTTCAAAGACTGCTGACCAGCGCCGAGGTTGTGGGTGGCACGGTAATGGGTGGCGGCGAGCGCCACTATCTGTTTGCTCCGGATGTTGGAGAAGCGATTGTGCTGGCGATGAAGACGGCGTGTAGCTGGGATAGAAGATTCGTACAGGCGCCGCGAGGACGCCGGGGGGCGGTTGATAAGTGACAATATTGGCTGTGTAAATGCGATGGTGTGCGGGCCGACGTACCTGGCGGAGCCGAGTGGTAACGCGCGACTTACAAAATCGCGTAAGAGTAGATAGGCCGCTGACGGATCCGAGTGTGATGGGAACAAGGGTGGGACGGAGCCATGCGGGTCTTACGTTCACGAGAGTCACCTGTGAGGCGGTTAGCCAAATGCGCGTGTTATCAAGAACTCGCAGCGTGGCTAGTTACTTGGAGAGTACGTACTGCTGAGGTCGAGGCAGTACCGTATCTCCGTTCTAAATCGCCAGATCCCAAGATTCCGGCGGGAACGCTAGCTACAATGACATTGCGGGGTGAAGCTGGAGCTAGACGGCCAGTCAGGGAACAACGTGAGCGATCATGGGACGTTGTTATGGCATGGGGATGCTAACAAGTAACGAGTAACATCACTCCAGTCCGCAACTTAGGAATTCGGAGGATACTTCTATGTATGAGCTGCCACTTAAAGACGCCAAAATACTTACCGCTAATGGCCATCGATACTACTTGTTCGACCCGCCACATACTCACGAAAACTACGACAATCGACCGGCGGTCTACCCCAAGAGCGGCTTAGACACTTATAAAGCGGCGGGCTACAACCCCAAGTCGCCTTCGACGCTGCTTAGCAGTGTTTTTACCGAGGTCAACGCGTTGGTGACCGCCATATTGGATTACGGCAAGAAGATCGACGACTGGAGTATGCAGAGCGCTTATGTCCAAAACGGCTGGCGGCCCGACGATGAATCGCAGGGAATCGCTTATGTAAAAAACATCAAGGCAGTGATTGAAGGTGATCCAACCTTCAAGAAACTTGGATTCCCCCCAGACCTGGAGGATGCCGCGAAAGGCGTATTAGGCAGGCGGGGCGACTCGCGGCGAGAAGCTTTTCGTGAGAAGTGGGCGAATTCGCCGGGTTGGTCTAAGGCCACAATGGAGGCATTGTTTCACGCCGTCGATAGAGTGTATGCGCCCAGGGGTTTTAATCCGCATGCGACGGGTTTAGTGTTTGACCTGGACTTTATGATTGGGTATGAGGCGGGACCCTCCGTTGCCCATGAAACACCGGTTGAGATGAAGCCGAATCGGAATGGCGCTGCACTGCAGAGCGCTCTCGGGATGTGGCTCAATCTACACTCGATGAAGTTTCACTTTGATTCGTACGATACCAGTGCGGAAATTTGGCACATGGAGTATAGGAAGCCGTAGGCTGAGGGGCGCGGCGTTTCACCGCCTGAATGGGTTTGGCTAGGTGAGTAAAGTGGGCCCGCGCAGGAAGACGTTCGGATTTGAATCCTTAACGGCGACGTTTTCGTATTTCTACGCCGAAATCGGTACTTTGCGCAAAAGCGTCCAGTGCTCGTTCTGCCACAGAAAATAGAAGGCATACGAAATCGCATCCGGCCGGTTCGAGTGTGGGGTCGCTCTGATGATCATGAGTCGGATATCCCGGCGCCACTCCGTTTCGGCGGCCCTTCCAACCGAGTTCGGAAACGTCAGCAGTGGTAATGCAAGATCGCCATCAGAAAAAGGGGGATTGGAGACGACACCCGTCTCTGCGTTGCTGATGGCCATCCGTATACAGCCTGCTCCGCAGCCCCAGACAATTACGATGTAGTGCCTGGCGAAGTTGGGATGTGACGTGTTTTGCTCCTTGCCCCACTCTCCGTCGACCCACACGCCCCATCCCTTCTCGACGCCGTCGCGAATTCGAGTGCGGAACATACGCTGCTCGGGCGTCAAGAGTATCGGCGGATGAGGGGTGCGGGTGAATATTTCAGTGACGGGATAGTCCTCAAATTTGGGTAGGCGCTCGTTCGGTTGTGCGCACGAGCGGGCTGGGCGCCCATCGAAATCAGGAAGACCGCGCACGCGACGATGAGGCAGGGACGCACAGAAAGATCCTAGCTCCCTCAAATTCCCCAAAAGGATAAAGTTCTGTAAGCGACGCAAACGCTAACGAGTCGATCGCATTTCGAGCTGGCACGAAGGGAACTGCATAATGCAACCGAGACGCGTCGGCAATCCAAAGATATGACGAAAAGTTTAAAGACGGTGGCCTGCACTGAATTTGGACGACAGACGTGCCGCGCCGCCGCCCGAGCGGCTACGGTACTGCGCGCTGCCACTTTGAGGGCTGCCGATTGCGCCTCGGTATACTGAAAGCATCCCCCTCACACCTGTGCAGGACTACATTCATATTCGCGGCGCGCGTGTTCACAACCTGAAGAACGTTTCGCTTTCTATTCCCCATAACCAGTTGACGGTGATGACGGGCGTTTCGGGGTCGGGCAAGTCCTCGCTGGCGTTCGATACGATTTACGCGGAGGGGCAGCGGCGGTATGTGGAGTCGCTGTCGGCGTATGCGCGGCAGTTTTTGGAGCGCATGGAAAAGCCGGCGGTGGACGAGATCGATGGGATCGCGCCGGCGGTGGCGATTCGGCAGAAGAATACGAGCCGGAATCCGCGGTCGACAGTGGCGACGTCGACGGAGTGCTACGACTTTTTGCGGTTGCTGTTTGCGCGGGTGGGGCAGACGTATTGTCCGAACTGCGGAACGCGCGTGCGGCGGGATACGGTCGATGAGGCGGCGTCACGGCTGCTGGAATTGCCGGAAGGGTCGCGGTGGTATGCGCTGTTTTCGGTGGGCGAGCATGCGGGCGCGGCGTCGCTGCGGGATCACCTGTTTGAATTGCGCAAGAGGGGCTTTAACAGGCTGTTTCAGGGCGGGAAGATGTTTGAGTTTTCGACGCCGGAATCGCTGTTGGACGTCGATTTCACGAAGCCGGTCTTTATTTTGGTGGACCGGCTGGCGATCGCGCCGGGGCTGCATCAGCGAGTGGTGGATACGACCGAAATTTGTTATCGCGAAGCGGGCGAGGCAATTTTTGAGGCGGCGGACGGCTCGCGGACGCTGCGGTTCAATGAGAAGTTTCAGTGCAAGACATGCGGCATGGAGTTCAATCCGCCGGAGCCGATTTTGTTCAGCTTCAATTCGCCGTTTGGAGCGTGTCCGCGGTGCCAGGGCTTCGGCAACACGATCGATTTCGACATGGACCGGATCATTCCGGACAAGACGCTTTCGCTCGATGATGGCGCGGTGGAGCCCTGGACGAAACCGAAGTACAAATCGTGGCTCGGGAACTTCAAGAAATCGGCGAAGGGCGTGCGGTTTCGCGTGCCGTATTGCGATTTGACGGCGCAAGAGCGCGAGGCGGTGGACGCGTTCATCCGCAAGTTTCTGGATTTTCTGGAGGGCAAGAAGTACAAACTGCACGTGCGGGTGTTTTTGAGCCGCTATCGCGGATATGCGATGTGTCCGGACTGCAAAGGCGCGCGGCTGCGCAAAGAGGCGCTGTATGTGCGTGTGGGCGGCAAGAATCTGGCGGATGTGGTGCGTATGAACATCGCCGAAGCGCAGACGTTTTTCAGTGGGCTGGGTCTGACGCCGGAAGAGAGCGCGGTGGCGGAGAAGATCCAGATCGAAATCCGGCAGCGGCTGAAGTTTTTGAACGACGTGGGGCTGGAGTATTTGACGCTGGACCGGCTGGCGTCGACATTGTCGGGCGGCGAGGCGCAGCGCATTCAACTGGCGACGAGCTTGGGGTCGCGATTGGTGGGCGCGTGTTACGTGCTGGATGAGCCTTCGATTGGATTGCATAGCCGCGACACGGGAAGGCTGATACGCATTCTGGAGGAACTGCGCGAGCTGGGCAACACGATTGTGGTGGTGGAGCATGACCCGGACGTGATGAAGGCGGCCGACCACATCGTGGACTTGGGGCCGGGCGCGGGAGAACACGGCGGGTCGGTTGTGTTTGAGGGGTCGATGCCGACGCTGGTGGCGAACGGGAACGCGTCGTTGACGGCGAAGTATCTGCGCGGGGAGTTAAAAGTGGCGGCGCCGCGGGAACGGCGCGAGGTGAATCGGAAGAAGGTGATGCGGTTTTCGGGGGCGCGGCTGCACAACTTGAAGAACGTGCAGGTGGACGTGCCGCTGGGAATGATGGTGGTGGTGACGGGGGTATCGGGGTCGGGGAAATCGACGCTGGTTCACGATGTGATTTTCCGGTCGCTCGAGGCGCTGCACAAGGCGGGCGGAAGCGCGGCGACGGAGACGACGCTGTTTGAAGGCGAAGAGGCTCCAGCAGAGGCTCTGCGCGTGGCGTGCAAGAAGGTGGAAGGCGCGGAGTTGGTTACGAGCGCGGTGATGATCGACCAATCGCCGATCGGGCGGACACCGCGATCGAACCCGGTGACTTACATCAAAGCGTTCGACATTATTCGCGGGCTGTTTGCATCGACGCGCGATGCGGAGAAGCGCGGGTACACGGCGGGGCATTTTTCGTTCAATGTCCCGGGCGGGCGATGCGAGACGTGCCAGGGCGACGGCACGGTGACGGTGGAGATGCAGTTTCTGGCGGACGTGGAGCTGATCTGCGATGAGTGCAAAGGCACACGGTATAAGAGCGGTATTTTGGATATTCGCTACAACGGCCTGAATATTCACGAGACGCTGCAGCTTACGGTGCGCGAGGCGATGGCGCAATTTCGGGAGACGCCGCGGCTAGTGCAGAAGCTAAAGGTGCTCGACGATGTGGGGCTGGGATACCTACGGCTAGGCCAATCGGCGACGACGCTTTCCGGTGGCGAGGCGCAGCGCGTGAAGTTAGCGTCGCATCTGGCGGCATCGAGCTGTGCGGGGACGCTGTTTATTTTCGATGAGCCGACGACCGGGTTGCATTTCGACGATATTGCGAAGCTGCTGGCGGCGTTTCAGCGATTGATCGAGAACGGTGGCAGCCTGGTGGTGATTGAGCACAACATAGACGTGATTCGGGCGGCGGATTGGGTGATCGACCTGGGGCCCGAGGGCGGGCATGCGGGCGGCGAGGTTGTGGCGGAGGGGCCGCCGGAACTGATTGCGGCGTGCGAGAGGTCTTATACGGGTAAGTATCTGCGCGCGCAGCTGAATTAGAGGCTTAGCGTAGGTCGGATAATCAAGTTTTCCGTCTTGGATCGGCGGCAGGTGTTGTTGGCGGGCGTGAATTTTCTCGCAAAGATGGGATGAGAAGGCCGGCCTCCCAGCGGGATGCGTTAAGCTCCCAGTTGGACACGCACTCGAGGTGCAAAAAGGAGACCGGCTATGAAGAAGAAT
>DATAUH010000358.1:0-1899 GCA_036268375.1 Bryobacteraceae bacterium | reverse complement strand
AAAATCCTGGTTGTTCAGCCTCACGCGGCTATAGTTCATATTCGTGCGCGACTCGCATGCTTTCGTTTCTGCAGGCAGCAGGTCGGTATTCACCTCTATGGCCGCCAATTCCGCCGTCGTCGAATCGATCTTCACCGTCCCGAAGTACCCGGTCGTCACGCGCGCATTGTCGCCCGTAAACACGTAGTGGCTCTCCCCCAGCGGCACCCGAAATTCAAATTCCGCTAACTGCCGCCGGCCTTCTGTAACCGGGCCCTTATACGTGAAGTGAGTAACCTCACCCTGAAATACCAGCGACAGTAACGACGCAAAGCTTCCCGTCGAAAGCGCGCCGTTTCGCACCAGTTGAAACAGCGTACGGTCCTCAAACCGGTCCTCGCTTACCCACGAATACATCTCGCGGCCTGCTGAAACCGCCACATCCAGCCGCAGCCGGTCCGAAGTCGTAAGGCGCATCTTTTTCATCGGCTGCGCTTCGCAGACACGTCCGCCAATTCCGTTGTTCGGCTCGTATTGCCGCCGGTCCACGGTCTGCACGCACATGAACTTCGGCAGCCGGTGAATCGTCGCCAGCACCTTCGCCGACGCGCGCTGCAGCAAATCGTCCGGCGTATCCTGGGCGCGCAGCCACACCGCCGCCATGCACAGAATAAGGAGCCGCCAACGCACAGCGTCAGAATATCGAACCCCCGCCCGGGCCGCAAACTTCCAAACATCGCGCGCCCGATCTGTTGCGCACGCTTGTTACACTGATCGTTCTCCCCATGCCCGGAATCTACGCCCGCTACATGGACCGTTGGGAGCGCAAGCTCGCCACGCGCGACACCAATCGCCTTGTGCGTCCGTTCGAGTGGGGCGCCGATTGGCTCAACTCCATCGGACACCCAGCCATCCCAGCCGAAGTCAATGGCGACGCAAACGAAAAACTCTCCCGCTTCGTCGCCGAGGCCCTCGCCGATTCGGATCGCTTCTTCTCCTACGCGCCGGTCCGCGATTACCGCCTGAATGGCGACCGTCTCAACTTCACCAGCCCGGTCCGCTCGCGCGATCCCAAAAACGACGAAGTGCACGCGCTCTGGTTCCCCGCTGAAGCTTCCAAACCGCGCCGCGCCCTCGTCGTCCTGCCGCAGTGGAACTCCGGCCCCGATGGCCACGTCGGGCTCGCCAAGCTCCTCAACCGCTTCGGCATCAGCGCTCTCCGCATGACCATGGCCTATCACGCCGAGCGCATGCCCGCCGAGCTCGAACGCGCCGACTATCACGTCTCTAGCAACATCGGCCGCACCATTCACGCCGCGCGCCAATCCGCTATCGACGTCCGCGCCTGCCTCGATTGGCTCAATCAACAGGGCTACGAACGCGTCGGCGTGCTCGGCACCAGCCTCGGCTCCTGCGTCGCCTTCATCGCCACAGCCCACGACCCGCGCGTCAAAACCGGCATCTTCAATCACGTCTCTATGTACTTCTCCGACGTCGTCTGGACGGGCCTCTCCACTCAGCACGTCCGCAAAGGCTTCGGCGAAACCGTCACGCAGGACGATCTGCGCCGCTACTGGGCGCCCATCAGTCCCGCCAGTTATCTCGACCGCATGAAGAATCGCGACATGCGCAGCCTGCTCATCTGGGCCAAGCACGATTCCAGCTTTCTGCCCGTCTACTCCAAGCAGGTGCTGACAACCTTCCGTGAAATGCAGCTCCCGCACGAGGTCTTCACCCTGCCCTGCGGCCACTACACCACCGGCCAGTTCCCCTTCAATTTGATGGATGGCCTCGCCATGTGCCGTTTCGCCTCGCGCTGGCTATGAGTACGATGTAGTTTCCGATGCCGCGTACCCTCCGCCGCATCCTCGCGGCCGCCGTCGCCTGTCTCGCCGTATTCGCGCTGGACGCGCTCGTCTT
>DATAUH010000357.1:0-21641 GCA_036268375.1 Bryobacteraceae bacterium | reverse complement strand
CCGTAGTGAGCAGCAGGCCTTCGCCATTGACGTCCACGCTGCCGCCTTCGAGTACCATGTCTATCGCCCAGGTTTCGACGCCGGAGCGCTTGGCGGCGTGGCGGCCGGCAGCGTCATCCTGCTTGTGGTTCGGATACTTGGTCCAGCTGTTGAAACGCCACTTCGTCGCTGCTATCACGCCTTTGCGATTGCGTACGAAGAGCGGCGCGTAGTCGCGGGTCCAAACGCGATCGGTAGGGCATTCGAAAAACTCCACCGCCTCCATCGCCGCGCCAACCTTGCGCAGAATGCGGCGAGCCTGACGCTCCTCTGTCGCGCTCGCCACCAGAATGCGGACCTTTTCGACGTGGCTCAGCTTGCGCACGATCTCGCCGTATACCCACGGAATAGGCGCGAAACGGCCCGGCCAATCGGCGCGATTATGCGGCCATGCAATCCATGTGGCTTCGTGCGGGGCCCATTCGGCGGGCATACGAAAGCCCAACCGGCGCGGGACGGTTTCGGTCAATCGATCACCCGACTCACGATGGGCGCATATGCATCGATACGGCGGTCACGCAGGAAGGGCCAGTTGCGCCGCGTCTCTTCAGTGCGGCGCGGATCGCATTCCGCGATCAGGATCTGCTCATCGGAGTGGTTCGCCTCCGCGACGACGATGCCGAACGGATCGGAGACAAACGAGGCGCCCCAGAACTCTAAACCGTGCTCCGGCGGACCTTCGTAGCCCACGCGATTGATGGCGGCGACGTACACGCCGTTGGCGATGGCGTGCGAGCGCTGTATGGTGCGCCATGCATCGTGCTGCGCTTTGCCGAACTCCGCCTTCTCCGAAGGATGCCAGCCGATGGCGGTGGGATAAAGCAGCACCTGCGCTCCCGAAAGCGTCGCCAGGCGGGCGGCCTCCGGATACCATTGATCCCAGCAGACCAGCGGCGCGATGCGCGCGAAACGTGTATTGAAGGTGCGGAAGCCGAGATCGCCGGGCGTGAAGTAATACTTTTCGAAGTAGAGCGGATCGTCCGGGATGTGCATCTTGCGATAAGCGCCCAGGGTTTCGCCGCCGGCATCAATAACGATTGCGGTGTTGTGATACACCCCGGCGGTGCGGCGCTCGAAGATGGAGCCCACGATCACGACGTTCAGTTCGCGCGCCAGGCGTGCGAAGCTCTGTGCGGTAGGTCCATCGAGCGGCTCAGCCAGATCGAAAAGCTCCGCCGATTCTTCGCGGCAAAAGTACTGCGAACGAAACAGCTCCTGTACCGAAATGATCTGCGCGCCGCGTCCGGCGGCCTCACGAATGCGCGCTTCAGCCTTGGCGAGATTCTCATTCGAATCTTTCGAACAAGACATTTGAATCAGGCCAAGCGTGAATTTCCCATTCTGCACACTCATATTGTAGCGGCGGGTGCGCTGATATCATGTGGAAAGCCCGCATCAATTTTCCATGACATTTTCTTCGCTGGTGTTGTTCGATATCGATGGGACGCTTGTGCGCCGCGCGGGTCCTCATCATCGCGACGCGCTGGTTTATGGCGTACGACGGGTGACGGGAATCGAGACCACGACCGAAGGCATACCGGTACAAGGCATGCTGGACCCGGTGATTATTGCCGAGATGCTGCGGCGCGCTGGGGCGAAGCGCGCATTGATCACGGAGGCGATGCCGGAGATGGAACGCGCGGCCGAACGCTTCTACTTGCGAGTCTGTCCTACGCTCGCGGACAAGCACTGCCCGGCCGTGGAGCCGACTCTCGCGAAGCTGGAGCGCCGCGGAGCGCTACTCGCGCTGGTGACTGGAAACCTTACACGCATTGGCTGGCGCAAACTGGATCGGGCGGGTTTGAAGCGTTACTTCCGTTTCGGCGCGTTTGGTGAGATGGCGAAGACGCGCGCGGGCCTTGCCAAATGGGGAATCGCGGAGGCGCGGCGCAAGGGCTGGATCGGCCGCGAGACGCCCATTTCGCTCATCGGCGATGCGCCCAGCGACATCATTGCGGCGAAGACCAACAGCATTCGCTCGATCTCGGTGGGCACGGGGATCACGCCGCGCCAAGAACTGGTGGCGCTACAGCCGGACTATCTGTTGCGCAATTTGCGCGAACTGCGGCTGCGTATGGTGGGAATTGAATAGAGCTGCGAAAGACTAATCCTGCTGATCGCGCCGCTTCAACGTTGGGCGGCCATCGTCGTTCGATTGCGGATCATTCGAAGCATCAGGGGATCGGCGCAACTGAGGCCGCGCCGAGTCGACGTGCTTGCGGCTATCGAGTTTCAGCAGGCGCTCGCGCATTTCCGTGTAGTTCGACGTGGTCACAATGTAATCGGGACGCGCCGGCAGGATGGCGTCGATTTCCTTTTGCGTTTTCGTGATGCGGTCGGCATCGAGCGGGTGCGTGGCCAGCAGCTTCGAAATCGCGTTGGGCTCTTTGCGCTGCAGGGACTCCATCTTTTCGAAGATGCTGATGGCGCCGTTGGGGTCATAGCCCGCGGCCCACATATATTGCAGGCCCAGATAATCGGCTTCCGATTCATCGTGCCGGCTGAAGCTCAGGAATGTCATCGGCAGCGCGGCGCCGGCGGCCTGCCGGGCAGCGTAGCCGCCCAACCCGCCCAGGACGATCGCAGGGACGGCCGCGCCGATGTGCGCCAGTTCATTTTGCGTCGCGCGGCAGGTAAGATGGCGCGCGGCCACATGAGCGATTTCGTGGGCGATGGCAGCCGCCAGTTCATCCTCTTCGTCGGCAATCTTGATTAAGCCGCTGTGAACGAAAATATAACCGCCGGGAAAAGCGAACGCGTTCGGGGTATTGTCGTCCACCACTTTGAATGTGAACGGAACCTTCGCGTCCGAGTTGCGCGCCAGGTTCTGGCCCAGGCGATTGATGTATTCGGCGACGATCGGATCGTCAACAATCTTGGCCTGTCGGGCGACCTCCTCGGCAAGCTGTTTGCCCAGCGCCATCTCCTTTTCGACGGAGTAGAAGTTCAGGCACTTACCGGTATTACGATCGCCGATCTGACTCGGATCGTTCTTCTTGTTTTTGTCGTCGCCGGCGAACGCCGTGGTGGACAGCAGGATGGCGGTCAGGATAAGGGTGAAGCCGGTGCGCACGACGCCTCCTCAGGGGCTATTACGTATTGTAAAGGAATTCGGTTACGGAAATCTAAGTTCCGGGATGTAAGCTGTACCGAAACCTAAGGCGCGGATTTCGGGCGCGAAACAAATATCTCTCTGGAGGCGCCGCGCGTGCGATCGGTTCACGTATCGTAGAAAGATGGACGCCAACCCGGCGCTATTCGAGCGCTACGCGCACCATTTCCCCGTTCGCAAAAATCTGATCTATCTCAACCACGCGGCAGTGGCGCCGCTCTGCAAACCGGCGGCCGATGCGATGAAGCAGCTCTCCGACGATTGCTGTGAATTCGGCAGCCTGCACTACCCGGAATGGCTCGCGGCGTACGACGGTCTGCGCGTGGCCGCGGCGCGGCTGACGGGCGCGGCGGCTAACGAAATCGCTCTGGTGAAGAATACGTCCGAGGGTATCGCGACCATCGCGATGGGCATCGATTGGAAACCCGGCGACCGCATCGTCGGCTTCCAGGAAGAGTTCCCCGCCAATCTGTATCCATGGCGCCGCCTAGAGGCCAAGGGCGTCAACATCACGTGGCTTTCGGTGTTCGACCCGCTCGATCGCATCGATGAAGCCTGCCGTGGAGCGCGATTGCTCTCGGTGAGTTTCGTCGGCTTTATGAACGGGTACCGCGCGCCGCTGGTTGAGATCGGCGAGATTTGCCGGCGGCGCGGCTGCATCTACTTCGTGGACGCCATACAAGGCCTGGGCGCATTTCCACTGGATGTGCGCGAGTGCCGCATCGACGCACTGGCGGCGGACGGACACAAGTGGCTGCTGGGGCCCGAAGGCTGCGGCATCCTTTATATATCGGAAGCCCTGCAGGAGCAGGTCGAGCCGGTGGAGTTCGGATGGACCAACGTAGCCGGTTACAACGACTACGCTTCGCGCGATATGACGTTGCGCCGCGATGCGGGGCGCTACGAGTGCGGAACGCTCAATACGGTGGGCTGCTTCGGACTGCGCGCATCGATCGAGTTGCTGCTCGAAGTTGGAGTCGAACAGGTCTCGGAAGCGGTGCGGGCGCTGGGCGACCGAATCGCCGCGGGAGTGCGGGCCAAAGGGTATGAGGTGCTGGGCGAACGCACTCCCGCGACCGGGGCCGGCATTGTGACCTTTCGCAAGGAGGGTCAAGCGGCCATGGAACTGGTGACGCGCCTTCGCCAACGCGGAATTGCGGCCGCTCCGCGCGCCGGCTGGGTACGTACTTCGCCGCATTTCTATGTCTCGCCGGATGAAGTAGACCGTATGCTGGACGAGCTGCCTTGAAGCGAGCCTTGGGGTGGATGGCGGCGCATCCATTGGCGGTGTTGCTGCCGCTTCAGGCGCTCCTGCTTTTTTGGCGTCTCAACCTGCTCTCTCCGTGGTTTGACGAAGCCGACACGCTGCTCTTCATGCGCGGTCCACTGGGGCCGGCAATTGCGATTCCGGCCAGCGGACTGCATCCGCCACTCTATTTCCTCGTGCTGTGGTGCTGGATGCGCCTGCCGCTTGGCTTGTCTTGGACCATACAGGCGCGTACACTGAGCGTGCTCTTCACGCTTTGCGCAACATTTGCGGCAGACCGGCTGTGGGCGCGGCGCTTTTCGCAGCGTGCGCACTGGTGCTTCCTGACCCTGTGGGCGTTTTCGCCGTTTCTGCTGCTCTACGGACGCATGAGCCGGTCTTACAGCTTGCAGCTTTTGATCGGCGTCACCGCGCTGGCTGCAATCGTACTCTTCGAGAAACAGCGCTCGCGGCGTGCGTTTGCAGTTTTGACAGCGTTCTTGATCGTGGCGCTCTATACCCACTACGTGCCGGGTGCGGCGCTACTGACGGCGGCCAATGTTGCGCTACTGCGTCGCGGCCGATGGCGTGACGCTGCGGCCGTCGATACGCTTTGCGCGCTCGCCATGGCGCCGTGGATGGTGTGGCTAATTCCGCAGTTACAAACCTGGAGTTCGCATCACGTAAGTTATGCTCTAACCGGCGGGGCTGCGACCGAAATCGTTTTCAAACTCGCTTACTGGTCGATGTCCTTCACGCTCGGTGAAGCTATCGCCGACCCGGTGCTGATTTCAGGCGCGATCATTGTGCCGCTCACGCTGCTCCTGGCGCTCGCGGGCGCGCGCAGAAATGGCAAGCTCGCGCTAATTGCTCTGGCAGCGGCGGCCGTAGGCTTTCTCGGAGTTACTAAGTGGGTCGCTTACCCCTTTATTCCGGCGCGCATGATCTTTTTCTTCCCGCTTTTCCTTACTTTCTTCACGGAAGGCGCAGTAAGTCATCGCCGCGTGGGAACGATCTCGTTCTTAGCGCTCCTGATCACGTCTTTAAGCGGCATTTGGTGCTACTTTCACCTCCAGGGATTTCGGAATAAGCAGTATCCGCTGCCTATGGATCAAATTGCCACCCGAATCCGCACAACTTCCGACCTTCTCCACCCGGCGATTTTAGTCGATGAGAGTAACTCCGACATAATCGGGCTGCGCTTCGCTCTCGATGGCGAAGTACCTTTGCTGGGCACGCGGGATCCTCAGGTTTTCAGCACTCTTTCCTCCTGGTTGACCGACCCGGCCATTCACACCATCTGGTTTCTGCGAAACACGCATGATGTTTCGGCCGAACATCTCGATGAGCAATTTGAAGAGCGCCTGAGCGTAGGCTCACGCGTGACGCGTTTTGACTACGAACGATTCACGCCCCTTGAATTACGCCTGATGCACGCACTGCGAATGACCAATCCGCCGGAATACTTCCACCAATTGATTGAATTCCAACGCTAATCGCCGGCTTGATAACTCGATGTTTACTCAGCGGGCATTTACATCCTTTAGTTTTTCTCAACTCGGTTATTAGCCTACCTCACTTTATCGATAACGGTCGCGTTTGCGAACCTCTCCGTTTTGCAAAAAAGTATTTCTCTCGGTTAGCAAGTTGATATAGAATTCACCTGAAGCAATTGGGGTAGTCGGTTCCATGGAGAGCCGCGGGGAGGTCAATGTGAGACGTTTGGCATTTGTGCTGCTAGGGGTGGCGGCGCTGATTTCCGCTCAGGAGTTTCGCGGGGCGTTCAGCGGCAGCGTAACTGACGCGCAAGGTTCGGCGGTGCCGAAAGCAAAGATTACCGTAACCGAGACGCGCACCAACACGAAATCGACTGCGATTTCCGAAGGTACGGGCGAGTACACAATACCCTTTCTTGCCCCCGGCATTTACGATATTTCCGCCGAGGCTCCTGGTTTCAAGACATATATCCAGCATGGAATGACGCTTAGCGCGGGCGAACATCCGGTCGTAGACATACATCTCGAAGTTGGCGCCACCAACGAATCCGTCACGGTTACAGCGGAGTCGCCGATTCTGGTTACTTCCAGCCCTTCACTTGGACAGGTAATTACCACCGCCGAGGTAGAGGATATCCCAATAAATGGCCGAACGCCCATGATGCTGGACAACTTGGCGCTCGGGGTCGTCTCCACCTATGAGCCAGGACCGGTGCGGCCATTCGACAACGGGGCGCCCAACAGTATAAGCATCGGCGGCGTACCGGCCACACGCAATGAGGTATTACTCGACGGCGCGCCCAACGCCGGCCAATCGAACCAGATGGCTTACAGTCCCATGGCGGACGCGGTAACCGAAGTGCGCGTCCAGGCCTTCGACATGGATGCATCCAGTGGCCACACCATGGGCGGCACCGTGAACGTAGTCACTCGAAGCGGAACCAATGGCCTACATGGCACTGCGTACATTTACAACCAAACATCCGCCGTCGACGCTAACACATTCTTTAACAACCGTAACAACGTACCGCGCCCGCCCTACCATCAAAATCAATACGGCGCTACCGCCGGCGGACCAGTCTTGCTCCCGAAGCTTTATAACGGCCGAAACAAAGTGTTCTGGTTCTTCGGGTGGGAAGCCATGCGCGATTCAGACCCGGCCGATTCACCGCTTGAAACCGGCAATCCCGAAGACTACACCGCGGTACCTACGGCTGCCGAACGGCAAGGCGACTTTTCGGCCCTGCTCCACCTCGCAACGAATCCAGTAACCATTTACGACCCGAATACCGGCGTCCTCTCCGGCAATCTGGTCTCGCGTACACCGTTTCCGAATAACATCATCCCCACGAATCGGCTGGACCCGGTGGCGCTGGCGTATCTCAAATACTTCCCGCAACCGAACAGCAACACTCTGTCGAACGGCCAGCAGAATTACCGCATCGTAGCGACGGATAGTGACGGTTACGACAACGAACTAGGCCGCATGGATGTCAGCATCAGCGACAAGAACCGGTTGTCGTTCGAGGCCCGCCATAACTACCGCGCGCAAAACAAGAACAACTTCTTCGATAATCCCGCGACCGGTAACTTCCTGTACCGTATCAATCAAGGCGCCATACTCGACGATGTTTACACCATCACGCCTACTACGGTGCTGGACATGCGGCTCAGTTGGACGCGCTACATCGAAAACCACTCATCGCCGGCAGATACTGTAGACCCCGCCTCACTCGGTTTCCCTGGCTATATCGACAGCGTGGCTGAGTCGAAAATGCTGCCGTATATCACGTTTCTGAGCACCAGCGTGTCGGCTGGCGCCAGGCAGAGTTTTGAACCTTTGGGATACAACGGCGACGGCAATAACTTCAGCGACATCTTCCAGGCATTCGGAGAAGTTACCAAGATTCACGGGAATCACACACTCAAGATCGGCGGCGATGCCCGTGAGTATCGCTGGAGCGCTTACACGTTCGGCAATCCATCCGGGACTTACGGCTTTAACGGCTCCTGGACAAACGATCCAGCTGTGAGCAACACCACGATCTTCGGCCAAGACTTGGCTCAGTTTCTGCTGGGTATTCCTTCCAGCGGAAGCCTCGACTTAAATACGCAGAATACGGTCCAGAACAAGTTCATAGGCCTTTTCGTGAACGATGATTGGCGCGTGAAGAGTAACTTGACGCTCAACCTGGGCTTGCGCTTCGATCACGATTTCCCTGAAACGGAACGCTACAATCGCTCGGTGAACGGCTTCGACGCCAACGCTGTCAACCCGGTTACATTCCCCGCGATGGCGGCTTATCAGGCGAATCCCAATCCCAACTTACCAGCGGGTCTATTCCGCGCCTTCGGCGGTCTAACTTATCCCACGTCGGATAACCGCGCCATCTATCACACTAAATCGCATATCATCAGTCCGCGTTTCGGCTTTGCCTGGACGCCTCACGTCCTGGACAACAAAACCGTGCTTCGCGGCGGAATCGGGGTCCTGGTGGATCCCATCGAACTTCCCTCGCCCAACCAGGAAGGCTTCAGCCAGCAGACGACGGCGCCGATACCTTCAACCGCGATCGGCAACATAGCGACGCTCTCCAACCCTTTCCCCAATGGCTTCCTTGCACCCTCAGGTTCATCAAACGGCGCCGGCACATTTCTGGGTAACAACATCACGTTCTTCAATCCCAATATCATCAACCCGTACACCATTCGTTGGGAATTAAGCATGCAGCGCCAGTTACCGGCGCAGATGGTCCTTGAAGTGGCCTACATCGGCAGCCACACCATGCACGAGCCGGTCAATACTAACCTCAACTATATCTCACGAAACTATCTCAGCACCTCCCTCGCGCGCGACAACGCGACCATCAACTTACTAACCGGCGCCGTTACCAACCCATTCAAAGGTTTGATTCCAAGCGTATCCGCCTTCAATGCATCGACCATTGCGCTCGATCAACTGCTCGTGCCATTCCCGGAATTTCCGATAAACGGCGTCACCGAACAGAATAATCCCGTCGGCAGCGGATATTACGAAAGCCTCAATGTTCGTCTGCAGAAGCGCTACGGCAACGGGCTGATTCTGATCAATAACTTTATTTGGAACCGCATGGAAGATACGCTCGCGTATCTCAATCCCTCGGATCCGCGTCCTGAAAAGCGCATCTCGTCGGACTCCCGCCCGTTGCGCAACGTCATGGCCGTGACCTACCAACTGCCAATCGGGCGCGGGCGCAAGCTCAATCTGCAATCGCGCTGGTTGGATTCGTTGGTTGGAGGATGGCAGGCAAGCGGAGTGTTTACGCTTCAATCTGGTCCGGTAATAGGCTGGGGCAACTACATTTACTACGGTGGTCCGCTGCACTTACAACCACACCAGCCCAATGGTTTGGCCTTTGACACGTCGCAGTTCAATATCATCTCCACACAGCAACTGGCGAATAACATTCAAACGCTCGACTTACAGTTCAATAACCTGCGCCGCGACTACACCAATGAACTCGACCTCTCGATGGACAAGAACTTCCGCTTTACCGAGAAGCGGTACGTGCAGATTAGGTTTGAAGCCTTCAATCTACAAAATCGCGTGACCTTCGGACCGCCAAACACCACGCCCACCAGCACCGCATTCGGTACGATCGGAAATCAGGCGAACACGCCACGCCGGCTCGAAACCGCGATCCGACTCGTCTTTTGATTCGCGGCGCAGGGTAGCAACTTATTTGCGTGCTGCCGGTTTGTCAGGCGTATTGATCGACTTCCAGTAGTCGGCTTCCTCGGTCTTCTGCGCCGTCGCGGCCGAACCGAAATCGTTCGAGGTCAGCTTCACCTGGTTCTGCGACTCGCCGGCAACGGACAGGAATACGCCCGTACCCTCCCACGCTACGCTATTGCGCAACGTAGCGTGTTTCACGCGATCCAGTCGCACTACTGGAGCATCGGACTTCGGATTGCGCGTCTGCACGCCATCCAGGTCCACTTCGCTCGAATCGCGAATCAGGAATGGTATGCCGGACTGCGGATTGATGCGCACGTTATGTAGCTCCAGACCTTTGGTATTGAACGCGCGCAGTCCTTCCTGAGCGCTAGCCACAACATCCGTCAGGCGCAAGCCTTCCACGGGCATTTCCGGCAGGCCTTCGATACTCACCGCCGTCTTGCAACGATTAATCGTGACATTGCTTATGCCAAAGTTACGGAAGATCGGCGTGCGCACGGAAACCGGCTCCTCCGGGGCGCGCGTGTAATAGTTTGTAATTTCAATAGCCGGATTCGGAGTATCTTCAATTACCCAGTTATCGAAGCGGATATTTTCCAACAAGCCGCCGCGGCCACGCGTGCTCTTAATGCGGATACCCCGATCCGTACCCTGAGCCACGATGTTACTCGCAGTGACGTTACGAATGCCGCCCGAGGTCTCGCTTCCCAGCACCACTGCGCCGTGACCTCGATGGATCGTGCAGTTCGTAATCGCGACATCTTCGGTGACGCGGTTGACGCGCAGACCATCGGCATCCTTTCCAGACTTTATGCAGATCGCATCATCACCAGTATCGAAATAGGAGTCGGAAATGCGCACATGACGCGACGAGTCGATGTCCACACCGTCGGTGTTTGCGCCGGGATAACTTTCAACGATCACGTTTCGAATGACGACGTTCTCATCGTAGAGAATATGCAGCACCCACATAGGGGAACTGAGTATGTGTATGCCTTCGATCAGAATGTTTTTACTTTCGACCGGCCGAATGAAGTCGGGGCGCAGGCCCAGTTCGGCCTCGTGCATGGTGGCTTCCGGCACGGGCTGCTTATGTTGCAGCAAATCGAGCACCTGGGTGAGCGCAGTGCGGTGCTGCGGCTGCATCATCAGCGTGCGCCATTCCGAATTATCTGCCTGCAGCGTGCCGCGCCCGGTAATAGTGACGTTCTCCAGATTGTGTCCGCCTAACATGGCGGCGGGCGCCCGCAGTTCAGTGCCTTCAAAGCGGCTCTGTACCAGCGGATACTCTTCGCGATTGGTGGCGAAGCGAATCACTGCGCCGCTATCCACATAAAACGTCAGGTTACTCACTAACTCGAGGGCCCCGGAAACATAGTGGCCGGCAGGAACAAACACCGTGCCACCGCCCTGTTTCGCGCACGCCTGGATGGCCGCGCGAAAAGCGGCCGTGGACGACGTTTTGCCGTCGGGCTTTGCCCCGTAATCGAGTACATTGATCACGGAATTGGTGCGAGTTGCAGGTTGGGCGAACGTTGCCCCGGCGGCGCAGACCACCAGTGCGCAGGCCATGCACGATGATTTCATGACACGAGTATATCCCTGCGCCGGAAGGTATCTGGCTTCAGTTTTTCGCCCTCCATCGTTTAGTTTTTCAATATGAACAGCGCTATTCCGGCCGCCAGTTATCGCGGCCGGCCAGCACCACAGGGGCTGACCAAGCAGCAGCTTCCGCCGCGGTAAGTTGATGCGCATGCGGCTCTCGCGCGCGTGGGTTTCCGCCGGGACCGGTCGAATCAAACTCCGCGTAGAACGCCGTCGGCAAACTCGGGATGCCGAATCGCACCCATTCCGTCCAACCAGCTGGAATTACCGGCGCCTCAACCGCAGCGTGTAGAAATAGCACCGTCGCATATGGCCGCCACGGACGCCCAAGCGACACCGAGCCTTGCGTGCGTTCCGCAGCCGTGAGGCGGCAGCGGTCGAAGACATACGCACTTTCGGTCTGTTCCGCCGTATGACGGCTCTGCGCCGTGTACATCACGGTTCCTGGTGAAACGCCGTGCAATTCGCAGCGTTCAAACACCGCTAGGCTGTCTCCAAAGATGAAATCGGTATTGCCTTCGATGTAGCTATCAACGAAGTATTGGCGCGCAGGCTCGCACGGCCCGTAGTCGCCGTAGCAATAGCGACTGGCCGCGAACAAAGTATCTTGCGCGCCTAGGATGCGAAGGTCGCGAAATATCGCGCGGTCGGCGGTAACAGCCAGCGCAACCGCCTGTCCTTTGCCGATGCCTAAATCGTTTGCGATGGTCAGGTGATCGATCGTAACGTTGGGCGCTTCCACGTACACTGTTCCGCTCGCGAAAGTGCCGCCGTGGGCAGGACCATTGTTGAACACGATGACGGTCTTTGCCGGATTGGAATCCTGACCATGCAGCCGAACGTTGGGCTTCCGAATCGTCACGACTTCGCGATAAGTACCCGGCTTGATGCTGATCTCGCCCCCGGTAACCGGCAGCGCATCCACTGCCCGCTGAATCGATTCGCCCGGCGAGACCGTGAACGAACGTCGTGTACCTGGCTTCGCGATCGCCGAAAGATCAATCACGTAAGAGATTTTCGGCGCGTTGCCCAGCGCCGTCTTTTGCGGATCCTCACTCATAACGCCTTCCACGTCGATATTGCGAAGATCGCCGGTGTTGCCCGTGCCTTTTACAATTCCACCGCCGCCGATTGTGTGAATGTCGCGCAGTCGCACATTCGTTGTCGGCCCGAGAACGCTCGATTGCAGATCGATCGAATCGCCCTCGGCGCGAATCCAGGAGTTCCTCACGCGCGCGTCTACCGCATTGCTCAGCAGCATGCCAGCGCGCTGGCTTTGAATCGTCAACGCCTCCGAGCGAAAACCGGTCGTTTTGTAGATCGCCGCGGCCGTGCCGCGGGAGTCGCGTAGCGTCACTCCGGAAAGCGTGAAGCCCTGCGATTCGTAGCTGGAAATCAACTCTGGCGCGTCGCCCTGGATGTTTCCGTTGCCCATCACCCCGCTGAATGCCGCCTGATACGCGAAGATGAACGGCTTGCAGGTCGCCTCTTTCTTCTTCGGCGTCGCGCCGCAACTCCCGGGCGTGATGTCCCAGGGTCCAATACCGCGCAAATAAGCATCGGCATTGATAAAAAGCGTGACGGCGCGCGGCAGAATTAGAGAGTGCGAATCGAATTCGCCATGGCGCAAAACCACGGCCTGTCCAGAACTACACAGATCGAGCGCCGATTGAATTCTAAAGGTGGAGTCGCCCTCGCGAGCGTTGCCTTCCAGCACCGCGCAGGCTTTTACCGGAATCTGTTGCGCCGCCGCGGCAAGCGGGAGCGCCAACAGCCATACCAATCGAAGCATCACCGTTCCTCAACGCGCGGCCAAATCTTCGCTGAAAATGCGGCGCGCGCTGGTAAAATCCTCGCTCAGCATCGGCCCTAGCTTCGCATTGTCGTCTGCCGATTTGCGCTCTTCAGCAAACGTCTGGCTCACGGTCTGAAACGCCATTAGCGCCGCTTCCACCACGGAAGGGTCGTAGTGATCGGCTGAATCCACCACCTGATTCGCCATTGTTAGTACGCGTTCCGCACCGGCCACTCGTTCCGGCGCAGCGTTCGCCAGCGGACTCTGCAAGTGCGCACCGAATGCGGCAGCGAGCGACAACCATCGGTCCATCACAATCAGCGCTCCGTACCGGTGCGAATCGAGCGTCATTTCAAACGCAAACGCCGAGCCTTTGCGCCGCCCCTCCAGCCGCCTCAACGAGGCACTAGCCGCGTTCAATTCGCCTGCCAATGCATCGGCGAAGGCTGCCACGCAGCCTAGGAATTGCTGTTCCGTGAGACTCGGATATCGTGTAATGTGCACGGCCTCAGGCCATGTGCTCGCCGAGGGCGCGCTCCACCTCAGCGGCTTCGAAACGCTCGCCGTTGTTGAGACGGTTCAGCAGGCTCTCGATAATTTCCTTGGCTTCTTCTTTACGGAAATTCTTGACGAAGCCATCGTAGAAATGCTCGCCCGCCATAGCGTGATTGATCTCGGTCTCCTTATTGTGATCCTGGAGTTCGGTAAAGTAGACCACGCGATAGCGGCCCGTGTATTCCGTCTCGCGATAGATCTCGAACATCACCTTATCGGCCTCAAAAAGCATAAATAATATAGTGGCACATGGCGGGTGGAATTGTGCGCTACCCCGCCAAACGCAGTTCGCACTCCGTGCGTATCGCAGGCCAGCCAAGACCAGCCTGCTTTGTTAATTCAACAAGCGGCCTTGGCGCAGATAAGCCGGCGTGTCCAGATCGTCCAGATCCAGCATCGGTTCGGCTTCGGCGATTAGAACCGGCTCGGGGTCGGGCTCCGGTTCCACGTACGCTTCCACCATTTCGACCGGCGCGAGTTCGGGCTTTGGCGGGGGCGGTACAGCCACCGGCATCGGCACCAGCGCTTGATACGAATGGGCGGCCGCGACTAGCGGCGGAACAATCTGCGGCGATTGCACCACGATCGATGGTCCGGAAATAGTAGCCGCCAATTGGCTGCGCAAGTCGCCCACCGGTACGGAATCGGGCTGGCAACCGGTCGCGATCACCGTGATTTTCACCGCGTCGCCCAGCTCTTCATCTACGATTACGCCAAAATTGATCTGCACGTCGTCGTATTCGGCAGCGTCGCGAATGATGTTGCACGCAGCGCTCACCTGGCGCAAGCTGAGCGAAGACGAGCCGGTGATATTGATCAGGATGCTGCGGGAGCCCGCAATCTGCGTGTCCTCTAGCAGGGGGCAACTGATGGCGGCCTTCGCGGCCTCGACCGCGGCGTTTTCGCCACGTGCGGCAGCTGTGCCCATCATTGCGTAACCCATGCCGGTCATGGTGGCGCGCACGTCAGAAAAATCGCGATTGATCAAACCGGGCGTGACGATGATGTCGCTGATGCCTTGCACCGCCTGACGCAAAATATCGTCCGCCGTGCGGAATCCTTCAACGACACTCGCCGTCTCCGGCAATAGCGCAAGCAGCCGCTCGTTGGGAATGGCGATGACGGTATCGACGTTCGATGCCAAACGCGCCAGCCCTTCGTCCGCTACCTTCATGCGCCTGCGGCCTTCGAATGCGAACGGGCGTGTCACAACGGCAATTGTGAGCGCATCCAGCTCTTTTGCCAGCGACGCAATCACCGGCGCCGCGCCTGTGCCGGTGCCGCCGCCGAATCCCGCCGTGACGAACACCATGTCCGCACCTTGCAGGATCTCGACGATCCGATCCGTCGCCTCCAGCGCTGCCTGGCGGCCGATTTCGGGATTGGCGCCCGCACCCAGTCCGCCGGTCATCTTTGCGCCGAGCTGCAATTTATTCGGCGCCGGACAGGCGTTCAGCGCCTGCAGGTCCGTATTCATTGCGTAAAACTCCACCCCGCGAAGGCCCTGTTCCATCATGCGAGCCACCGCGTTCGACCCGCCGCCGCCCACGCCGATCACTTTGATCCGCGCGCCGCCAAACGGCTCTTCTTCAATTTCGTACTTCAGACCGTCGTTCTTGGAATCCATCAGCGCCATGTCGCCCACCTCTAACGTAAAATCTTGCCGAGCCAGCCTGCGTTCTCGCGCTGCCGCACGGCCTGCACCTTTAATTTCGCCGAATACATCGCCAAACCCGCCGCCGTCGTCCACTCCGGACCGTTTAACTCCTCGGGCCACCCGTCAATTCCCAGCGGAATGCCAAAACGCGTCTGGCATTGCAGGACGCGCTCCGCTACATCGCACAGATCCGGCAATTGCGCCGCCGCGCCTGTCAGGAACACGCCGCCGATCAACGCGCGGTCCATGCCTACGCGCCCCAGTTCCGTGCGCACAAATTGAAATAGCTCATTGGCGCGCGCCGCCAGAATCTGATTGATGAACTTGCGGTGCGCGTCGCGCGATTCGCGGTTCTCCGGAATTGGTAGTTCCACTACCACGTTCTCCGGGCACGTGTCGGGCGAGGCGCCGCCGTATTCCAGCTTCACTTGCTCCGCTTCGTCGTAGCCAATACACAGCCCCTGGGCCAAATCGCGCGTGAAGTGGTCGCCGCAGATGCGCATGGCGGAGCAAAGCTGCATCGCGTCGCCGTAGTAAATCGCCATCTCCGTCGATTCGGCGCCGATATCGATCAGCGCGATCCCCTGCCTGCGATTTTCCGGCATTACCGCGGCATAGGAGGCCGCCAGCGCTTCAAAAATCGTTTCTTCCACCGCTAAATGCGCCTGATTCACCGCGCCGATGAGCGTGTTGTGCTCCTGAATCGACGCGGTCAAAAGATGAACGTTCATCTCCAGCCGCGAGGCCAGCATCTTGCGGGGATCGCGGTGCCCCGGATGATCGTCCACTACAAAATCCTGCGGAAACATCTGCAGCACCATGCGGTCTTCCTGCAACTGCACGCGCGTAGCGCGATCCACCACCCGGTTGACATGATACTGCTCAATCTCGCGCACGAAGCCCAACTCCAGCACGCCGCGCGCATTGGCGCCGCGCACCGTCGGCCCGCCCATTCCCACAACTACGCCTTCGAGCGAAACGCCCGACGTGGCTTCCGCCTCGCGTAGCGCAATCAGAATAGACTCCGCCGCCGCACCTTGATCTCCGATGCGCCCCTTTTGCCACCCATACGATTCGGACGCTCCGTAGCCCAGAAAACGGACGCTCTCGCCTTCCAAAACCAAGACGGCCATGCGCGTACGGCGGCTGCCTGCGTCGAGTCCCACTCCGTAAATCGGTTTGCCTGCCATGTTCCTTACTTCTTTGCTGCCGGTTTGGTTCCTGGCTTGACTGCTTTCGCCGCCGCTCGCGACGCGGGCTTGGGAGCCGCCGGCGGTTCGCTCTCCTTTGCGGTGATGCGATCGTCCATTCGCAGATCGAATGACCTCACGCCTGGCGAATGCTTATCGATCTCGGCGAAATGCGCCAGAAAGTTCTGATAGCGCGAAGCGAAATTGGAGTCGCCCAAGGTCAGTTCCACGGCGCGATTTCCCGCTTTTGCCACGATGCGGATGTTGTCGGGATCTCTGGCATCGATTTCCGAGACGTCCTTTGCCAAATAGCCCAAGTCCTCCTGCACATGCAGCATGGCGCGCACATGTTCGGCGCGTTGATCTTCGGTTTCGTCTTCGCGCACGCCGCTGAGGACGGGAAAGGTGAATTGAGATTGCGGCGGCTGATCGAGCAGCATACCATGCCGATCGATCAGCGTCACGCCGGAACGAAAGAAAACGAACGCTACGGGTTTGCGCTCACGCAAACGCACGATCAGACGGTCAGGCCAGATGCGTGCGACGGATGCGTCTTCCACCCAATCGATGGCCAGCAGGCGGCGCCGCCGCTCGTCCAACGGAATCGCGAAGACGCTATGCCCGAAGTCGCTCGCGAACACGCGCATCACCTTTGATCGCGGCGTATACACCATGCCCTGGATCAAAAGCGCCTCTTTGTTATCGCGTGAAAAGAGATATGTCGGGTCGCTCAGCACGTGCTCCCGCACCTTCACCGCGGCGAATGCGGTGGAGCCTGCGATAGCCACGAAAACACCCGCGCTCAGCCAAAGCCGCCAACGGATCGGCTGCGGGTGTTTCTTGTCGCGCGCCATCAGCCTTTGCCCCGCAGCTTCTGGAGCAGCATTTCGCCCGCCTGATACACATTGCCGGCGCCCAGGGTGAGCGCCAGGTCTCCATCACCCGCTACTCGATCCAGCGCTTCCACTCCGCGCGCGAGCGTCCCCACATACTCTACGCCACGATGCCCAAACTGCCGGATGCGATCGACCAGCGCTTCGGCGGTCACGCCTTCAATCGGCTTTTCGGACGCCGCATAGATATCCATCACAAACAGCGAATCCGCTTGATTGAACGCACGCGCAAACTCATCCATCAAGTGCGCGGTGCGTGTGTAGCGGTGCGGTTGAAACAGCACGTGTATGCGGCGGAAACCGCACATACGCGCGCCTTCGAGTGTCGCGCGAACTTCCGTGGGATGGTGGCCGTAATCATCCACCACGGTGACGCCCCGCTCTTCGCCGCGGATTTGAAAGCGCCGGTCGACGCCCGTGAAGGACGCGAGGCCCTCGCGAATTTGGTCCGGCTTCACTTCCACCTGCAGGGCCACGCATGCCGCGGCCATCGCGTTCAGTACGTTGTGACGCCCTGGGACCGCCAAATGAAACCGCCCCAGGTCTTCCCCGCGATAGGTCATCCGAAAATCACTGGCGAAATGCCCGCACGCGATGTCCGTCGCCTCCATGTCCGCCTGTGCGGTTGTGCCATAAGTGACAATGCGACGCTTCATCGATGGGATGATCGCCTGCACGTTCGGATCGTCCAGACACACGATGCACGAGCCGTAAAACGGCGTTTTGTTGACGAATTCGATGAACGCCGCCTCGATATCTTCGAGCGTCGGATAGTGGTCCAGGTGCTCGCGGTCGATGTTAGTCACCACTGCGATGATGGGTGAAAGCTTCAGGAAAGAGCCATCGCTTTCGTCCGATTCCACCACCAGAAAATCGCTGTGCCCCACGCGCGCGTTCGATCCGCCCATCGATCCGACGCGGCCTCCAACCACTACCGTCGGATCGAGGCCGGCGTGGTTTAGGATGGTCGCGGTCATCGACGTGGTTGTGGTCTTGCCGTGACTGCCGGCCACCGCAATGCCGTATTTCAGCCGCATCAACTCGGCCAGCAGTTCGCCGCGCGGGATCACCGGAATCTGCAGCCGCCGGGCTTCCTGTACCTCTGGATTCTGCTCATCCACGGCCGAGCTCACGACTAACGCACGCGCGCCCGTGACGTTCGAAGCCTCATGCCCTTCGAAAATCCGCGCGCCCATGGACGCCAGGCGTTCGGTGATGGGCGACAGCTTCAGATCCGAACCCGAAATGGTGTACCCGAGGTTCAGCAACACTTCGGCGATTCCGCTCATCCCGATCCCGCCAATCCCCGCGAAGTGCAGATGCTGCCTGCGAAAAAACATTTATTTACCGTATTGTTTCGGCTCACGCGTCCAGTGTCAATCGATTTTTGGCTTATGCGCGCGCCGTCTCCTCTAAAATGTCCGCAGCCCGCCGGGCCGCATCCGGTTTGGCGAATCGGCGCGCTGCCGTTGCCATCTGTTCCAGTGTTTCAGGACTCCCAGCAAGTTCCATTACAATTTCAAACAGCTTCTGCCCGGTGAACTCAGAATCGCGAATCATGCGCGCCGCGCCCCCGCGCTCCATGGCGGCCGCGTTGTGCGTTTGATGGTCATCCGCGGCAAACGGAAACGGGACCAGTATCGATGGTTTGCCCGCCGCGGCCAGTTCTGACACCGTACTGGCGCCCGCGCGGCAGATGATCAGGTCGGCAGCCGCAAAGGCCTGTGGCATATCGGCAATGAATGGCATCACCTGACCCTCCAGGCCCGACTTGGCGAATTCGTCGCGGGTCTCCTCGAAGTCCCGCGGGCCCGTCTGATGCACGATGGAAACGGGAAAATTTGCGTCACGAAATCGCTGCCAACTCTCCCGTGCCGCGCGATTGAGCGTGCGCGAGCCTTGGCTACCGCCCGTGATCAGCAACTGCAGCGCCGCCCCCCGCGGCCTCGGTTGAATCCGAAAAAACTCCTCGCGCACCGGCACGCCGGTAATCTCCGTTCGCCCACGCGGAAAGAAGCGCGCCGTCTCTTCAAACGACAGAAGCGCCCTCGAAACAAACCGGCCAATCATGCGGTTGGTAAACCCAGCTACGGCGTTTGGTTCCATCACCACAATCGGCGTGCGGCGCAGAATCGAAGCCAGAACCGGCGGTCCCGCGACGTACCCGCCCATGCTGAACGCGGCCGCGGGCGCATACTTGAGGCAACCCAGAGTCACAAACGGCAATTGCAGCAGCGTTTTCAGCTTTTGCAGGAATCCGACGCGATTCAAACCGCCAATCGAAATCCTCTTCAACTCGAAACCATCCGCCGGAACCAACTTGGCTTCCAGCCCGCGCTCTGTCCCCACGAAGAACACATGCCGCCCGCGCCGCCGCAGTTCGCGCGCCACAGCGAGCGCAGGAATGATGTGGCCGCCCGTGCCGCCGCCCGCCATCAAAAATGGACGTGCAGAAGCCGGCTGTTGAAGCTGCGAGGATCTGGAGTCGCGGCCATCCGGCATGGTTTACTCGCTAGCCCGCATGCTCGCTTACATTCATCAGAATTCCCAAAAGCGCCAGCGTGCTAAACAGCGAACTGCCGCCGTAGCTGATCAGCGGCAGAGGGATTCCCTTGGTGGGCCCCATTCCCACCGCGACACTGATGTTCATGAACGCTTGGGCCACGATAATCACAGTGACGCCCAGCGCTAGATAGCGGCCGAAGTCGTCGCGAATGCGAAATGCCGCGCGCAAACCGCGCCACAGGATGATAACGAACCCCGCCAGCACGGCAACGGATCCAATCATACCGATCTCCTCGCCCACTATCGCGAAGATGAAATCGGTGTGAGCCTCAGGCAGATACAGCAACTTCTGCCGGCCGTTCATCAGGCCCACGCCGGTGACGCCGCCGGCGCCCACCGCGATTTCCGATTGCTCCTGCTGATAGTTGGTGTCACGTGTACGCAGCGATTGCTCGGCCCACGCCTTGATGCGTCCGGCCTTATCGAACTTGCTGACGAATTCAAACTTCGGATCGTAGTGTCGCACCAGCCGTCCCAAGCGGTAAGGTTCCTTCGCGATCGACACGCCCAAACCCAACACCGCGATGCCAGCCGCGATCAGACAATAGCGCCACTCGAGACCCGCCACAAAAAACACGCTCATCGCGGCCAGGCCAAGCACCACCGCCGTCCCCAAATCCGCCGTTTCCACCGCGAAAATTACCAGCCCAACCGCCAACGCAGCCGGTATCAACGTGTACCGCGGATTGTTGATCGCCCGTCCGCGCCACGTCACGAAAAATGCAAGAAAGATCACGAGCGCCGGTTTGGCCAGCTCCGAAGGCTGCAGACCACCGGGGCCGATGCGCAGCCATCGATGGTGTTCCGCATCGACGAAGTACACGGCCGCCAGCAGAATCAGCGCCACGCCGATCGCGCCAAACGCCACCGTCGGTGACTGGTAGTTTCGGTAGTGCATGCGCTTCAGCGCCATCATCGCTGTGACCGCCACGACGCCCCAGGCCAATTGCCGCAGCACGAAGTACCAGCTCGAGTGATACCGCGGGCTGAGGTCCGCCATGATCGACGACGCGCTGTAGAGCATCAGCACTCCGAACGCGGCCATGATCACCACCGTGGCGAAGAGAATCCAGTCTGTTTTGAGCCGTTGCGCCATATCAGTTCTTCGGTTGTAAAGCGTTCACTAACTGCTTGAAGGTTTCGCCGCGATGCTCGTAGCTGCGGAATTGATCGAAGCTGGAACACGCGGGCGCGAGCAGCACCGTGTCGCCGTTCGCGCCATGCGTGAAGCCGTGTTGCACCGCTGCGTCGATCGTTTTTAGATCGACCACCGGCGCCGCGCCTTGCAACTGCTCCGCGATCTTCATCGCCGCCGCGCCGATCAGCAACACGCCGCGCGCCTTTTGCATCAGTGGAGTGCGTAGCGGCGCGTAGTCCAAGCCCTTGTCCTTGCCGCCCAGAATCACCCACAGCCCTCCGCTGAAAGCGTCGAGCGCTTTGAGGGTTGCGTCGACGCTAGTGGCCTTCGAATCGTTGTAAAAATCGATTCCGTCCACCTTCCGTACAAACTCCAGCCGATGCTCCACCGCCCGAAACGTACGCACTGCGGTTGCGATTGCATCGTGCGAAACCCCGGCCCGCGCCGCGGCTAGCGCTGCCCCGAGCACATTCTCGATATTATGGCGGCCGCGAATCGGAACCTCAGCCGCGCTCATCAGCGCTTTACCATCCAGCAGAAGCTCATCACGACGCAGCCACGCGTCCGCTTCGTGAATGCTGCTGAACCAGTTCACGTGCCCCGGCGTCAGCTTGGCGTATGTGGCGCAAGTC
>DATAUH010000356.1:0-12343 GCA_036268375.1 Bryobacteraceae bacterium | reverse complement strand
CAACCCGTACGGCGACGCCCGGGGAAAAATGCGCGATCGGGGCATGCTGGGGCTGCGGTAGTCCCGCTGCTTTGACAAGGGTCTGTTCGAGCCGGACGATATGCGCACTGTATAACGGCCAGGGAGCATGTTCGACGCTTGTATACGTCAAACGGCCTGCGATGAAGGAATAGAGCCGGTACCGAGCCGTGAGAAACAACTCTAGTTCGCCGGGCACAATGGGGTCACCGGGCTGAATCGCGATGCGAGTGAACGCTGCAGTGCGACTCCACCGGCGATCGCTTCGATAACGCATCAGGCCCGCAGTTCGCTCGACGCGCATCCGCGACCAGAAATAAGGAAGCCCGAACCCGAGGCGCGCTCCCACAACAGCGGCGAGGCGCGCCGCATCCAACGAGAAAAACCAAACGCCGGATTGGCCGTCGGGCCCTCTAACGTATGTGCGGCAATTCGTTTCCGGAAAAGAAGAGAGCCACGGCAGTTCGGGTACGAATGGTGGACGAAGCCCCCGGAGATGGAACGGAGTGACTCCCACCCAGGCGGACCCATCGAAAGTTTCGACCTCGAGCGGTGCTGGCACGAGACTCGCCACAACGCTCTGCGGAAAGCGCCAGTGCAGAAACGTTAGATTGCACCAGCGCTGATGCATGATCGGGAAAGGAATCGACGGCGCCGCCAGGTCCGTGCCGGCGTTGAAACTAAGCTGCGGGGTGGTCGACATAACGTCCATGCGTAGGGCGCGCCACCCGATCGAAATCACGCGCCAGAACCGCCAGCGCGTCCGCCACATCCGGCCCGGAAAGTGGGCGGCCGTGGCCCGCGGCGATGGTTTGCGGCCGCAACGTAGAAAGTTGTTCGACCGATTCTCGGGCGCGATCCCAATCCGTCGTCATGTAGGCAGGCGGCCCGTGTATTTCCGGGCTCTGCAGGGCTACAGCCATGAAGGATTCTTGCTTGGTGGTGGATAGCGCATCTCCGACGATCAGCAGCCGATCCAGTTCCCGAAAGAAGGAGACATGGCCCGGTGTGTGGCCGGGCGTGTGGATCCAGCGCCATTCCGGAAACGCTGGAACTTCGCCACTTTCGGGCAATGGTCGCGCGCGTGACCCAAGATCCACAGGGTCCCGCGGGAACAGCTTCGAAAGCAGGCTCATCAACCCCCCTCCCACGCTCGGGTCGGGCGGCGGATAGCTCTTTTGGCCGGTAACATACGGAAGCTCGAGCGGATGCGCATAAACAGGCACGTCCCATTGACTTGCCAGATCTTCGACTGAGCCGGTGTGATCGGAGTGGCCGTGAGTCAGCAGGATGGCTTCGGGGCGCGCCCCCTTTCCAAACTGCTCTTCCGTCCAACGGCGAATGCGGCTGTCCTGGTGCGGCAGACCGCAGTCAACGAGCATCCATTCGCCGGACGGGCGCGCGATCGCAAATACGTTAACGATGAGAACGCGCAATCCGCTGACGTCGGATCCGACGCTATCGAGCGCTACAACGTCCTGTTCGGGAATGGGGATTTTGTCCATGCCTGATGGCGTGCATACGAACCTCCAATGGGGATTCGCGCACCGGCAGTCGCTGGCGCAAATCGTTGTCCACGCAGCACGCGCGCCGACCGGGATGATGCACACGCATATAAAGCCCAAGTAGAGCGATTCGCACGTTTCACTCTGATGCGCCACAATTGCGAGCCCCGGCATGCGGCGTTCTTGCGGCAGAGCGGTCCATCGCTTGCAGCGTTCGCGGCCATGCCAAAGCTGGTGGTTCACGACCGGACAGTTGGGTGTGGCATTGCCGGTTCGAATCTGATCCCACGTGCGACATTGACCGACACAGTTCTGACTGCGTTGGAAGTCTTTCTTCCCACCGTTGCCAAAGGCGCGATCGTCCGGCGTCCAGCGGTCATGAGCCTTGCCGGCCGTCTCGATATCGACCGGCGAGCTAAACAGAGAATGCAGCGTCTGCGGCGGAAATATGGAACCGGTCCTCTGCTGCTTCACATCATGGGAAGACGGGTCGCTCTGCTATTTGCGCCGGTCGACGTAAACCGGGTGCTTGCTGAAACGCCAGAACCGTTCGCCACCGCGACCCCGGAGAAGACGGCCGCGCTCGCTCATTTTGAGCCGAAGGGTTCGCTGATCTCGCGTGGCGAGGAGCGGCAGGAGCGCCGGCGCTTCAACGAAACTGTGCTCGAAACATGCCAGCCCGTCCATCGCCTGGCCGGAGCGTTTTCACGCACGGTAGCGTCGGAGTTGGGTCAGCTATACGGGATGCGCTCTCGGACCGAATTGACATGGAACCACTTCGCCGGCGTGTGGTTTCGAATCGTGCGGCAGGTAATTTTCGGAAAGGCCGCGCGCGACGATGAGGGACTCTCATCCGTGATGAGCCGGCTTCGTCATGCAGCCAATTGGGCGTTCTTAATTCCACAAAACCCGAGGCTTCGGCGGGAGTTGCTGAACCGGATCGACGCATATTTGCGAATTGCAGAGCCGGAAAGTCTCGTCGCCGCGGCGCCGCATATCCCGATCACGGGCATAACTCATCCCGAACAGCAAATTCCGCAATGGCTCTTCGCATTCGACGCCGCGGGGATGGCAGCGTTTCGAACGCTCGCGTTGTTGGCTTCGCATCCGAATGAGATGAAGCTGGCGCGCGAGGAGATTGCAACAAGCCGAGGAGAGCACTTTCTGCCTTTCTTGCGGGCGGCGGTCCTGGATGCGATACGCTTGTGGCCCACGACGCCTCTGGTCCTCCGGGAGACAGACACGGAAACGCATTGGCGCACAGGAATAATGCCTGCCCGAACCACCGTCGCGATTTTTACCCCATTCTTTCATCGCGACGATGAACGCCTGGCGTACGCGGACCAGTTTTCTCCGCAATTGTGGAGAGACGGCGACGCGCCCCATCGCGACGGATTGATTCCCTTCAGCGAAGGCTCCGCCGCCTGTCCTGGACGCGAACTGGTTCTCCTGCTCACGACCGAGGTGATTCGGAACCTTTTGAGCAACACTGAGATTCACTTGCGGAGACCGTGTTGTGTCGATAAGAACCGTGCTCTGCCGTCGACTCTCAACCATTTTGCCTTGCGCTTCGAGTTGCGGCCGATCTCCTGACGATGAAATCTGCCCCGCTATGTTGCCTGAACTTGCCCGGTCACACGCTCTCACGGGTAGGCCGTGCGAGATGGCGTTAGAGGCCGTTTTCGACGTTGCAGTTCGTTTTTTCGGGTAGGCTGCCGTTCGTTTTCCGGGTGGCTGCAGTTCGTTTTTTCGAGCGGCTCACGCCGGTTGAGGGGCCTTTTTCTTCCAAACTGTCTGGAGCAGTGAAGGTCTTATACAGGACCTTTGGTCTAGTCCCCGCCATGTGTGTCGCTACCCGCGCAGAATTACGCCGCGAATGCGCCAACATGCACAACGGCTGGATTACTGCACATCTCAGGACACACGGGAGCGCCATCCTCCAATGCAAGGAACCATGAACACGAAACCAGCCATCATCGCCTTTTCACACTTACGGTGGGACTTTGTTTATCAAAGGCCGCAGCACTTGCTCTCGCGGCTTGCAAAGACTCACAAGGTCTACTTCATCGAAGAGCCGGTCTTCGATGAACATCGCAAGGAATGGGAGTATTCCGAGCCCGGGCCCAACGTTACTGTATGCCGGCCGAAAACACCGTGCACCGCGCCCGGCTTTCACGATGAACAAATGCGGTACTTGCAGCCGATGCTGTCGCAATTAATCGCCGAGCACGGAACGTCCGGCTATATTCTGTGGTTTTACACGCCAATGGCGATCCGCCTCGCAGATGGGCTAAAGCCGCGCGCCGTTATCTACGACTGCATGGACGAGCTTTCCGGATTTTTAGGCGCGCCGCCGGAGTTGACCCAGCGGGAACAGGAGTTGTTGGATCGCGCCGATCTTGTATTTACCGGCGGACCCAGTTTGTATCGCGCCAAGAAAGAACGCCATCGGGCGGTACATTGTTTCCCAAGCAGCGTGGATGCAGCTCATTTCGCGAAAGCAAAAGATGCAGAGCCGCCGAAAGATCAGGCGTCGCTCTCTCACCCGCAGCTCGGATTCTTTGGAGTGCTGGATGAGCGATTGGATCTGAAGCTACTTGAGTCGCTAGCTACGAGCCACCCGGAGTGGCAAATCGTAATGGTCGGGCCAGTGGTCAAAATCGACAATAAGTCGCTGCCGCAAGCGCCCAACCTGCACTATTTGGGCCAGCGGAGCTATGCGGAACTGCCGGCGTATGTAAGCGGATGGGACGTCTGCTTGTTGCCGTTTGCGCGAAACGCTTCGACGAAATTTATAAGCCCGACGAAAACCTTGGAGTACATGGCCGCGGAAAAGATGATCGTGAGCACGCCGATCACAGACGTGGCCGAACCATACGGAGACATAGTCTACCTGGGAGCGACGGCAGAGGAATTCATAACCGCATGTGAATTGGCGCTTGCAGCCGGAGCAGACGAACGCCAGGCCAGGACCTTGCGCATGAAGGAGGTTCTGAAGAACACATCGTGGGACCGAACCGTAGCCGCGATGGAGGAGCTGATCGCAGAGACTATCGGCGCCCATCAGGTGAGCCGCAAAGAGTCACGGCAAGCAGATACGATTGTGGTCGGCGCCGGACCCACCGGCCTGAGTGCGGCTTTTCATGCGGGCGCGGATTCGATCCTGATTGAGCAGAATGACCGCGTGGGCGGCTGGTGCCGTTCCATCGAAGCGGACGGCTTCACATTTGATTACGCCGGTCACATCATGTTTTCCGCCGACCCGTATGTGCATCAGCTTTATCAGATGCTGCTCGGAGACAACGTGCATTGGCAGGACCGCGAAGCATGGATCTATAGCAAAAACGTCTACACGCGATATCCGTTTCAAGGGTCGCTTTACGGATTGCCCGCTCAGGTGATCCGCGAGTGCATTGTGGGCGCAGTTGAGGCGCGCTACGGGTCTCTGAAACCAGCCAAAGCGCCGGTGGCGAGCAACGGCCACGCACCCGGGAACGGCGCCAACGGAACCAACGGCAACGGTGCAAACGGAACCAACGGAAACGGTGCAAACGCAACTAACGGCAACGGCAGCGTATGCCATACCCTTAAGGACTGCTGTGGTGACGGCGTTCTGGAAGCCTCCGCTCCGCTTGTGCAGAAGAGCGAGACAGGGCTGCGCGCCGAGAAGCCCCGCAACTTCGAAGAATTCATTTACCAGGTGTGGGGAGCGGGAATTGCGAAGCACTTTGCGATTCCATACAACCGAAAGTTATGGTCGGTTCCCTTGAACGAAATGGAGACGTCCTGGCTGGGTGGGCGCGTGCCGCTGCCGGATCTCGAAGAGATGATTGAAGGGGCGTTGTCGCCATCTCCTAAACCCATGGGGCCAAATGCTCGCTTCGGATATCCGCTACGCGGCGGCTTTCAAGCATTGATGGATGCGTGGACGCCCTATCTGAAATGCGAATTGCGGCTTGGCTCCCGCGTGCAGCAGGTCACTCCGGCAAAACACACGATCAGGCTGGCGAACGGCGAAGTGTTGCGTTACAACCACCTCATCAGTACCATGCCCCTTCCAACGCTCATCCGGCAAATCGGAGAGGAGGCCCCGGCTTCGATCCGCGCCGCCGCGGCTCGGCTGCGGAACGTATCCGTACGTTGTGTTCACATCGGCGTGGGCCGCGAAAACCTGACTGAAAAACACTGGATCTACTATCCCGAAGATACGGTCTTCCATCGCATCTTTGTGCAGGGTAACGCGAGTCCGCATTGCAACCCAGCAGGCGGGTTCGGCCTGACGTGCGAGATTACGTATTCGCAGTACAAGCCGTTACCGTGTGACGGCGACGAACTGGTCGAGCGATGCATTGACGAGTGCCGCAAAGTGGGGCTCATCGCCAAAGATGATCCTATCCTGGTGACCGCCCAGTGCGACCTTCCATACGCATATGTCGTCTACGATCATGCGCGCGCGGAGGCAGTGAAGACGATCCGAAAATGGCTTGAAGAGCGAGACATCATTCTGGCCGGCAGGTATAGCGAGTGGGAATACTACAATTCGGATCATGCCTTTTTAGCCGGAAAACGAGCGGTAGAAAGGATCCAGGAGTTGAAGGATCAGGCCCCGACGTTTTCGGTCGCTTTACGCGGACCGGAGCGGCTTGAGACATCTCCAGTGCAATAAATTCGGCAAGCTGCCTCAGATGGTCCGGCGCCCGTGCGGTTCAGATGAACTTCGCGGGCGCACGGCTGTAGCACGCATCAGGATCGTTCCGTGCAGGCTTCAGGAGAACTCACCAACTTCTGCGCCTCCACTAACGCCTGGGCGTATGGCTCGTTGAGGGAACGCTCGTAGATGCCGGAATGCGTTAGCAGAAAATCCCACAGTCCGCAGTTGTGCCAGTGCGTGCTATCTTCCCAGTCGTAGCGGTCGAGAATCGGGTACAGGCAGACTCCCTCAACGTCGACTCCCATGTCCAGCGCGATGCGAACTTCGCTTGCGACCTCGTTCAGCCACGCCGCCCGTCCGATGCCATAGTGACTTGTCTCCGCGATAAAGAGCGGGCGTTTATATCGCTGTGCAACCTCAACCAGCAAGCGGTGTAAAGGCATCCATCGCGGATCGTCGGAACCGGCATCCCAATGTAGTTTGCGGCCTCCCGGAACTTCCCACTGATTCGCGGCGTAGAAATTCAGCCCGACGATATCCAAATAGCGTTCGGCCCCGCCTAACTCCGGTTCAAGCCTTCCAGCAAGCAGATCCCAAGCCTCAAACTGGCTGTTCCGCTGCGCTAAGGCGGGACCGGTATACCGGGGCCGGCCTTTGGGAGGCACGTTGTGGATCAGCGGCTCGGGCGCGACGAACCGGGCGTGAGGATCCACGGCGCGGATGCTCTCGATGGCAGCGATCGCGGCGCGTACGCACTGCCTTTTAAGCTCCTGATCCCGGCCGGTTGCGTAGGGGAAGATCAGTTCGCGGCAGGCTGCCCACGCGAAGAACGAGATCTCGTTCATCGGCGAATAAATAGCGGTTTGGTCTGAGTGCTCTCGAAACACTCGCGCCGCGGCGCCGCAGAAGCGCGCAAAATGATCGACGAACGATGGGGAGAAGATCTCTATACTGTCGGGCCATCCGTAGTGAAACAGGTCCCAGATCACCTGGATTTGCTCTGCGCGGGCTGCCTCCAGCATGGGAATCCACGAGGACCAGTCGTAGTCCCCGGCGCGCTCGATCAGGTTCCAGCGCAGGCCGTCGCGCGCCGAGCAGATCCCCACCTCACGCAATCGCCTGTAGTCGGCCGCACAGAAGCGATCGTGCTGCACAGCGGCCGTCATATCCAGGCGGACGCCCTTGGAGTTGATATGGCACGAGCACTCGAAACCCGCCATCCAGAACGAATGGAACAGCGGATTAGTGGGGCTCATGCTTGGTCCGGTGATCTTCGGACGGGACGCGATACTGCATGCGCTGCGTATCCATCAGGCGCTCGCGCCATTCGGCTTGAAGCCGCAAATCGTGCGCTGCCTGAGGACCACTGGTGGCAACCGCGATCTCGTCCAACGGGAACTTGGGCGTACGGTCGGCGAATAGAAGGCCATTGGTCTCCTGATATGTGTCGGTGAACTGGGTATAGCAAAAACCCGCGAAGATCGGAATGGCGCGAACGGCCCGGAGCAGCTCACGGTAGCGGTTGGCAAAGTCCTCCTCATCCCGCGCGCGCGAGTAACCCCAGGTACCGGCTTTTTCGCGCGAAAACGCAATACCGCCAAACTCTGTAAGCATGATCGGCTGTTCTTGAGAGTCCCCGTCCAGTGCGAGAAGCCTGCCGCCCGGCCGCTCGCGCTTCAGAACGAGAGGCAGGTCATTACCGCCGTAGCGCGCAAGTATGCTTACCGGTTGATCGTCATAATCGTGGATACCCACAACATCGGTGGCAACGCTTTCCCATCCGTCATTCCCTATCACCGGACGCGTAGGATCAAGCGTTTTGGTCAAGTGATAAAGCGCGCGAACGTAATGCCGCTGCGTCGGGCTGTTCGGCAGGTCGGGCACGCCCCAGGATTCGTTGAACGGCACCCAGGCCACGATGCACGGATGATTCATATCGCGCTGAATCGCATCGCTCCACTCGCGCGTGACCCGGTTGATCGAATCGAGCGTGAAGCGGTACGCGCTCGGCATCTCTTCCCAAACCACCAACCCAAGGTGGTCAGCCCAATAAAGATACCGTTCGCTTTCGATCTTCTGGTGCTTGCGGACCCCGTTAAAACCCATCGCTTTCGCTAACTGGATGTCCATGCGCAAAGCATCGTCGTCTGGCGCAGTTAATCCGGTTTCAGGCCAGTATCCCTGATCCAGCACCATACGCAGCGGATAAGGGCGGTTGTTCAAAAGAAACTTTTCTCCCTGAACGCCCACCTGTCGCAGCGCCGTATAACTTTGCACCGCATCGATGAGCTCGCCGGAGGACGTTTCCAAGCGCAAATCGGCCTCAATAAGCGTCGGCGTCGCGGGGCTCCAGAGAAGCTCGTTCCGATAGTCATCGATGCCGGGGTCGGACAGGGCAATACGCCTGTGCACTTCGCCGGCAATGACCACGTATGAATCTGACGCCAGTAACTTGCCTGGGACCCTGAGTTGAACATTGCAGCATAAACCATCGCGCAAGTCTCCCTTAGTCCAGACCTCGAGGCCCAGCTCCCAACGCTCCAGGTTGGGTGTCCAAAGGATGCGCGAAATGTAGGACGGCGGGACCCACTCCAGCCAAACGGTCTGCCAGATTCCCGTGGTTCTGGGATACCAAATCGAATGAGGATGCAGCTGCCAATCCTGTTTTCCACGCGGCTTGGAGAGGTTCGACGGATCGTCGAAGGCTTGAACCACAAGCTGCTGCCGCCCGTCTTCCAGTAGCAACTCCGTCACGTCGGCCGTAAATGGGGTGTAGCCGCCTTCGTGAGTAGCAGCAAGTGCTCCGTTGACCCATACTTTGGCGGCGAAGTCGACGGCGCAAAAATGCAAAAGCAAACGGCCTGCATGCTCCGCACGACGGGCTTCAAACTCGCGCCGATACCAACATGCGGGATAAAAACCCGTATCGCCGATGCCGCTGGCTGTGCTCTCGGGCGAAAACGGCACGCGAATTCGGGCCTCAAAAGCCGGTTGATCGGGTGTGATCCAAGTCCCTTCGCGATCGATCGAAAATTCCCATTCTCCGTCCAGACTCGACCAGTCAGTACGTTGCAATTGGGGGCGCGGATATGCCTGCATGAGGTTCGGGGATCCCGCGGAGCAGAGCTTCGCCCGCGCATGGCGTCTTAAACCAGCTAACCACGCCCGAAGGTCTTACTCAGCGAATTACCGCACACTGAGCGGGTGATGCGTACGTGAAAAAACAGTCCAATCGCCTGATGTACCGTTACTGTAGATCATGACCGATTCTTTGGAAGGCGCCGCGGGGAGCGTCACCGTGCAGGTTTCGCACACGCGAACGGTAGGGCACGAAATTCTTTTCGAGCTAAGCCGTGCGACCACCGCCTATTACGAAGCGACTCCCGACCGGATAGAATGCGCCCGCCAGGAGTATGAAGACGCTCTTCGGAAATTCAAAGGAACGTCCGCAGTCTGCGCGCCTGAAGAGTAAAGCTCAATCGGCCGTTGCAGAGCGGCCCGCCGGCGCCGCCTTCTGACGGCGCAAAGCCGACAGTCCCGGCGTGCCCATGTTGCGCAACGCTCGCGTCCGTACTCTCTGGTTGGCCGATGTCCATAAGCTATGCGTGCGTTCGCGCTAACGCGCCGCCCGAAACCAGGTGCTCTCGCTGACGCGATTCAACTCGCCGAAATTCCGGATCCGATGCCGCACAGGCGCGAAGTTGTCGTGCAGGTCTCCGCGTCTACGATCAATGTCGACGATATTCACATCGCAGAGGGTACATTCTACAGTGGCATTCCGATTGGTCCTCGGCCCCATCCTCACCGGCCGGTTGTTCCCGGCAGCGACATCGCGGGAGTGGTGACTTCCATCGGCAAGGATGTGCGCTCATTTCGTGTTGGGCAAAATGTTTTTGGCGTACAATTGCCATTCCGATCCAGAGGAGCCTGGGCGGAACTCTGCGCCGTCGACGAGCGGTGGCTCACGTTAGGCGAAGTCGTCTGATTGCCGATCAGCGGAGAAGCGCAACACAGCGCGAGAAGGCAGACTGATGAAGGCTCTGGCACGGGTTGTGCGTTAATCGCCACGTTGTTTGCGTCAAAGCTGAGCTCCAATGTTACTGACGGCGTAATGACGCCGCTGCTATTGTTCAACCTGACAGGATTGCCGAACAACTCTGCGTCGAGGGATAGCCGGAACCCGTAAGACCCTGGGGCAAAAAACATATAGTCAAAGTCGCCCGTACCATAGTATCCGCCGTTATTTATGCTGCTTACGGACCAGCTCCTGAAGAAGCCATCAGGCCCGTCAACTTGTAAGCGTCAGAGCAAGGTTCGTCTGACGCATACCGACGGCGAAGTTCGGTGATTCGAGCCGGCTTCCAGGCAAGTTGCGCGGGAGCCGTGGCTACGGTCTGTTGGGGTAGCCATGTTGACGTATCGAGGCCTATGCGGATACTGGCCCAAACGGGATCTAGGAATGCCAGAGACGGATGTCGCCGCGAGTGTCAGGGCATTTTCATCGCGCCCTGCCTAAGATCGGTTTGAAGCCGGAGCCTGCCAAGGGAGCGGGGATGTTCTAGCTGATCGACCACGTGGAGAGGCTCTCCGGGAACCAGGCGCGGCAGTAGGCGCGCGGGCGGGAGAAGATGGGCCGAAAACGGACATTCGGAAAAGCGGGCATTCCTCACTTAAAGGCAGCCGGCAGCATACTCGCCGAAGGACTGAATGAAATTCGCCCGTTTGGGGCTGGCGCCACCAGAGAGGGAGGGGCGTTAGACGTCAACTTGGCCGTCGGACCTTCCGGTTAGCGCGGCCCCGTCTCGGGACAATGCCCTGTTAGTATCCCTTAGCTGTCAAATGGTTTTCCGACGGCAGTACCCGTTGGCGGCGCCATGGCAGGCTCCATAGTGCGCGCGCCGAGAGGACGACGGACAACATTGCGGTCACGCCCAACGCGAGGAGTGTCCATACGAAAAAGAAGGCCTGGGTCGATTTGCCGATCCCGCCGCCGATAACGCCGCTGGCTCCCTTCATGTGGACGACAGGGACGACCAGCCCAAGGAGTGACCCGAGGAGAACGATAACGTATCCCGCTCGCCGTTCGGCAAGCGCCACCGTTCCGTACAGCCAGACGACTAAAACGAGCACCGCAAATAGATTCCCGAACCTCGGCGACGCCATCCCGAAGAGGATATCGTCGGCCAGGTGAAACGTCATGAAAAGGATTGAAAGCAAGGACATGATCGTCAAGATGAGGCTCTGTTTCATGTGAGACTCGCCTTTCTGCGCATCCTTCACGCGCACCGAAATCCGCCAGACGATCGTATCACGCGCGACCTGGAGTGATGAGGGAACTAGCGAATGCCGCCATTTCAGGCGGGCGTGTCGTCGTCAATTTCCTAGAGGTGGACTCGACCGCGGGTTATGGGCGAATTACGTTAGAACTCAATGGAAGCGGCCCGGCAGATCAGGCCGAGGCCAATCATAAGCGCCCGGGCGGGACCGGTTCGGATTGAGCCGTTACGTGCTACTCGGAGAATGGTTTCGAGGCGGGCGCAGGGATCACGCGGAAAAAACGCCCTTCTCTCAATCCACTTGGTCGGGAAGTCGCGGGTCGGCGATAGCGGTTCGGTTCGCGTGGTTCTTACTGCGACTCTGCTGGCGACGTTCTCTCTAGCCTTGCAAGCAAACCGCGTGAGGAGCGCAGGTTAACATAAACGGTATCTCCTCCTGGAAAGAAAATCTGCGCGTGGTGATGGTGTCCACGCGGAATCCTTTGAACATTGGCGCGTCGGCGCGCGCTATGGCGAACTTCGGCTTTTCGCGGCTGCGTGTTGTGGCTCCTTACGACGTGGCTTTTCGCGAGGCTCGTTCGGCGGTGGGGGCCGCGCCGTTATTGCGTGCGGCGGAGGAGTTCGCGAACGTTGCGGATGCGATTGCGGATTGTACGCTGGTGATCGGGACGACCTCCGTGGGGCATCGCGAGTTGCAACACCCGATCCGGCGTCTGGAATACGGCGCGCGGTTGATTTTGCGCCGGCTGAACGCCGAGCCGCCATCGCCGGTGGCGCTGCTGTTCGGGTCGGAGAAGTTTGGACTGTCGAACGACGATCTGAGCCACTGCCATTGGCTGATGCGCATTCCGACGATGGATCCGGGGCTCTCGATGAACCTGGGGCAGGCGGTC
>DATAUH010000355.1:0-10727 GCA_036268375.1 Bryobacteraceae bacterium | reverse complement strand
GATCACAAAATGCGCCTGAGCATTGCCGGATTCGATATGCACTGCGGCGCGCGCCGACGAGAGGGCCGCTTCTGAGTTCCCCAGATGCATGTACGCGAATGCGAGATTGGTCAATGCAGGCGTATTCGACGGCTTTAGATCAATCGCTCGCTGACACTCCGTGACGGCCTCCGCATAGCGCCCCAGGTGAAGGTATTGAGCGGCCAGATTCGTATGCGCTTCGGCGTAATCGGGCGAGGCCGCTACTGCTTTTTCGAGCGACTCCGCCGCTCTCGCGTGATCTCCACGGGAGGAGAGACGCTGCGCTCGCGCCGCTGCCGAAACCGCGGCGCGTGATGGCGGGCAACGCAGTTCGGTCACAGATACCGTATCTCCGGCCGCAGCCGCCAGGTCGTTCCGAGCCACGTCTATGATGAGCGGGGCCGCGCCGGGCGCGCCGGCGATGACGTTCCCTTGATACACCGCTTCGCCGTGCTCATTGATTACTCGCACCAGATACGATGCGCCTGGAGTAGCGCCCCTGAATTCGAACGCCCCATCGGCATTGATGTCGTAACTTACTGTGTGATGCTTGGCGGCGTCGTAAAGCTCAACAGTCAGACCTTGTGTGAACCGGGCTTCGACAATACCTCTGACCGTAGACTCACCGTCACTATTAATCTGCGATTTTGCCGGCGCATGCATCAGCCACAGCGCGGCGGATAGGAAAAGAGCGCGGACGCGCAAAATATCCTCCGTTATTAGGGATTGCTCTCTTGCTGGGAGTAGAAGAGAAAGGCCCGGTCAACGAGGACGGGCAACCGCGTATATGCGGCTGCCCTATGTTCTCAATCGCGGATGTCGGACAGGTGAGAGGCGGGTAAACTTCCGCTAATTAACTTACTCGGTTGTACTATCTTGAGCGGTCGTGCGGCCCAAGTCTTCGGCCAAAATAATCGCGTCGGCAAGTTCCTTCATCGGACGGCGCAAACGGCGGCTTTGGTTGCGCAGGCGCAAGTACGCCTCTTCTTCAGATATCTGATGACGTTGCTGCAGAATGCCTTTGGCTCGCTCCATCACCTTACGCGTCTCGAGCGCGCGCTTCATTTCCTGCGTCTCTTCGAGCAGTCGTGCGCGCTCTTCCTCCAGCAGCGAATTCGAAATGGCGCTCCCCAACTGTTCGCCGATGAACACCATCATCGAGATCTCATCGCTCGAATGTCGGTAGGCTTCGCGGTGGTGCACATTGATTACGCCGATGGTTTCGCCGCCGCCCACCAGCGGGACGGAAAGCAGCGCCTCATAAGTATCTTCAAAGAGCTGCGGAAACTTCTTGAAGCGCGGATCCCGGAACGCATTTTCGGGCAGCGCTACGACGGATTTGTGCTCCGCCACCCAGCCTGTGATGCCTTCGCCGGCCTTGACGTGCAGCATGCCGATATCTTCTACGTGCGGCGCCTGTGACGCGCGGAGGACAATCTCATGCGTCGTTCGATCGATCAGATACACCAGGCACGCGTCGCAGACCGAAGCCTGCACCGCCAAGCCGATCACCTCGCCCAGCTTTTCGTCGAGCGTCAGGTTTGAGTTCACGATGCTGCTGATACGATGCAGCATTGTCAACTGCGAAGTTGAGGCATCCATCGTGTTTCTTACCGCCATATATCCAAACTATGCCGGTCCCGTGCGGCAGTCCAATCCAAATTTTCTATGCAGGGTATGCTCTTGTAAAATTAGCTAGACGTGCACGAGTTAGTAACTGATTCGAAACCGCTTACTCACGGCTGCGGTACGGTACTAATGCTGACTTACCAGATCCAAAGCGACAGGACACGTGGATTTCGCCAGAGCGCGAGAATCGGATCGGGCGCAAATGTGTCGGATGCCGGATCCGTCCGCACCAGGCGAAACGGATGGCGCTGCCCCGTGCAGCGTCACGCGTAGCGCCCGTACGTCTTAGAATGATTCACATGCTCAATCTCAAGCAGCGCGTGTTCGGATTGCTGGCGGCCTATCTGTTGATTGCTGGCGCCAGTTTCGCAGCCAAGCCGGTTATCTTCGATACCGACATGGGAAACGATATCGACGATGCGCTCGCGCTTGCGATGCTGCACGCTTTGAGCGACCGCGGCGAGTGCGAACTGATCGGCGTTACCCTGACGAATGCAAACCCGGCGGCCGTTCCTTACGTACGTATGCTCAACCGATTTTACGGGCGTCCCGATTTGCCGGTTGGAGCAGCGATAAAACCGCTCAAAGGAGGCGCGGAAGACCACTATATGGCAGCGGCGTTGGGTGCGAAAAAGGCGAACAATGCGGATGCGGAGCCTGCGCCGGCGGTGCTGCGGAGACTGCTGACGAACGCGCGTGAGAAAGTGACAATCGTGCAGACCGGTTTCAGCACCAACCTTGCCGCGCTGCTCGATTCCCCTGGCGGCGCCGCCCTTGCGGCGAACAAAGTCGCGCAGTTGGTGGCGATGGCCGGCAATTTTGTCGATGGCCAGCCGGAATACAACGTCCACATCGATATCGCTTCTGCAAAGAACGTGTTTGAGCACTGGCCAAGCCCGATTGTGTTCAGCGGTTTCGATATTGGCCGCAATCTGCAATTCCCAGCGGCCAGTATCGAGCACGATTTCGCGTGGTCGCCCGCGCATCCCGTTGCCGCGTCGTACCGCGCCTACGCCGAGATGCCGTACGACCGTCCGACGTGGGATTTGACGGCGGTGCTCGAGGCGGTGCGGCCCGGTAATCACTATTTCGGGCGCTCGGAGGGCGGGCGCGTCACCGTAGACGCAAGTGGATCCACGCACTTCACGCCGGGACACGGCGACCGCCAGTATCTGGAGTTGGATGCAGCGCGCCGCGCGGAAATTTTGCAGGTTCTGATGCTGCTGGCCAGCGAACCGCCGGCGCGAATTCCTGTGCAGTAGCCGACACTCCGTAGGCCTACGAGTACTCATTCCGATTCCAATTTGTTACGCTGTCTCAACAATGGCCCTGGGGCAGGATTTGCGTTACGGAGTGCGCCTGCTCTCGAAATCGCATGGTTTTGCTGCGATCGCGTTAGCGACGTTGGCGATAGGGATCGGGGCGGCGACAGCCATATTCAGCATCGCGGACGCGGTCATGTTCAAAGCATTTCCGTTTCGCGACCCTGACCGCGTCGTCATTGTTTACGAGAAGAATCCCTCGCTCAGCCGCTTTCGCATGTCGGCCGCGGTGGGGAATTTTCGCGATTGGCGGGCGCAGTCGACCACGCTCGAAGGCATGGGGGCAGTCTTTGACACGCGCGTCAATTTGACGGGCGGCCCCAACGGAAATATCGATCCCGAAGAACTGAAAGCCGAGCGGGTTTCCGCGAGTCTGCTGCCGATGCTGGGCGTGCAGCCGATCCTGGGCCGTCTGTTTCGGCCCGAGGAAGACAGGCCGGGGCGCGTCAATACGGTAATTCTCAGCGATTCGCTGTGGGAGCGCAAATTCGGCGCCGATCGCGCCCTCGTCGGCAAGAGCATACGTCTGCGCGATCAGCTCTACACGGTCGTGGGCGTGTTGCCGCGCCAGTTCACCTTGCTCGAACCGGGCATTGACGTGTACGTGCCGCTCGGCCTGAACGCCAGCGATCCGAAATTCGCCGGCGCCCGCATGCTTACGGTGATGGCGCGCTTGTGCCCGGGTTTCACGATCGATCAGGCGAAGAGCGAGATGGAGCGGATCGGCGCGGCGCTCGAAGCAGCCAATCCGGCGGTGAATCGCGGGTGGCGTCCCAATCTCTATTTATTTGCGGACGAGGCGATTGGAAAATCGCGTCAGGCCATGTGGGTGCTGCTGGGCGCGGTGGCGCTTCTGCTGCTGATGGCGTGCGCGAATGTGGCCAACCTGCTGCTGGCGCGCGGCGCTTCGCGTCAAAGGGAAATTGCCATACGCGCCGCCCTGGGCGCCGGGCGCGCGCGACTGATCGGCCAATTCGTGGTGGAGAGCATCATGCTGGCGCTCTCGGGCGGAATACTCGGCCTGATTCTGGCGCGCGGCTCCATCTGGTTAATGACAAAATTTGGCCCAGCCACCATTCCACGCCTCGGTCAGGCGCGTATGGACGGGCGCTTGTTCCTTTTCGCGTTTGCCGCATCCGTAGCCACCGGAATCCTGTTTGGGATTGCGCCCGCGCTGCAGGGCTCGCGACCCAACCTGAACGCTACGCTGTCGACCGGCGGCCGCGGAGGCTCGGCGGCACGTTCCGCGCGCTGGTTGCGGTCTGCGCTGGTGGTGGTCGAGATCGCGCTCGCGCTGGTCGTCTTGATCGGCGCAGGTCTGCTGATGCGGAGCTTCGCGCGGTTGCGCACCATCGATCCGGGTTTTCGCGCCGCCAACGTTTTCACGATGCGGACGCCGCTGGGCGGCGGCCGCAATAACGCCACCGAGCGTCGCGTCGCGTTCTTTCAACAATTGACCGGGCGCGTTGCTACCTTGCCGGGCGTGATTTCAGTCGGCGCGGTAAGCGCCCTGCCGCTTACGGGACTGGGGAACGGTTCCGTGTTCTGGATCGGCGGCCGCGCCGCGCCATCGTCGGAACGCAGGCCTTTGGCCGTGACTCGGGGCGTCACCCCCGGCTACTTTCGAACCCTGGGCATTCCGCTTCTCGAAGGCCGGGTGTTTGACGAGCGCGACGGGATAACCGCCAGCCCGGTGGCAATCGTCGATGAGGCGCTCGCCCGCCGTTTTTGGCCCTCGGGCAGCGCTCTTGGCGGCCGGTTAATCATTGATGCTAACGACACTGAGCCCGAGATCGTCGGAGTAGTAGGCAAAGTCAAAGCCGACCGTTTGGATGGCGACGACTGGCCGACGATTTACATGCCCCACTCGCAGAAGCACGACCAGACGATGATCGTTGTGGCGCGGACCGCGAATCCGCCGCTTTCCATCTCCTCCGCCGCGGAGCGGGCCGTGCATTCGCTCGACCCGGAACAGCCGGTAGCGGATGTCGGAACCATGGATTTGGTGGTGGACGATTCGGTAGCCGGCGCGCGCTTCAGCGCGGTTGCGCTCGATATCTTTGCGGCGATCGCGTTTGTCCTGGCTGCGGTGGGAATCTACGGCGTGGTGGCGTACGACGTCACCTCCAGAACCAACGAGATCGGCATTCGGGTGGCGCTCGGCGCCAATTCACGCGATGTGCTTAAGCTGGTAGTGGGACGGGGCGCGTTGCTGGCGGCGATTGGAATCGTGATTGGGCTGGCGGCCGCGTACGAGCTCACCGGGCTGATGAAATCGATGCTGTTTGGCGTGAATCCACGCGATTTTTATACTTTTGCGGCCGTCGCGGCGCTTTTGGGGCTGGTGGCGCTGGGCGCGAGTTATCTGCCATCGCGGCGCGCGCTGGCGCTCGATCCGGTACAGGCTTTGCGCCACGAATGAAGACAGGATCCAAATGATAAACCTGCGGAATGTAGAGAAATTCTACGAAGGCGGCTATGGCCGCACCTACGTACTGCGCCGGATCAGCGGCGAGATCAAAGAAGGCGAGTTTGTGACCATCATGGGGCCGTCCGGGGCGGGGAAGTCCACCCTGCTAAGCATCCTCGGCATGCTCGACGGCGCATGGACGGGCGAATTTGAGTTCTTCGGCCATCAGGTGCACCGCATGAAGCCGAAGGAGCGCGTCGAGCTGAACAAGAAGTATATCGGGTTCGTTTTTCAGAGCTACCATCTGATCGACAACCTGACGGTTTACGAAAATCTCGATATTCCACTCTCCTACCGCAACGTGAAGGGGTCGGAACGCGCCGCGATGGTGTGCGACGCGCTCGATCGTTTCCACATCGTGGGCAAGCGCGATCTTTACCCCAGTCAATTATCGGGCGGACAGCAGCAATTGGTGGCCGTGGCGCGCGCGGTAATTGCCAATCCCAAACTGATTCTGGCCGACGAACCTACCGGCAACCTGCATTCGAGCCAGGGCAAGGAAATCATGGAGCTTTTCAAAAGGCTCAATGACGAAGGAACCACCATCGTGCAGGTGACGCACTCGATTCAGAACGCCGAATTTGGCAATCGCGTGATCAACCTGGCGGATGGTTGGATTGTGGATCAGCCGGCCGCGTAACTTCGCCGGATTGTGACTTAGTTGCTCCACGAAATCTCCACTTACTTCCGCGGCAAGCGTATGCGGCGCTTCGCTGCGGAATTACAGATCACAAGTTCCACTACGGTGCTCGATATCGGCGGAACTCCGGAATGCTGGGACCTGTTGGCATCGCGTCCGCAAGTCACGCTACTGAATACGCCGCGCGCGAAGGACGATGTCGGCGGTTCTGTCGCATGGGTTGCGGGCGATGGGCGCGTGCTGCCGTTTCGCGATGGCGCCTTCGACGTGGTCTTCAGCAATTCCGTGATCGAACATGTTGGCGACCGCGAAAGCCAGCAGCGCTTCGCACGCGAGGCAATGCGCGTAGGGCGCGTCTATTGGGTGCAGACGCCCAACCGCTGGTTTCCGGTAGAACAGCACTTACTCACGCCGCTGCTGCACTGGCTGCCGCGCCGATGGCAGCGCGTGCTGGCGCCGCGACTGAACGTGTGGCAATACGTGGTAAGGCCCTCGGAAGACCGGCGAACGTTCTATCTTCAGCATTACTTGAATGAAGTGCGCCTGCTAAGCGCGGCTGAACTGCAGCGGCTGTTTCCTGGGGCTCGGGTGGTGCGCGAACGCGCGCTGGGATGGACGAAATCGCTGGTAGCGACCGGCTCTTCGCGCTAATTGCTTATGCGCAGAGCCGGTCACTATCCGTTGCTTTTCAAACCGTGATTACTTGTCGTGCTTGGCCAACTGCGCCTGCGCGTTTTGCAGCTTCTGCGTCACCTTGGCCATCTCGGAGGCTTCGACGTCGGCGGTATTGCCGTCTTTGTATTCCTTGATGGACGCCTGCCACTGTGCCACCGCTTCGGGCGTCTTGCCTTCCTTGGCGTAAACGTCGCCCAGGTGATCGTGCACCGTCGGATCCTTCACCTTCTCCAGCGCGCGGATCAGCAGTTGCTCGGCTTCGGGCAACTTGCCCTGGCGATAGTAAACCCAAGCCAGGCTGTCCATGTAAGCGCCGTTGGTCGGGTCGGCATCGAGCGCCTTCTTCACCATGTTGTAGGCTTCGTCCAGTTTCTCATTGCGATCCGCCAGCATGTAGCCGAGATAGTTCAACGCGCCCGGATTATCCGGACTCACTTCCAGCACTTTGCGGAACGCGGCTTCCGATTCGTCCAACTTCTTCTCATGCTCGTACATCGCGCCGCGCATGAAGTAGATATCGGCTTTCTCCTCGTTCGACTTGGCCAGCTTCTCGGCGGAATCGAGCGCCTTTCCCATATCGGGATAGCGTTTGGCGGTCTCGTAAACCTGGGCCGCTTGCAGTTCGATCTTGATATCGGGCGTCTTCGACGCACCGCGCAGCTCTTTCACCGCTTCGTCCACTTTGCCCTGGTCCGCCAGCACGCTCGAATGCGCGGCGATTACGGCGAGCTCTTTGGGGTACTTGTTGAGAGCGGTGTCGGCCTCGGCGCGCGCTTTGGTCAGGTCTTTTGCTTTGCGGTAAGCGTCGATGATTGTAACTTCCACCGACGCTCCGGCGGACGGGTCGATGGTCGCGATCTGGCGCAGCGTGTCTACCTGTTCCGCGGTCTTGTTGGAATCGCCGTATAAACGGGCCAGGCGCTCCAGGAAGATTTCGCGGTTTTTCGCTTCGTCACCGGAGTAAGTCTTGCGCGCCGTGTCGTCCAGAATGCTCTTCATCGCGGCGATGGCCTGATCGATCTTGCCCTCTGCCTGCAGCAACGGAACTTCCGCGTAGCGGACGCGCACATCGGTGCCGGCAGCGGATTTGGCGAGATCGATAGCGGCGCGTGCTTTGGCGGTATCGCCTTGCGTGAGATAGATCTCCGAAAGGTGAAGCTGGTATTCCGGATTGCGAGGGTTGGCGGCGGCAAGCTGTTGGTAAAGCTTCAGCGCTTCGTCCACCTGGTTGGAATACATCAACGCCTTTGCCAGTTCGGGCGCCACCTGGTCTTCATCCGCGCCCAGCTCCATCGCGTGTTTCAGGGCATCGGCGGCGGCTTTATAGTTGTTCAGATCTTCTTCGGTCTGCGCCAGTGAAAGCAGCGTGCGCGGGTTGGCATTCTTTTCCACCGCCTGCTTCAGCTTCTCTTCTGCTTTTTTGGAGTCGCCCATCTGACCGTAAAGCTCGGCGCTGGCCACCAGCGCGTCTTCATTCGAAGGATCGATGCCCAGCGCGGTGTTGAAGGCCTTCTCGGCATCCGGCGTGTTGTGCAGGTATCCATCGACGCGGCCCAGCATCACCCAGCTATCCGCATCTTTGGGGTCGATCGCGACAATTTTCTGGTACTGTTCCTGCGCCTTTTTCAGCGCCTCTTCGTTAAGCCCGTTGCGCCCCTTGATCGACTGCATGTAGACATGCGCCAGCATCTTGCGCGCGCCAACATTGTTGGGATTCTGCTTCAACATCTCGTCGGCTTTGTCGATTGCGTCCTGCAGGCGTCCAACAGCGATGTAGAGGTCGCTCAGTTCCTCGAAAATCACATCTTCGTTGGGAGCCAGCACAAGCGCTTGCTCATAATTGGTTATGGCCTTGCTGATTTCGGTGCGACTGTTGTCCGCCTGACCCATTTCCGCGTAGAGGCGGCCCATTGCGAAGTGATAATAGGCGTCCGACTTACTGTCGAGTGTTGGCGTAGCCTTGGGTTGAGCCTGTGCGAAACTGACTTGCGAGAGCGAGCACCCTAAGGATGCGGCGAGAAAAAGCGCTTTAACTGAGCGAATCATTGGCTCTCATCTTTCTTTCGGGTTGCAATCGGACCGAAGACCGCTTCACCATAGTATAACGGGGCGTTACAGCAAACGTCTCGAAGCCAAGTTCCATACGCGCCCGTGGCATTCCATACGAACCTTTCCGACACTGCCCCTGTAGGCCGTGACGCGCCGCAACCGCCTTTGGTTGCGGTCGCTGGCCCGACCGGAGCGGGAAAAAGCGCGCTCTCGCTCGAAATAGCCATCGCCTTAGGCGGTGAGGTGGTCAACTGTGATTCGCTGCAGGTATATCGCCACTTCAATATTGGTACCGCCAAGTTGCCGCTGTCCGAGCGGCGTGGTGTTCCGCATCACTTGATCGATATCCTGAATCCCGACGAAATCTTCACTGCGGGGGAATACGCGCGCCTGGCGCGAATGGCGGTTGCCGAAATCACAGCCCGGGGGCGCGTGCCGGTGATCGCCGGGGGTACCGGGTTTTACCTTCGCGCGCTGCTGGATGGACTGTTCGAAGGCCCTTCGCGAGATCCCGGGATGCGTGAGCGGCTGGCGGCCCGGGAAGCGCGGCGGCCGGGCTCGCTGCACCGCTTGCTCTGCCGCTTCGACGCGCAGACTGCCGCGAAAATACATCCCAATGATGTACCGAAAGTGACGCGGGCGCTAGAGGTGTGTCTGTTGACGCGCCGTCCCGTGAGCGAGCTGTTTCGCGAGGGCCGCGACGCTTTGCAGGGATATCGCGTGCTGAAGCTTGGCCTCATGCCCGACCGCGACCGGCTCTACGAGTCACTCGATGCGCGTTGTGCGGCCATGTTCGAAGGCGGCTTGGTGGAGGAAGTGAAAGCCATATTGGCGCTGGGGTATTCGCCCGAATGCAAACCGTTCGAATCCCACGGCTACAAGCAGACGTTGCAGATGTTGAAAGGTGAATTGACGCCCAAAGAGGCGCTCTTCTACGCGCAGCGCAACACGCGCAACTACGCCAAACGCCAGATGACTTGGTTTCGCAAAGAATCCGGAATGCGGTGGTTCAAAGGCTTCTCTCCTGATGTTTGCGATGCCGCGATCGCCGCCGTACGCGAATTTCTCGGGCCGCGTGCGGACGCGCAGTAGGTCGATTCGGCGCCGCGACTTACAATAGTAATGAATGCGCCGATTGACGCTCCTTTTTGCCATGTGCGGTGGAATCCTACATGGCGGAACGGTTTTAGTTTTGCCCTTTTTCAATCACACGCAGTCCGCCAATCTCGATTGGATTGGCGAGAGCATTGCGGAATCCGTCGGCGATTCGCTGGCGTCGCAGGGCCTGCTTACGCTCGAGCGCGCCGATCGTTTGGAAGCCTACCGGCGGCAGTCGCTGCGCCCCGGCGCGGAGCTGACGCACGCATCGATTCTGAAGATCGGCCAGGCGTTAGACGCATCGAGCGTGGTTTACGGCTACTACGATCTGACGCCGAACCCCGCCAATCCTCAGTCCAAGGGCACGCTTCGCCTGACCGCGCAGATCCTGGATTTGAAGCATACGCACCTGGAGCCGGAGTACGGCGAATCCGGCGCGTTAGAGGATCTAGCGGCGATTGAGGTGCGTCTTGGATGGCAGACGCTCAAACAACTGGCTCCCGCCACCTCGCTGACCGAGGAGGCGTTTTTGAAAGACCGTCCGCCCGTGCGCATCGACGCCGTGGAGAACTACATTCGCGGCCTGCTTACGTCTAACCCGGAGCAGCGCGCCAAGTTTTTCAGCGCCGCGGCGCGTCTGGCCGCGCATTATTCGCCGCCGGCATTCCAACTGGCGAGAATCTATTGGGAAAAGAAGGATTATCACGACGCTTCTACCTGGTTTGAACGCGTGGCGCGCAGTGACCCGCGATATCTTGAAGCCCAGTTCTATCTCGGCCTGAGCCATTTCTACTCCGGCGATTACGCCGCCGCGGAGCGCAGC
>DATAUH010000354.1:0-7010 GCA_036268375.1 Bryobacteraceae bacterium | reverse complement strand
GAAGAATGTCACCGCAATGGTTGGCCGGCAATATCGAAGTACCGGCCCGTTATTTTACTCTTATCGACGGATTTTGGACGTCGCTAGCAATCCTCGTCCTATACTCAGCTTGCCACCTCCGTCGCTTTTGGCTTCTCCTCGGCTTTTACGTCGCACTCTACTCTTGCATCATGTTCCCAGCACATCGTCTTGTGATTAGCGCCGCCGAAGACTGGTCCGGCTTCTTCCGGGGAGTCGACGCAGTGGGCGCAGCGTTCATCGTCGATGCTCCCGACGAGAAGCTACTCTCGATTCTTTGGCCGATTAAACCGCAACGCGAACAGATTGTCGCGTTCATGCGGCATGAACACATCGGGATCTTTGCGGAAGGGCGTTCCTCGTGGCCCGGAAGAAACGTTCGTGAGCTATTTCCAGTTCTCAGTTCCGATCAATGTATTGGTAGCATCGAGCAACACCTATTCCTCCAAAATTCGTCGGGCTACGAGACGTGGCGTCTGCAAGGGTGGGGATGGAATTCTACGGCAAACCGGGAAATCGACTATCTTCTTGTCACAGATCCTGCGGGACTCATTGTAGGAATAGCGCGTGGCGGCCTTCGTCACGGTTACTTTCCTGGTTTTTTTGTGGATACTCCTGCGGCGCCGCTGCCATATCACACGCGTTTGGGCACCAGTGAATGGCTAGGCTACGTGCGCCAATCGGCACGGAGCGCTTGGACGCTGTATGGGTTAGTAAACCATCGCGTAGACCAAGTCTGCTTGGTTGGCAGCCACGAACAGGAAGACGTCAGGTGATGCATAGCAGTAGGGCTACCCTTTAGCAGGACCTGGGCCGACAACAGGCGCACCTCTTGACCGCAATGCCTTAACCGGGAACACGGAGCGAGACACCCCACAAGTCTCTAGCGGTCAAGCGCACATACGTCGACGTGCTTTTGGCGGTTGGGGTGACCGAGGATGTCGCCGATAGTTCTGAACGCCGTATCATCTAACCGGTGAACGGCTAGCGCGCACGTCCCTAGCCCATAATGAGAGGCATGTCCGCACCTCCGCCGCCTGTGCGCCAGCATCTGATCATCGACGCTGACGACACCCTCTGGGAAAACAACATCTACTTCGAGCGCGCCTTTGACGACTTCGTCGCCTTCCTCGCGCACTCGTCGCTTCCCCCTCAAGAGGTGCGCGACGTTCTCGATACCATCGAAGCCGTCAACGCGAAAATCCACGGCTACGGTTCGCTCAACTTCGCGCGCAATCTCCGCCAAACTTATGAGCAGCTTTGCGAGCGTGACATCTCCGAGTCCGATATCCGCCAGGTGATGAGCTTCGCCGAGCGCATTCTCGATTGCCCCATGGAAGTCATCGACGGCGTCGAAGAGACCCTCGCGCATCTCGCCCCGCGGCATGACCTCACCCTCTTCACCAAAGGCCATCCCGAAGAGCAAAAGCTGAAAATCGATCGCTCCGGCCTTGGCCAATACTTCGCTCACACAGCCATCGTCAAAGAGAAAGATGCCATCGCCTACCGCAAGCTGGTTGCGGACCGTTCGATGGACCCCGCCAACACGTGGATGATCGGCAACAGCCCGAAATCCGACGTCAATCCCGCGCTCGACGCCGGCATCAACGCCGTCTTCATCCCGCACGCCCACACCTGGATTCTCGAAAAGGAAGAGATCCCCCACGGTCACCAGCGGCTGCTCGTCTTGGACAAATTCGAGCAGTTGCGTGATAAGTTCTAACCGTGAACCACTTCACCCGCGCCCGCCTTCTGCTTTCGTTCGCAGCCATTTCGCTCACCCCATTCGCATCCGCGCAGCCGGATCTGCTCGCGCACGCGCGTCAACTCGCGTCTCAGTACATCGGCATCGACAGTCACATCGACACCATGCAGCGCGAACTCATCCTCCACGAAGATCTCGCGCAACGCGCCACACACGGCCACGCCGACCTCCCCCGTCTCCGCGAAGGCGGCGTCCGCGCGCCGTTTTTCGCTCTGTGGGTTCCGACTTATTACAAGGGCGCCGAAGCCGTCCGCCGCACTCTCGATCTGCGCGACGCCGCGCAGCGCCTTTTCGACGATCATCCCGACCAGATCGAACTCGCGCAGAGCGCCACCGACATCGAGCGCATCGTCCACTCCGGCAAAATCGCCGCCATACTGACTGCCGAAGGCGGCCATCAGATCGACAACGACCTCGGCGTCCTGCGCGAATACCGCCGTCGCGGCATCCTCGCCATGACGCTCACGCATTTCCGAAACACCGACTGGGCCGACTCGTCCACTGACAAGCCCGCGCACAACGGCCTCACCGATTTCGGCAAACAGGTCGTACGCGAGATGAACCGCATCGGCATGATGGTCGACGTCTCGCACGTCTCCGACAAAACTTTCTACGATGCGCTGGCCGTCACGACGAAGCCCGTAATCGTGTCCCATTCTTCATGCCGCGCCCTGTCCGACATCCCGCGCAATGTTACGGATGATATGTTGCGCGCCCTCGCCAAAAATGGCGGCGTTATCGGCATCAACTTCGGCGAAGGTTTCCTCAATCCCAAGGACGCCGAAATGCTGCGCAAAACGGTCAATGCGATCTCCTATCAAGTCCCCGACCTGGTTGGCAAAGCCCTCGACGACTACGCCGCCAAAGAGTTCGAGCGCGACCTCGCGCCCGCCAAAGGCATCGCCGCCACCATCGACGATGTCGTCGCCCACGTCGATCACGCTATTAAGATCGCCGGGATCGACCACGTCGGCATCGGCAGCGATTTCGATGGCATCTCCGGACCACCCAAAGGGCTCGAGGATATCTCGAAGATGCCGTACCTGGTTGCCGCGCTCTTGAAGAAAGGCTATCGCGACGATGACATCAAGAAGATTATGGGCGGCAACACTCTGCGCGTGATCCGCGCCGCGGTTGGCAAGTAACCGGGCTGCACTCCGCAGGCGGTCCATTGGCGGCGCCTGCATTTCCGTCGAACTTTTTCACCTGTTCCGCTACGTCGATGGGCAAGCATTCCGGTTCGACAATCGCAAGCCTTTGGACGATGAAGACTACTTTCGATTCGCCATGCGTAAAAACGTCGGCAAGCGCCTGACGTACCCCGAACTGACCCGCCAGACCCTGGAGGCTGGGCCCAGCACGGAAGTCCTTTCTAGGACTCGGCTGAAACGAGGACTGAAGACAGATCAATATTGAGCGGCGCGGACACCTCAATTAAACATTCCTGCTGTCTTCGGCGATAACGACATTATGAACGATCTTGAACAACATCTCAGATATCTGCAGCAAATTATTGCGGACGCATTGCCTGCCGGATACGGAGTCGAACGATGCGATCAGAACACTGGAGCGAGCGAAAACTACTGGCGCCGGATTGCCGGCGGCCGGGAAAAGGAAACGGTCGAGTTTCCAGACGTGTGGGTCGAAGACCGCTACGACGCGAAGATGAGACACTCCATTAAGAAGCCCTGGGTCCTTCGGGTCAGCGATGGGCAAAACCGGTGGGTCAGAGGCCCGTTCTCATCGTCTTCCGCTCCGGCCCGCCTCGAGCGACGACACCTTGGTTGAGCGTTGGCAAAGCAAATCAATATTGATGGGCGCGAGCGACCGACCCATCACAATGGCCGCCGTGGGCCGCCTATTCCGAACTCAGGGCAGCGGAATCACCACTATCTTTCGTTAACGCCTGCGGGCTGGTGAGTTCGTTTTTTCGAGTAGCAACCAGGTCAGGCGCGCCCAAAAGCCGCCACTATGCCGCGTTCCAACCCCAAATATCCCTTCCATCCAACCGTTCTACTAGGAATAACCAGTACTCATTCCGGCAAAGTTACCCTAGTATATCCCCCATTTGTTCTCTTGGCGCCGCTCCAAAAACCGGAATAGAATAAAGGAGTTGTGAGAATTTCAATGCGTGCAATTCGTGTGTTTGCCCCCGTTCTGGCGGGGATCCTTGGTCTGGTTTCCTGCAATTCCGATCCTAACGTGGCGAAAAAACGCTACTTGGATATGGGCAACAAGTACTTTGCATTGGGCAAGTACAAGAACGCGGACATCATGTACCGCCGCGCGCTCGAAAAAGACAAGCTCTTCGGCGAAGCCTATTACCAGCTGGCGATCACCAATCTCAAGGAGGGCTCGCTCAACGGCGCCGTGCCCAACTTCCGCAAAGCGGTCGATCTGTTGAAGATCCAGGACCCGCACCATTGGGATGCGTTGATGCATGTCACCGACATTTATCTCGCCGTCGCTCACGACCCGCAGCACCTGAAGGACGCGGAAACCAATATCAACCTGCTGCTCACGCACGATCCGAATAGTTTCGATGGTCACCGCATGAAGGGCGACCTCAACTACGTGCGCGCGATCGAAGATGTTCGCCACGCCAACCGCGACGCCGGTAAAGCCGAGTTGACTGACGCCGTCGCCGAATATCACAAGGCGGACGCGGTCAAGCCGGGCGAAGAGGGCGTCATTATGCAGTTGGCCAAGTGCGCCGTGTTGGAGGGCAACGCGGCCGATGCCGAAACTCTCTACCAAAAGGTTATCGCCACGAACAAGACTTTCCAGCAGCCGTACAACGATCTTTTCCGGCTCTACATGGTCGAAGGAAAAAAGGATCAGGCCGAACAGCTTCTCAAAACTGCGTTTCAGAACAATCCCAAGCAATACAATTTCCTCACGCAGCGCGCTTACCTCTATTCGGTCGAAAACCGCCGCCAGGACATGCTCGATGTCCTACAGGAGATCAAGGCGCATTCCAAGGATTTCCCCAAGGCATATCAAGTAGTCGGCGACTTCTACATTCGCCTGAACGATCCTGACTCGGCTATCCGCGAATTCAGAGAAGGCATCTCCAAGGATTCTGCTGCCAAGGCCACTTATCAGAAAGACATCATTGCCGTGCTGATGGCGCAGCGCAAGCGTGGTGAAGCGGCCGAAATCAACCAGCAGATCCTCAAAGACAATCCCAACGACGGTGACGCGCGCAGCCTCGAGGCCAGCTTCATGCTCGACAAGGGCGACGTAACCCGCGCCCTCGCCGAGCTTCAGAGCGTGGTGACGCACTCGCCGGACAACGTCGTCGCTCGCTACAACCTTGGCCGCGCGCATCTGAGTCGTAACGAACCCGAACAGGCCCGGCAGGCGTTCCAGAAGGCAATCGAGTTGAATCCGAACTACATCCCGGCTCGCCTCGCGCTGGCTCAGTTGCTGGTTACGCGCGGCGACTTCGATGCCGCGCTTAAAGAAGCCGCCGAGACCGTCCGCATCGACCGCAACAATAAATACGCTCCCCTCATCCAATCGGCCGCCCTCATGGGCCAAAAGAAATACGAGGAGGCGCGCACGCTGCTGAACGCGATGCTCGCGAAGGACCCGAATTCACCCGATGTGCTCTTCCAGTTAGGCGTGATCAATCTAGCGCAGGGCAAATACAAAGAAGCCAATGAAGCCTTCAAGCGCACTTACGATCTGAATCCCGCTAACTCCCGCGGCCTGATGGGTATGGTGGAAAGCGACATGGCGCAGACCAAACCCGACGAAGCTATCAAGATCCTGGAAGCCGAAGCAGCCAAGGCGCCCAATCGTCTTGACCTGCTGCGCGCTCTTGGCAACACCGAAGTTCGCGTCGGTCGCTACGATGTGGCCCTTGGATATTTCAACCGCGTTCTCAACGCCCTCGACAAAGACTCGAAAGTTCGCGGCGACATCTACATGCGGATCGGCGAAACCTACCGCCGTAAGGGCGATTACCAGAACTCGATCAAAGCCCTTCAAGAAGCCCGCAAGTTCCTGCCGGATAACCCGATTGTCCTTAGCACCCTCGCGCTGGTGCTGGATGCGGCTGGCCAGTACGAGCAAGCGAACCAGGTCTACATGACGGTCATCAAGATCAATCCCAACGACCCCGTTTCGCTCAATAACGCCGCATTCCTGATGGAGGAGCATGGTGGTGATCTCGATCAGGCGCTTACCATGGCCCAAAAGGCCAAACAGCTCCTGCCCGATCTCGCGGAAGTCTCCGACACGCTCGGCGCCATCTACCTGCGTAAACATCTCAATGGCGACGCCGTGGATATCTTCAAGGATTTGGTTGCCAAAGTGCCCACATCTTCTACATATCATTACCACTTAGGAAGGGCCTACTACGCCCAGGGCGACAAGACGAAAGCCACTGCCCAGCTCAATCTGGCGCTCAAGTACAGCCCCACGCCTACCGAGAAAGGTCAGATTCAGGAACTCCTCCTGAAATCTCAGTAAAGCGCACCGCCCCACGGGACGCCAGTTCGTTTTTTCAGATCGGGTGACTACGAGATAGAGCGATCAAGTCTCGTATCACCCGCTTTCTTTGAGCACCCGCGCAAAACAATTAATTTCTTTCCGAAACGATTTACAAATTCCGGTTTCGTGGATAAACTTACATTGACTCGGGAAAATGCCCCACAATCGTCTGGACGATCGGGTTTCCGCGCCGCCGGGTCTCATCGCTGAGCAGATTCGTCTGCTCTTCGAAAGCCGTCACGTCACCGCCGCCGCAACTTTGGCTGGCGTTGCCGTTCTAAGCCGCATCGAGTGGAATGCGGCCAATCACGTCGCGATCTTCATTTGGGCCGCGGCAATGAGCCTTATTGTTGTCGCCCGTCTCGTCCTTGCCTCCCGCTATCAGGCAGCGTCCCCAGATCCAGCCCATGCTCCCTTTTGGGGTGCCCTCTTCACCGTTGGCTCCGGACTCGCGGGCTTGGGGTGGGGTTCCGCCGCCATCGTCTTCAATTCAACCAGCGACCTGCCCCACCAAACTTTCCTCTTATTCATACTAGGCGGCATGATGCTCGGCGGCGTCTCTCTGCTCGCATCCTGGCGGCCGGCTGTGCTCGCATTTCTCCTGCCTACGGGCCTGCTTCCCGCCTCCCGTCTGCTCCTCGCGGGCGCCGAAGCTCCCGTTGCGATGGCGCTCATGACGGCTCTCTTCACCGCCGCTCTCGCCTTTACCGCTCTGCGAATTCATCAC
>DATAUH010000353.1:0-4223 GCA_036268375.1 Bryobacteraceae bacterium | reverse complement strand
GCGAGCTGCGCGATTATCCGATCCTGCGCGTTCAGCAATTCCATGCGCTCTTCAAGGGTTTGCACCGATAGGATCGGCAGCGCGGCATCCAACCGCTCGATCATTTTTCGCGCAGTGCTCGCAACGGGGCCGGCGCTGGTGGTGGTGCGGATCAAGAAGGTTGGGCTAGCGATCTCATTCGGCGCTTGCGCGGCTGCGACGAAGTAGCGCGGGCGAACAGCGCCGCGGATTTCCTGAAAGTGCGTACGCAGGTTGCGCGCAACCCCGACCACCTGGAAGCTGTCGCGAAGTCCGTTGTCGCCGATCCGCGCGATGTGCATGCCGATCGGGTTGCGGCCTGCGAAGAATTTGTTGGCAAAGCTTTCGTTGATCACGCAGATCCTGGGACCGGCGCGATCGCTGTCCAGGATTTCGCGGCCTAAGATCACCGGCGCGTTCAATGTCGAAAAATAGTTTGGCCCGACCACATCCATGGCAGAGCCGCTATCTCTTTCACCCTTTGATACGTATCCTTCAACGTCGATCTGATCGCTCGATTCGCCACCGCTCAAAACGCCGAGTTGCGAAAAAGTGACCGCGCGAACGCCGGGAATCTGCGCAAGATCGCGCGACAGGTCGCGATTCAGATCAGCGCGGCGGGCGCCTTCGTACCCTGCTTCGCTTGGATCGACGCGCAACATGGTCAAGCGATCTTTGGCGAAGCCGAGATCGGCGTGATCGAGGTTGTAGAGCGTGCGCGCGAGCAGGCTTGCGCCGGCCAGCAGAGGCAGGGATAACGCCAATTGCAGACTCACCAGAGCCCGGCCCCAACGCCTTTCATGGACCGAGGCAGTAGCGCTTCGCGAATGTTCGCTCAAGCGCGCGCCGGCCTTGGTTGCTTCGAATACGGGCAGGACGCTAAACAGGAGAACTGCCGTAATTGTCGCCGCGAAGGCGAAGAGGAGCACGACCGGGTCGAGCGAAAACTGCACCGCGAAGGAATGGTATGCCTGCGAGATCATCCAGATGAGCCCGGCGTGGACGCAGTATGCGACAGCAAGTCCGGCTACGCCGCCGGCGAGACCGAGCGTGAGGCTTTCAGTGACAAGTTGCCTGACGATGCGGCCGCGGCTGGCGCCGAGCGACAGTCGCAGCGCGATTTCGGATTTACGCGCCGCGCCACGCGCCAACAGGAGATTGGCCAGATTCGCGCAGGCGATGGATAGAAGCACGCCCACTGCGAGGAGCAGCCCGGCGAGCGGTCCCGAGAGTTCTTGGCGTGCGGCAGAGGCGCCGCGCGCGGCCGGCGTTAGGTGAAGGCGCTGGTCGAGATAATCTTGTCGCTTGTCCTCAGACAAAGGACCGTAGAACGATTCCAGACCCGCCTGAAAAATGGCGTTCGACTGCGCTTCGGCTCGAGAGAGGGTCACGCCGGGATTCAATCGTCCGAACGCGTGCAACCACATTGCCTTCAGAGGCGGCGCGTCGTGCAGCCAGTCCCGCTTTGACACCAGGATAGGTTGCATTCGGATCGGAAGCCAAAGATCGGGGTTCTGGCCGCTGGTTTCGCCGACGAACCCACGCGCGGCAACGCCAATGATGGTCAGCGTGGCTTTGGGAAAGCCGATCGTTTTGCCGACAATCGGCTGGCCGCCGAAACGCCGCCGCCAAAAGTTATAACTAATGACCGCTGCCGGGTTGGTAATCCGATCGTCCTGAGGAGCAAACAGGCGTCCGGTGGCCGCGCCGACGCCGAGAGTATCGAAGAAACTGCCGGAGACGAGTTTGCCGTCAACGCTCTCCAAATCGGCGGAACCGATGCGGACGCTGAAGCGATCGAGATTGGCTTCGGAGGCCATGAGCGAGGAGAAGACGTTGGCGTGATCGCGCAGTTGCTCGAATTCTTCGTAGGTGAGCCACGGCCGCGGGCCGTCCTCGCGATAACTCATGCGGCCGTGCCACATGCCGAACTGGGCGGGATCGGTGAGCATGACAAGCTGTTCCGGATGCGAAACGGCGGGCAGGGGCGCGTTGAGTACCCCGTTCCAGAGGCTAAAGATCGCTGTACTCGCGCCGATGCCCAGAGCGAGCGACAGAATCGCCACGGCGGCGAATCCCGGTTTTGCCGCCATCAATCGTAGTGCGTAGCGCAGGTCCTGATGTATCACGTGGAAGTGCTCCTTGGGTGCGATGGTTAGGGCGTCGGATGCGGCGCGCATCCAGATGGCGAACTGCTCGCCAACATTTCCGGTTTGCCGCGCGTCCCGTATCTGGCCGGCAAACATCGCGAGCATCTGATCGCCGAACTCGTGGCGAAACGACGCAGGGTAGAAGTAGAGCAGCGCTCGATAGACCGAGTTTTGACGCGCGAGCTGGTCACGTGGCCGACCGGATTGGCGCGTTGCGCGTTCTCTCATCGCTTCCTCGTTTTATGTAGTTGGCGCGAGACCCGCCGCGCGGGCCTGTTTCAGCAGAGCGCTGAGGCGCGCGACTTCGCCGCCAGCGAGCCGCTTGCCCAGCCGGGTGATGCGGTAGTAGCGTCGGCGCTCGTCAGAGCTTGAAGGATCGGGACTTTCCGAGAGTTCCTCGATCAGGCCTTGTTCCAGCATGCGCCGGATCGCACTATAGAGAGTGCCTGGGCTGAGTTTGACTTTGCCGCCGGTTCGCGCAGCGACATCCTGCATGATGGAGTAGCCATGGCGGTCGCTGTCGGCTAATGCGATCAGAATGTGGAAGACCGCGGGCGGTAGGGGATTATCGTTTGGATCGTGCATTTGACTGTACCGAGTACCAGTATATCGACACTCGTTATACTTGTGGACGTCTGAGTTGTGACGCGGTTAGCCCGATCGGATGAAATGTTTTTTGGAAGCATTCAGTATGGAGCAGAAGCGAGGCCGCAGATCACTGGATGAAAGCAGACGGCGTCGCGCGCGGGCTGCGATAGCGGCCCCGGCTACCGTGCCGGTTTGCGGCTTTTTTTCTGCGGGCCCAGCGGCGGTTTGTTGGCGACGGCAATGATCCCGGCCGCACGCAATTTGGCGATTCGTGCGATGAGCTTTACCGGAACCTGCTCTGTGAGCGGGAAATGGACCGTCCCCTTTCGCTGCTCATAGCGTTTGAGCTCTTCTTCGAGTTCCGCAAAGAAGGAGCCCGATGCGGCGAAGAGCGAGTAGTGTTGCTTGAAGGCGGCGAAATAGAGCATCGGTTTTCCGTGCAGCTTGTATCCGGGCATTCCATACCCGATGACCTCAACTGCTTCCGGAACGGCTTTCCTGATGGCCGCGCGCACCTGTTCGAGCTTCGACTGCACCGGCCCGGCCTGCGCGGCAATGTACTCGTCGACAGATTCGGGAACGCTTCGTTTCATAGCGTCATTTTATGTCGTGCATGTTTTCATGCGGATATTGTCTGGTGATCGGATGCCGAACGCGAGGGGAGGAGCGAACGGGTGATGCTGCGGTTTCGTACGGAGCGTCCGATACCTTAGTACCGTTTTCCGCGCGGACTTGCCCCGATATGCGCGGCAAGAGCTACGCTAGGGCCAAAGAGGAGATGATGATCACTCGTTATTGTGTGTTTGCCTTGGCTGCCTGCGCGGTTGCGCACGCTGATTTCAGCTACAGTTCCGTCCAAAAAGGCGCGGGGATTTCGAACGCGAACCAAACGTCTAAACACTATTTCAAGGACGACAAAATGATGACGGACATGGGCAACACGGCCGTCATCGTCGACTTCGGCGCGCAGACAATAACGAACATCGACCGGTCGCACAAGAGCTACACGGCGAAGAAGTTTACGGACGTCGCGAAGGATGCGCCATCCTCCGACATGAAGTTCACGATGTCCGCCGACTTTAAGGAGACGGGCGAGCACAAGACGATTGACGGCTTCAAGGCGACGGAGTCTGTCATGACATTCAGTATTGATATGGGGCAGCGCGGCGGCGGCATGAAGATGGAGACGGAGATGCACTTGTGGGTATCGCCGGATGTGCCGGGCGCGTCTGAAATGGAGGCCTTCTACAAGCGCAACATGGCGAACTTCCCGTGGAGCGCGGTGTTGCCCGCGGGCAATGAGAGCATGCGGGCAGCGATGGCGCAGATGGCGAAGAAGACGGCGGAACTGCACGGCGTCCCAGTGATCGAAGTGATGCGGATGAAGATGGGCGCGGCGTCGATGACGCCGGAGCAGCAGGCCCAGATGGAGAAATCGAAAGCGCAGTTGGAAGCCATGCAGGCGAA
>DATAUH010000352.1:0-6519 GCA_036268375.1 Bryobacteraceae bacterium | reverse complement strand
ACGGAGCACCCGCTACTCGATTGGTCAATCCGTGCTAGAACACGAATCGGGCCGACAGTTCCGCCTGCTGGTATGAGTTATTCAGCACCCCGAGAATTCTGCCGAAGTTCGGTGAATTTGCGGTGGTCGTGTTTCCGCCAGCCGTCATCTGCCCGCTGGGGACGCCGAGGTTTTCCGTCCCGAACAGATCGAACACCTGCAGCCCGAGTTCCAGCCTGCGTCTCTCCGACTTCAGGCTAAACGTCCGCGAGAGCTTGATGTCCATGCCGTTGTACTTGCTGCTGTCGATATTGGCGGAGGTGATCGGAGCCAGCCCGAGCGTCGCTCGGTAGGCATTTACCGCTGCAAGATTCAAATTGCGGTTTCCCTGATCGCGCGAAGTACCAGGCACGTACGCACGAACGCCGTCAGCATCGGTTGTAGCAATAAAGGCGCTGAACGGAAGCGAGGAACGAACGGTCCAGATAGCGCCCAACGTGAATCTCCAGGGCAGTTGGACCGAAGTACTAGCGATCAGAGCGTGGCGCCGATCGGCGCTGGCCGGCCCCCAATCCAGGTTGTAGTTAGACGGTACAGTCACCTGGGCTTCCGGATTGTTGTCCCGGTTATTCGCAAGCGAGTATGAGACCACAAACTGATACCGCCGCGCGAAGCGTTTCTCCGCTCGCAGGTAAAGCGCCTTGTACTTCGCCTGTCCAATCGACGTGTGATCGAGGATGCGGCTGAACTGCGGGTAAGGGCGCACTCCATTCACCGGATAATTCAGATCGACGGTCCGGTAGTCGCCGACGGTGTGGGTGTAAGCTCCATCGACGTGAATGGAAAAATCGTGCGTCAGTTCGCGCGAATACCCCAGATTGAACTGCTGCGTGTAGGGATTGTGGTAGTTGGGATCAAGAATGGTGGGCGACGGAGCGGCGTGGGAGCAGAAGGTCTGCCAATCCTGGCCGCCAAACGGGTCGGGAAAAGCCGGGTTGGTGATCAATATTGAGCATTGCGCGTAATTGCGCAATTCACCGAAATTCTGAAGCGTTTGCAAGTTCTGGTAGTAAATGCCGTAACCGCCGCGGATCACGTCTTTGCTGTTACCGCGGACGTTCCAGGCGAAGCCGAAGCGAGGGCCAAAGTTCGCGCTCGAGCTCCTCTTGCCGGGATCGCCTTCGCCAGGAATCGGCACGATCGGGTTATAAGGCCGGCTTGAAAGCACGTTAGGACTGAAGAACTCGTTAAGCGCGTTAAACTCGCGGTCATAGCGAACGCCCAGACTCAAGGTGAAACTCGGGCGCACTTTCCAATCGTCCTGGATGTAGAAGCCCAGTTCGGTGGTCGGATCCTTGGTATCAATCGGTGGGCGCGTCGCGGTGAAAACGGTCGCGTCATTGGACGCGGCCAGCGCGGCCAAAGAGGCCGGGTCATTGGGATTGAAGTAATGATCGTGCGCGAAAGTATAGGAGCCCGCGTAGCCGTTGGGAGCATCGTCCTCAAAGGGAACCCGGCTGACGTCGACGCCCAGCTTGAGGGTATGCGATCCCTTCATAATACTGACGTCGTCCTTGCCTTCCCATCGCTTCTCCACGCCGTTATCCGCGTAGTCATTCCCCCAATTGAAGCTCGGGAAAACCAGGGTCGTTTGGAGTTCGCTCAATCGTGCTGCGGGGTAGGATCCCAATTGACTGAAAATCTGCGTGCCTGATGGGGCCAACAGATAGGAAGAGAATGCGTATTGGAACCGTACCTCGTTCACTACAGTCGGAGTCGGCGTCCAGGTATGTCCCGCCACAATCGAGTGCCGCGGAATCTGACCGTCGTAGCAGTTACTCATGCTCGATCCGCCACAGCCGTTCCAGGTGATGAAGTTCCATTCCTGCGAGTACCGCGCAAACAGGTGCTGGTTCCGGTTGAGTTGATAGTCCACGCGAAAGTTCAGCATCTGGTCGTGGATGGGCCGGTCGTGCACTCCCCCGAATGTCGGGTAAAACTGAGCCGCTGCGCCGGGAATGTAGATGGTGTATGCAGTAGCAGTCTGGGTGCGCTCGAACGCGCCATAGAAGTGCAGCTTGTTTCGCACGATCGGACCGCCCGCGTCGCCACCAAATTGATCGCGGCGGAATGGCGCTTTGGTCAGGCCGACCTGGGCGTCGGCAGCCTTTGTGAACCGGTCGTCACGATTGAAGACCTGGTCGCGCGCGTATTCGAAAGCCTCGCCGTGAAACTGGTTCGTACCGCTCTTCGTTACGATGTTGACCACGCCTCCGGCGGATAAGCCCTGATCCGCTTTGTATTGGATGGTGTTGACCTTGAACTCCTGTATAGCGCCCATTGGGAAATTCTGACGCGGCTCACCCATTTCGGCCCAGGTGTTGGTGACGCCATCCACCGAAAATCCGTTGGAGTAATAATGGCCCGCGCCGCCCATTTGGACGCTGTTGTAGAAAGTTCGCGAGGAGTCCTGCGAAGTGCCCGGCTCCAGTAGCGCGAGGTTGATGAACTGCCGGGTGTTGATGGGCAGAGTATCGATTTGCGTATTATTCACGACTCCCGACACATCGCTCTTGGTTACGTCGATCGGCGGAATCTCCCCGGTGACAACGACGGATTCCTGCACACCGCCTACATTCATAGGAACATCGTGATCTACGTGAGCGCCAATATTCAGCACGATATCGGCGAGAGTTGAGGCGCTAAACCCTGTGGCCTCCACTTTCAGAGAATAACGGCCAGGCAAGACGGCGGCGAATCGGTAGCGCCCCTCGGCATCGGATTTGAAGGTTCTTAGAACGCCGGTGTCCTGGTTAACAAGAGTGACCGTAGCGTTCGGGATCGCGGAAGCGGAAGCATCCTTGATCAGGCCGGTAATTTCAGCGTCGCCGGTAGTCTGACCAACGGCGGGACGGCCCATCAGAAGAAACATCGTCAGAATTGCAACGCAAACTTGGATAGACTTCAAAATGCGCACAGAAATAGTCCTCCTAGACTTGGCCAACTATCTCCCGCTGAAACACCCGGCGGAATGCCGCAGATACGACGCCCCGTTCTAACGTCAGGTTGTGATTGGGAGGAATTATAGGATGAGCAGATTTTGCGGTCAAGAAAACTCTGCTGAGGCTCCACTCATTCGTGCGCAAACTCACACAAGTCCACCGGCCGTTTCGGATCTTGCCGTTCACAGGTGAAACCGGTATCATCGCACCACGGCTGGCAAACAGGTCTCTTCGTGTTACAGACTACATTTGTGCGAAGCCGTAAGGAGCTTCGATGCCCGACCCCATTCGCATGCGGCTTAGCCTGAGAGCAGCGGCGGTTTTGTTAATCGCGCTCTGCCCCACCTTCGGACAACCGAAAGATGACGATTCCACCACCAGGAACGCAGCCTTTCTGAAGGCTCTGCCGGACGCGAAGCTTCCGCCAATCGATCAAGCGCAGGCGCTTGCGCTCGTGAGTCTGCCGCTCTCCTGTGTGGACCACCCCCAGGCATTTCCCGAAGGCCGCGCGGATTACTTATGGGTTCAGGATGGGAAGCCGCACTTGACCGAGGGGTTCGAGAAGAATCGCATCTTCTACGGCTGTTCCGACTGGCATTCAGCTGTGCATTCGCTATGGGCTTTGGTCTACGTAGCCAAAAACTTCCCGGGGATTCCGATTGGCGCTTTGATCCGTGACCGCCTGAAAGATCACTTGGGCAAGACCAACGTCGATGGTGAGATTGAATTTTTAAAGAATGCCAAGAGGTTTGAAATCCCATACGGCTATGCATGGGTCCTAAAACTATATGCCGAACTGAAGACATGGAATCTTCCCGAGGCGAAGCAGTGGTCCGACAATATGGCTCCATTGGCGCAGGAAGTCTCGAAGAAATTGGTGCAGTATTTCAAGGATCTTCGCTATCCGGTTCGCGGGGGAATGCATCCCAATACTGCCAACGTCAGCACAGTCATGCTGGACTACACGGATGTCATTCCCGACGAACCGCTTCGCGACGCAATTGTGAAGACGGACAACCGGTTCTTTGGAGAAGACCGCACTTGTCCCACCGCCTATGAACCTGCCGGGACCGATTTTCTATCGCCGTGCCTTACCGAAGCGCGCCTGATGAGCAGATTGATGGACAAAGATCACTTTGCAGCGTGGTTGAACGACTTTCTTCCCCCGCTCTATTCGACTTCGTTTAAGCCCATAATTACACCCGCGGAGTCTGGTGAGTTTAGCAAGGACGACTTAGTCGGGGCGAAATCGCATCTTATCGGCCTGGCCTTCTCTCGCGCAGAGGATCTTGTTGCAATCGCCAATATGCTTCCCTCCAACGATTCGCGCGTGCCGGTGCTGAGACGTTTGGCGGCAATCAACGCCAGTGTAGGCTTTGAGCGCATAGGCAACGCTGGGTACGAAGGGAGCCACTGGTTCGCCACCTACGCCCTTTTGTATGGACATGCCTTGAGCGCTGGCAAGTGAGTGAAAGAGATTTGGGCGGCGGCGTGACTGTTCGTTTCGCGAAACGAAGCCACGACCGAAGAGGAATAAGTATGGCTCTGGCGGTAACCCAGGCCGCGCCAGTGGAAACGACTTTCACCCCTTCTGCGAATCGAAAATGAAACTCGCGCGCATTCTGTTGTTGGGTGTATGCTGCTTCGGGCAGCAAAACACCGTAACCTACTTCAGCGTTCCGCCCATAGACTCACCGGAGCTGGCGGCGCGCGGCGCCTTTGCCGTCGGAGTTCGCACCATCGAACTCGTGCATCCGCAGCAGCCGGATATCCTCCACTTCGATAAAGCCACCGGCAAAGCGCCTCTGTACGATCGCCCGCTCACCATCGAAATCTGGTACCCCGCTTCCATTCCAGCCGGTAAAGAGGAGCGCGTCAATTATGAGAGCGCCATGCCCGGCATGCCTCAGCCCGGCGTACCCACCACCTTTCAAATACCCGGCAAGGCCTTGCGCGATGCGCCGCCGGTAAAGACCACCACGTTCCCATTAGTTGTGGTCTCCCACGGATATCCCGGCTCTCGCCTCTTCCTCACGTGGCTCACCGAAAATCTGGCCTCGAAGGGATACGTCGTCGCCTCCATCGATCACACCGACTCTGTCTTCGGTCAGCAGCGTGCCTTCGTCAGCACTCTCTTAAACCGCGCCGCCGATCAGACATTCACCATCGACGCCCTCCGCGACCGTTCTCACAAACCCGATGATTTCCTGCACGACCTCATCGATCCCGACCGCGTCGCCATCGTCGGCTACTCCATGGGCGGTTATGGTGCGCTTGCCACTGCCGGCGCGGGCTACAGCCGCCAAGGCGGGTCTGCCAAAGCCATCCCCGGCGGCTACTTCGAACATTGGCTCGCTGACAACAAAGACTTCCAAGCCCGCCCACGCCAACACATAAAAGCCGTCGTCGCCATCGCCCCCTGGGGCAATCAGCCACCTCAAAACAACTGGGACGCCGAGGGACTTGCCGGCATACGCATCCCCTCACTCTTCATAGCCGGTGATCAGGACGATGTATCCGGCTTCGAGCAAGGAACTCGCAAAGCCTTCAACAATGCCGTGAATTCAGAACGATACCTGTTAGTCTTCGAGAACGCGCGCCACAACGTCGGAGGCAATCCCCCGCCTCCCGAAGCTCTCGGTAATTTCACCACTCGCGCCTTTTTCGATGAGCCAGTCTGGCGCAAAGATCGAATCAGCGCAATCAATCAGCACTTCATCACAGCTTTTCTCGATCTGTATCTGAAAGGTGACGAATCGAAGCACGCTTACGTCACCATCCCTGTCAAATCACCAGCCGGCAGTCAAACATGGAAAGGCTTCCGGCCGCGATGGGCCGTGGGCGTGCAATGGCATCATTACGCCGCCGGTGATACGGCCCGCCCCGAGTGATCCTAATCACCCTGGGCCTATAAGCCTCGACGTCGGCCTTGGCCGAGGGGGTGTGGCCCAGCCATTTTGCAGCAGGATGCTTTAAGCTCGGATATGGAGGAGAACCATGAACGGAATAAAGGAAGTCATGCAGGAGTTAATAAAACAGAGAAAGGCCATCGAGGAGGCGTTACTTTCCCTCGAGAAGGTTTTCGGCGCCGGGGAGACCGCGAGCGTCAAACTTCCGCCTCCATCGGCGGAAACAGCACCTCCCGCGAAAGCTGCGCGTAAGGGCGGCCTTACACCAGCGGGACGCAAGCGGCTGTCGGAGCACATGAAACAAATATGGGCCGCCAAGCGTACGGGCGGACAGGCTAAGAAGAAGTCCGCCTCATCGAAGAAAGCTTCCTAGCGAAAATGTCGGGGAAAGACAGTGCCGGCGAAGGCCAGGTTCATCGAGCCATGTTGCTCGCCTGAGCCGTCGGCTAGCTTAATCAACACACACTGTCTTTCCCACAAGCGCAAAATCAATCGGTCGAGTGTCAATACTTCGGAGGAAAGAGGCTCTTTCTGCCGCCCGGTAAGACGAAGTCGGAGGCCGAATGATATTCAATCTCCTTCGAAGCCGCGTGCTCCGCGCCGGTCCGCGTTTGAGTCGGTTGCACGAT
>DATAUH010000351.1:0-3637 GCA_036268375.1 Bryobacteraceae bacterium | reverse complement strand
AGGCTGATGGCGCCTTCGAAGGCGTCGCTTGAGATGGGCGTGAGGCGGCGCCAATCGCGCGCGACATACGACATGTAGGGCGATTTGAATTTTAGGCTGGACTTGGGATTGGCGAGGTTGGAGAGGCTTTCGAAATTCTCGCCGATGAGGGCGGGGAAGAGATCGTCTGAGGAGCGGCGGAGTTCGTAGGCGTTGCCGCGCAGGTCGCATGTGGGGGCGTCGGCGCCGGCGTCGAGCATGAGGATGGAGCGGCCGCGCGCGCCGTATGCAGCGCAGGCGGCTCCTGGGCCGGAGCCTACGACGATGATGTCAAAGCAATCCATGACGGCGCACGGCGTATTCGCCTTTGACTAGTTTCCATGATGCGAGGAGGGTGGCCGAGGCGAGCGCGTTCCAGGCGCGTGCGCGAGAGGCTTCGAAATTGATGAAGCGATGCAGATAAGCGGCGCGAGATTCGGCGAGGTAGCAGACGATTTGCAGCTTGCGCGTGAGCACTTCGCCGTGGCCGCGCCGGCGGAGAGCGAATTCGACGGCCTCGGCATCGAGGTTGCGTTCGACGATGCGCGTGAGGAGTGGCGAGGGCGATTCGTTAGGCCACCAGCAGCGATGCGCATTGGCGTAGCGTTCGACGGTGAGCGCGTCGGGCGCGCAGTGAAACAGGCAGCGATGAAGGTGGCGGGCCTCGGCGGCGAGCGCGGCTTCCCTGGCGACTTCCATGGCGGCTATAGGGGTAGCGCGCCGCGGGATTTGCGGACGGTGAGGCGCCAGTGGACGGCGAAGGCGCCATCGAGCGGTTTGAGGGCGCGATCGAGCGCAATGACGGCGGGCGCGAGCGGGCGCGGGACGAAGCTGCGCAGATTGACGCCGCCCGAGAGCAAGTAGGAGAGCCACGGGAGGTAGTTCCAACGCTCGAGGGTTAGTTGAGGGGCGAGTTGCGCGAGGCGTTCGCGGTCGCGAAAGAAGACCATCCAGGCGAGGGCCTGGTTGGAATCGAGCATGGTGTGGCCGGGCGGGAAGCTCCAGTCGGGGGCGCGGTCCTTGTAAGGCTCGGGGTGAAAGACGGAGAAGAAGAAACGGGCGAACGGGGTGTGCGTTTCATCGACCATCGAAATGACGCCGCCGGGGACGAGAACGCGCACGGCTTCGCGGAGGAAGCTGGCGACGTCGGGAATGTGATGAAAGACGTGCGTGAGCAGGAGGGCGCGGATGGAGTTGGAGCGGAAGGGGAGCAGGCGGCCATCGAGGGCGAGATCGACGTTAGCGGTGGTGACGTCGGAGGTGATGATGCCGGGGCGGCGCTCGCGAATGAAGCTGGAGCCGGCGCCGAGTTCGACGATGGGGTAGGCGGCGTAGGGCGCGGGGACGCTATCGGCGTCTTCGAGCAGCATGCTGTACCAGAGATCGTAGCAGCGCTTGACGGCGGGCTTGGAGTCGATCATGCCTCGTTGGGCTTGGAACCATGCGGGCGAACCGATCTCGAGACCTTTGAGATTCTGGTGCTGTAAGGGGAGCGTGTTGCCGTTCATCGCGGCAGGTGGGACTCAGCCGCAGCAGCGGGAGCGGGCGTGGGTGTGGAAGTTTGGTCAGGGGTCTGCGGACTCTTTCCGCCGGTAAAGATGATGTCGCGCTGCACGAGGAAGTTGGCGAGGAAGAGGATGCCTTCGGCGAGAAGCTTCGACTTGAGGACGCCCATCCCGAAGTGCGAAGTGAAGAGCAGGATCATGCCGTATGAAATCGCGCCGGAGACGGCAACGAGCGTGGTGTACTGCAGAAACTCGCGCAGGATGCGGCCGCGGGTGTTGAAGACGACGCGTTTGACGGTGCTGAAGTTGAACGCCATGGCGCCGACGCGGCCGCAGATCTGACTCATGCCCTTGCTGCCGGTGTAGGCATAGACGGCGCTGAAGAGCAGGTTGTCGAGAATCGCCGTGCACATGGAGATCATGGCGAAGCGGAGGAGTACGAAGTAGATCCGCATGGAGTCGAGCAGCGGATTGAAGTGCGAAGACGAATTGCCATCGAGATAGATGGTGCGGATGGGCTGCTCCAGAATGCGCAGACGCTGGGTGCGGCTGAGGAGCAGCATGTCGAGTTCGAACTCGTAGCCTTGCGAGGGGATTTTTAGCAGGTCGGGGAGTAAGTGCGCGGGGATGGCGCGCAGGCCGGTTTGGGTGTCGGAAAGTTTCTGACCGGCGACGATGCGGAGGACGAAGGATGTGACGTTGTTGCCGAACTTACTGCGGAGCGGGACATCTTTTGCGAAGACGCGCGAGCCGAGTACGAGCGCGTTTGGGTTGGCGACGGCTTTTTGAGCAACGGCGATGATGTCTTCGGGGGCGTGCTGGCCATCGGCATCGGCGGTGACGACGGCTTGAACGTTCGGGAATTCGCAGAGGATGGCATTGATGCCGGTTTTGAGCGCGGCGCCTTTGCCGAGATTGATGGCGTGGCGCGCGACGCGGACTTCGGGATAAGCGGCTACTTCGTCGAAACGGGCGCGGAAAAAGGGGCCGCTGCCGTCATCGACGACGCAGATATGGGCAACACCGAGCCGGACGAGATCGGCGACAAGGCCGGAGAGGTCGGGTCCGGGCTTGTAGGCCGGGATCAGCACCACGAAATCCGTGTGGGGCATGCAAAGGCTCAGTCTAGCATCCGAGCGGTTCGATATTCTTTGACGACTTCCGGCGGAGTAGGGCGCCGTCACCAGCAGGGGATGGGTGCAGCGGAGTCGGAGGACCGCCGCGGGGAAAATTACAATTTCTCCTTCGCAGTGGGCGCTTTTCATGACGCGTCGGAGTGGGCCGCGCTGGCACTCGCCGTCGCGTTGCTGCTCAGTGTGGGAGAAATACGTTTCCAGGACACGCAGAACCGGCCGGGAATCCTTTACAGCACCGAGGCGGGAGTATTCGATCCCGCATGGTCGACGAGCAATCCGACCATCGCGGCCGCAGCCCAAGCCGATTTCGGAACACGCCTAAAGGCAGACTTTAGAGGTATCCCCTCAGGCGCGCAGTTTTGGCTTGACGTGACCGCTGTCAACCAGAACTCCTCCCGCGCCGCCGAACTGACCTCCAGCGAAAGTGGACCTTTCCATCAAGTCTCGGCGACACGGACATTGACGAATGGAGCGGGAACCTTCGGCGCGTGCAACTCCCTGTTACGAGTGGCGCAGCGGACACCGTGTGGGAAGTGACCGGCGCAAATCCGGCGCGCACCGATAGTTACGACTTTCCTGTGTGGATCGTATTGCCCTCTCTCAAATCAATTCATCGTTTGGCCTGACCATCCAGGGCACGCTGGCGCCAACGCGATCGATGGGGGCATCCGATCAAGACCAGGCTTTCTTCGATCAAGGTTCGAATTTCCGATCCCTCGATTTACGGCCGTTGGACCAATTTCACCCCCATCGTCCTTGAACATTCCTATCACGCCGCTGCCGCTGACAATCCTGCTCGCGATCGGCGCAGCCGGACTCATCGTCGCCTTCAAAGCCGTTCGTAAACGCGCGCGCGTTACTTAGCGGCTTGGTCACGAAATCGGCGCCCAATGCATGATGAAGATCGGCCATCCGGCGCGTGGGTGTGGGGAATCGGGATGGCACTAACTGGAGGCGCTGGGCAGAAGTGAAAATGAT
>DATAUH010000350.1:0-8888 GCA_036268375.1 Bryobacteraceae bacterium | reverse complement strand
ATTACTGCGCTTTTCCCTGCCGGACCATAACCACCGCAGCATTCCTTTCTTTGTGGTCATGTGGCTTGATATGAAGGAATGCGTTCCCGGCCGATACTCACTGCGGTGGGTTGGGCTCGTGTTGAGCGGCCCTACTACCTTTGTCCCACCTGCCACAGCGGACAGTTTCCGGCCGACGTTGAGCTCGACATTGACAAAACGGACTTCTCCCCGGCGATACGGCGCATGCTCGCCGTGGTCGGAGGAGAGGCGCCCTTCACGCAAGGCCGGGACCAGATGAAACTCCTGGCAGGTTTGGATGTTACAGCTAAAGCCGTGGAGAGAATCGCTGAATCAATCGGAGTAGACATTGCGCTGCGGCAGCAGAAGGACATCCAGAGCGCCAAGCAACTCTGTCTGCCGACGGTCACCGGTTCGCTGATTCCTCACCTCTACATCGAGATGGATGGCACGCAGGTGTTTGTCGTCAAGAGCGAAACCGAAGGCCGGGTAGGTAGAACCCCAGGCGAGCCGGGACGCACGCGCGAATGCAAACTCGGCGCTGTTTTTGCGCGACCACAGTCGATGACGAGGGCCGGCCAGTGCGAGATGAGAATTCCACCAGCTACGTTGGCGCGATTGAAACTGCTGAGGAGTTTGGCCTCCGGATTTACACAGAGGCTTGGAATCGAGGCTGCGATCGTGCCGCCGTCCGCATCGTTATATTGGTGACGGCTCGCACTGAATCTGGAACAACGCCGATCAGCATTTTCCCGGCGCAATTCAAATCGTCGATCTCTACCATGCCCGCGAGCATCTCTGGATTTGGCCCGCAAACTCCATCCCGCCGATGACACGGCACAGAGGCGCTGGCTGATGCGTAAGCTGGATTGGTTGGAGAACGGCAAGATTGAAAAACTGGTAGCCGCACTGCGCAAGCGATCCGATGCGAAACCGAACGCGGAATTGTCCAAGGCCATCGCCTCCGAAGCTGAATACTTCGATGGAAATCGTGAACGCATGCGTTATCCCGAGTTTCGCAACAAGCATCTGTTCGTCAGCTCCGGCGTCATCGAGGCCGCCTGCAAAACCGTGATTGGACGTCGACTCAAGCAATCTGGGATGTTTTGGACAGTGCGCGGCGCCAACGCAATCATTGCGTTGAGATGCTGTCTGCTCAATGGTGAACTCGAGGAATATTGGGTCACCCGTCGTATCGCTTGATTATGAATGGCCACCTGAGCCACCAGTCTGCCCGTCGCAGGGCCTACGCCTCGCCCGCCCGCTGCTGTTGGAAGGATGCCCGCGCATCTCGCGCCGACGCGTCACCTACGTAATGCACCGCCAATCGCAAACACAGCGATCCTGCCATGGCCAATACCCCTGCCGCCACTCTTCGCGTCCGCGATTTTCCTGGCAGCAGCGATGCCGCAAGGCTCGCCGCGGTCAGCAGCGTTGCGCCTCGCCATAAGATCGACGTTGCTCCCTCACGCAGCGGTTGTCCGACCCGCGGCACAGCCGACGCGGCGCGCTCCACTTGATGCGCGGCTGCCAATTCCGCCACGCGTCCGGCCGTTCCGAAAACTCGTGTGACTTTTCGGGCAGCCTCGCTCTCGGCGAATGTTTCGATCAACCCGGCGGCCGACGATGCGCTGGAGGCGAGAAACAACACTGGCATCCATCGCCGCGCAGCTTGCCACACGGGAATCGCGGTCGTCGAAACCAGAACGCCTGTGTATCCCGCCAGCGCCGCTCCAAAAACTCCGGCCACGTACCCGCACGCCTCGCCCACGGCTCCCAATATCCCGCGACGATTCGCCAGAAGCCCTGCTGCGATTGATGCTGGAGCGGCCCCGGAGAGAATCCACACTCCCATGTTCATCGGCGAAGTCGGACGAAACACGCGCATCATGTAGAGGAATCGCTCGGGCCTTCCCAGATCGTGAACCAGAAAAACGGCGCCAAGCGTCGAACCGACGATACCTGTCCAGTGGCAGACCGCCGATACCCTTCGCAAGTCGCTTTGCCCCTTTTCCGATGCAAGTTGAAGCGCCGCAGCCAGAGTCATCGCAGCGCCCGCGGAGCCGCCGAGAAAATAATAGAGCGGGATGTCGATGCTCCAAACCGACTCTTTCAGCAGCGGCCGGTTGTAATATGTCAAATCGTTTGGCGGTTCGCTCATGTTACCGTCTCGTGCTCGCAAAGGCCGAACCGATGGCAAGTGCAATCAGCCCGGCCGCTCCAAATGCTAGTGACTTCCAAGACTCACCCGCGTGCTTCGCGGGCGCAATTGGATCGGGCGGCAAATTGTATGCCTCGGGCTTCTCCACCAGCAGGAAGAATGCGTTCAGTCCCTCCGTTCCCGGTTGGCGATTCGGATCGTCGCCGTACAGGTACGCTTCCTGCATACCCTTCTCGTGCAGTTGCTCAACGCGGGTGCGCGCGGTTTCCCGGAGTTCCTCCAGGTCGCCAAATTTAATCGAATCGGTGGGACACGCCTTCGCGCAGGCCGGCTGCATGTCGGCCTTCAGGCGGTCATAACACAGGGTGCATTTCCACGCGCGTCCGTCATCCTCGCGCCGGTCGATCACCCCAAACGGGCAGCTCATTACGCAATAGCCGCAACCGTTGCAAATGTCCGGCTGTACGAAAACGCTATCGAACTCGGTGCGGATGATCGCGCCTGTCGGGCAACTTTCCAGGCATCCTGCGCGCGCGCAGTGCTTGCATACGTCAGAGTTGAACAGCCACGAAAATGCGCCCGCATCCTGTGTCGAAAGCGCCACCGGACGTTCGATAAACGCGACGTGCCGCCATGTCGACGCCCCCAACTCTAACGTGTTGTCGTACGATAGCCCGCTGAAGAGAAGTCCATCGTCCGGCAGTTGATTCCACTGCTTGCACGCCACTTCACACGCCTTACAGCCTATGCACAGTGTGGTGTCCGTAAAAAAACCTTTGCGGCTGGCGCGGTTTTGGGTGTCCTCCCGCGCAGTTCGTTTTTCCAACTCGACAACCTCGCCCGCTGTGAGCGTCGCAGACATCAGGTATTCCCCTCTTTCGCCGATTCCGTTTCATGAGTATGGCCTGTGGTGTGCTTGCGATGCGTGCCGGGAAGGTCGCGCTCCTCGGCATGCTCCGGCAATTGTTCCACCAGCGGCCCGCTTGTGATGAATCGCCGTTCCCGGCTGCGCCGGCCCGGTTCGATGGATACGGAAATAGCCTTCGTCTCCATGATCGAAACGTTAGGGTCCGCGACAAACGGAAATAACTCGTTGGGACAATCGCCGGTTACGATGCCCTTATTCGACCAGTGATAGGGCATCCCGATCTGGTGAATTTCGCGTCCGCGGACGCGCAGCGGACGCATCCGATTCGTCACCAGCACGCGCGATTCAATCTCGCCGCGCGCGCTGCGAATGGTTGCCCAGCCGCCGTTTTGAAGGCCCGTTTCTTGTGCGAGTTCGGGGGATACTTCGCAAAACGCCTCTGGCTGCAGTTCCGAAAGCCACGAAAGCCACCGCGACATGCCGCCCGCCGTATGGTGCTCCGTCAACCGGTACGTCGTCAGTGAATAAGGGAAGCGGGGATCGTGGTAGGGCTGGTGATACGGATTGTCCTTGCGCCTCCATTCCATGCGCAGCGGATTGCACTGCTGCCCGTGCAGCGAATTTTCGACCAGCGATTCCTGCGGTTCATAGTGCACGGGCAGCGGGCCGTCTTTCAGTCCATTCGGCGCAAATAACCATGCCTTTCCATCGGACTGCAGCAGGAACGGATCAATTCCCGATATTGCATCTTTCCCTCGCGCATCCGCGGGCGGCCGATATGACGGCGGCTTCGTGATGAAATCTGGATCGTCATGGCCGGTCCACTTCTGCTCTGCTTCATCCCACCAGACGTAGGCCTTGCGCTCCGACCACGGCTTTCCTTCTGGATCCGCCGACGCGCGGTTGTACAGGGTGCGCCGGTTATGCGGCCACGCCCACGCCCATTCGGACGCCACCCAGTTCTGCTCCCAATGCGGTTTACGCCGCATCGTTTGATTCACGCCATCCTTGAAACAGCCCGAATAGATCCAGCATCCGCACGCAGTCGATCCGTCATCTTTCAGCGAGGTGAATCCGTCCACGACCTTTCCGTCCGCCACCGTATAGCCGTTGATCTCGCGAAGCACCGCCTCGGCATCGGGATCATTTGTCGGACCGTGCACGGAGTAGTCCCAAGTCATATCGAGAATCGGCCGGTCTTTGGGGTCCGGCGAATCTGCGTAAAGTTTTTTCAGGCGCTGCCCTAATTTGAAAATGAAGTCCAATTCGCTCCGGCAATCGCCAGGAGGCTCCACCGCTTTGTGATGCCACTGCAAGAGCCGCTGCGTGTTCGTGAACGTACCGTCTTTCTCGGTATGCGTGGCGGCCGGGAAGAAAAACACTTCCGTGCCGATATCCTGCGGTCGAATCTCGCCCCGGTGAATCTCCGGCGCATCACGCCAGAACTCCGCAGTTTCGATCAACTGAAAATCGCGCACCACCAGCCACTCGAGCGCTCGCAGTCCTTCGCGGTGCAGCGCGCCATTCACGGTTCCCACCACTGGGTTTTCGCCCATGACGAAGTAGCCTTTCACCTTGCCATCGGCCATATCCGCCACGGTGTTCATATGCGAGTGGTCGGAAGTCATCGCCGGTAGGTAGCGAAAGCAGTAGTCATTCTCCGCAGTCGCCGCATCGCCGTACCACGCCTTCAGAAGCGAAACCGAATACTTCCTGAATTCGCCCCACCAGCCGGTAGGCGATACGTTCAAATCGTTGTAGGTCTTGAAATCGTGATCCACTTTCGCCCGTGGCATTGGTAGATATCCAGGCAGCAGGTTATACAGGGTCGGAATATCCGTCGAACCCTGGATTGAAGCGTGGCCGCGCAGCGCAAGGATTCCGCCGCCCGGACGTCCCATATTACCTAGCAGGGCCTGAATGATGCACGCCGTGCGGATGTATTGCACGCCCGTCGTGTGTTGTGTCCAACCCACCGCATAACAGAACGCGGAGGTTCGCTCCCGGCCTGAATTCCTGCACAATTCTTCCGCAACCTTGAGCAGGAGCCGCGCCGGCACGCCACAGGTCTCCTCCACCATTTCCGGCGTATAGCGGGCAAAGTGATGCTTCAATATCTGAAAGACGCACCGCGGATTCTGGAGCGTGGGATCGCTCTCTTTGGCGCGGATGGGTTCGCGCGGATGTTTATGGGGGTCGCCATCCACGCCTTCATACATCCACTGTTTTGCGTCATACTCGCCCTTCTCCGCGTCCCACCCTCCGAAGATTCCGTCGTGCAATTCCGAGTCTTCGAACCGCTCGTTCACGATCGCTGCCGCGTTCGTGTAGTTCACGACGTACTCTTTGAAATAGCGCTCGTTTTCGATGATGTAGCGAATCACTCCGCCCAGAAAAGCAATGTCGCTTCCCGCGCGAATAGGCACATGAACGTCCGCCACAGCGCTGGTGCGCGTGAAGCGCGGGTCGATATGAATAATCGTTGCGCCACGCTCCTTGGCCTTCATCACCCAGCGAAAGCCCACCGGGTGACACTCGGCCATATTGGAGCCCTGTATGACGATGCAGTCCGAGTTCTGCAAATCCTGCTGGAACGTCGTTGCGCCGCCTCGTCCAAATGATGTTCCCAAACTGGGAACAGTAGAGGAGTGTCAAATACGGGCCTGATTTTCGATCTGGAGAATCCCCAGCGAATTGAACAGCTTCTTGATGAGGTAGTTCTCTTCGTTGTCCAGCGTGGCCCCGCCCAAGTGCGCAATCGCCATCGTGCGCCGCGTTTCGTCGCCGTCTTTCGTCGCTTGCTCCCAATGCGTATCGCGCGTGTGTTTGACGCGTTCGGCCACCATATCCATCGCGCGCTCCAGCGGCATGATCTCCCATTCGGTGGCAAAAGGCCGCCGGTACAGGACTTGATGCACCCGGTGCGATCCCGTCACCAGTTGAAATGTCGCGGCGCCCTTCGGACACAGGCATCCGTTTGAGATCGGTGAACGCGGATCGCCCTCGATGTCGATGATCTTCTCGTCTTTGACGTGGACCAACTGTCCGCAACCCACGGCGCAATAGGGACACACGGACGAGACGACGCGATCAGACGCAGCCGTCCTCGGCTTTAATTCTTCACTCTGCGCGGAACGCGCACTTTCGCCTAAGCCTTCCAGGTCGCCGCTCTTCACCTGCTTCCACAGTGGCCACTCGTTGCGCTTGTTCGACATATTCCTATCGTAGTCTCGCGCAGATCTCGCTAAAGTGAGAGCGCACGCACAACTACGCGTCGCGGTAGTAGAATATACCAAACCGGATTCCAACCATGACATGTACCAGTAAGATGCTTACCGGCATCGCCTCGAGCGTTTTTGCGGTCGCACTGTTCGCCCCTGTCGCTTCGGCGCAGCTCAAAACTGAAATCGTAATGAAGAACCTCAAGTTCCGCGGCATCGGTCCCGCTGTAATGGGCGGCCGCGTGGATGATGTCGCCGTGGTCGAAAGCGACCCGCGAATCATGTACATCGGCTCTGCTGCCGGCGGCCTCTTTAAGACCGTGAATGGCGGCCAAAGCTGGCAGTCTCTCTTTGACGATCAGCCCAATTCCTCCATCGGCGATATTGCCATCGCGCCTTCGAACCCCAGTATCGTTTACGTCGGCACCGGAGAAGCCAATAACCGCCAAAGCTCCTCCTGGGGCGAGGGAGTCTTCAAAACCATGGATGGCGGCGCAACCTGGACCCACATGGGCCTGGAGAAGACCCATCACATCGGCCGTATCGTTATTCATCCCACCGATCCGAACACCGCGTATGTTGCCGCCGTGGGCGATTTGTGGGGGCCCAACCCCGAACGCGGCGTCTATATGACCACCGATGGCGGCGCGACGTGGCAGCAAACACTGAAGATTAACGACGACACCGGCGCCACCGATATCGCGATCGATCCGCAAAGCCCAAACATCCTTTACGCCGCGGCCTATCAACGCCGCCGCACCGTTTTCGGATACAACGGCGGCGGGCCCGGTAGCGCCATTTATCGTTCTACCGATGGCGGGCGCAACTGGACGAAGCTTGGCGGCGCCAATGCCTCTGTTGGCCGGGGCCTGCCGTCTCGGGGCGATCTTGGCCGGATCGCCATCGAGGTCTACCGCAAGAATTCCAACATCGTCTACGCGGAAATCGAGAATTCCACAGCCGGGGGCATCTATCGCTCAGAAGATAAGGGCGCTACGTGGACGCGCATGGGTGATACCAATCCGCGGCCCTCCTACTTCAGTCAACTCCGCATCGATCCCAATACCGATCTCAAGCTCTGGCTGGGCGGCGTCAACATATATATGTCCGAAGACGGCGGCAAGAGCTTCGATCAGAGCCGCTTTCGCGATGTCCACAGTGACGTGCATGGTATCTGGATCGATCCCGCCAATTCCGATCACCTCGTCATCGGCTGTGATGGCGGCGTGTGGGTAACCTGGGACAGCGGACGCAATTGGCAACACCTCAACAACATCGCCATCGGCCAGTTCTACGAAGTCGCCTTCGATTTTCAAAAGCCCTATCACATCTGCGGCGGAGCCCAGGATAATTATTCCTGGTGCGGCCCTAGCTCCACCACGCAAACTCGGGGCATCGGCAACAGCGACTGGATCACCGTGCAAGGCGGCGACGGATTCTACAACCGCATCGATCCGAGCGACCCGAACATCGTCTACGCCGAATCGCAGGACGGAAACATTTCGCGGCGCGATCTGCGCACCAGCGAATCGAAATCCATTCGCCCGCAGGAAGACAGCGACAAGGATCCGCGCTATCGGTTCCAGTGGAATTCGCCCATGGCGATCTCGCCGCATGATCCGAAAACCATCTATTACGGCGGCAACTATTTCTTCCGCTCTCACGATCGCGGTGACACTTGGGAACGCCTCGGCAAAGATTTAACCACCGGTCAGGACCGCGGCGAGATCCTTGTTATGGGCAAGAAGATCGACCGCACCAACACGCTCTCATTCGATGACGGCGTCGTCGCGTGGCCTTGCATCACCGCTATCGCCGAGTCTTACGCCAAAGCCGGCGTACTCTGGGCCGGCACGGACGATGGCAACGTGCAGATGTCGCAGGACAACGGCAAGACGTGGACGAACGTAGTCTCACACATTCAGGGCGTGCCGAAAGGCGCGTATGTGAGCCGCATCGAGCCGTCGCACTTCAACCCCGGCACGGCTTACATCACGTTCGACAATCATCGCAGCGCCGACTACAACATCTACATCTACCGCACCACGAATTTTGGCGATTCATTCACGCGCATCGTTAGCGGCATTCCGCCGGAGGCCGGCACGGTTCACGCGATTCGCGAAGATCCGGTGAATGAGAACCTTCTCTTTGCCGGCACGGAATTTGGCCTGTTCGTTACCTTCGACAAAGGCGCCAACTGGCAAAAGGTGAAGAACGGCCTGCCTACGACGCCCGTGTTCGACCTGCAGATTCATCCGCGCGATCACGACCTGATTCTGGCTACGCACGGCCGCTCTTTCTGGATTCTGGACAATATCTCGGCGCTGGAAAACATGACGCCGCAAACGCTCAGCTCCGATCTCAAAATCGTCGGCACGCGCCCCGGCATTGAGTACAAGATGGCCGATTATCGCAGCTTTCTCGGCACCAGCAACTTCCTTGCGGAAAACGCGCCTTCGGGCTTGATGGTCGATTACTACGCCAAGACCGCGGGTCCGGTTCGCGCCGTCATTACCGACGCAAGCGGCGCTACCGTTCGCACTCTCAACGCCCGTGCGGAAGCGAACGCGGTGAACCGCCTGGTGTGGGATATGCGACATGATCCGCCGGTTCCTCCGGCGGGCGGCGCTACTGCGGC
>DATAUH010000349.1:0-4526 GCA_036268375.1 Bryobacteraceae bacterium | reverse complement strand
AGGCCTCATCTCGCGTGCCCTCTTCGCCGCCCCCCAGGAACCGGTTCGCGAGGAAATGGCGAGATAGCACGTCGCCGCATCCGGATGCCCGCCGCTCCGCACAGAGCTGGCGGGCATCCGTTGCTCGGAATCGGCAAGATTCGTCGCAGTCACGGCGGCCTTTCGTGGCACCCCGGCTCCGCTGACCTCCAACTTCTGCAAGCAGGCGAATCGCGCCTCTCGATCTGTAGCCAGATAGTTCTGTGGCCAGATCCGTACGGTGCCTGCGATCTGCTTTAGCAAAAGAGCTTCCGGAATAGCCGGCGTATGCATCTAACCCCGCGGAAGCTGCCCCACAAATGGAGCACAGCCTCAGATCCGGCAAGGAACGCGCCGCTATCTCCGCTTTGCCATTGGCTGCTTCCAGTGCTATCACTAAATCGGGGGAGGGACGCTTACATGCACATCATCACGGCAGCAGTCAGTTCCATCCATTACGCCCGCCACCGCCCGGCCACGGTACAGAATCCTTTCACACATCCGTAGCGAAACGGCCGAGGCCCGCAATGCCAAAGACAATCCTGCTGGTGTCACGTGACCCCAATCTCCAATCCACCCGAGCCCTCATTCTCGAAAGGGCCGGGTACCGCACGGTTCGGACGAACAGTCTGACCAGCGCCGTTCAACTTGCCGCGCACTGCCAGATGTCGATCATCGGTCACACCTTCACTCCCCCCGAGCAGGACGATTTCATCGGCTGCGTCCACGAGAGCAGTCCCAGCGTCTTCGTGCTCTGCCTGCGCTTCGGATTGATGGAACCCCAGGCGCTGCTCAAGGCGGTCGCCGACTGTTTCACCACCCAGCCCGGCGGCTCCAGAATCTGCGTCCTCGAGCCAAGCAACGTAATCGCCTGGCCCCGGAAAGCCTCCTAAGCTTACGCGCGACTCCGGCCGATCGGCCTCGCGTGCGAGCGGGGTTGCGTTGCAAGGCGGTGCATTGGACCTGATGGCTGATCGGGTTCGGCGGAAGTAGCGCCTCTGTGGCAGCACTGCTTCCCTCCAAAATAAAGACACCGCTATTGGCCGTTCCCTTGTGCATTTTCTATCGCGGTGATCGTGCCAAACAGGCCATGCTGCTCGTGGCCTGGACCGGCAGTGAAGAAGAGCGTAGTGGCCGGACCCGCCGCTGCATCGTTTCCAAATCCCAGCGCCCATAAGCCATCGATCGTGATGACCGCGTTCGAGGCGTCGTGCAACCTTCCCAGGAACTGTCCGGTGACGGGATTGAAGACCAGTATCTCTCCGCTGCCGAACTGCCCTATCAGAAGGTCATGACTATTGCTTCCGAAGTCCCCCGATGCCTGTGTGATGCCCCAGGGCGCATTGAACCATGGGCCATGTTGCAGACGCCGCAATAGCTTTCCGCTCGGTGAAAAGATGTCCACATAACCCAGCCCTGCCCCATCGACTTCGTCGTGCTTGTCGCTGTCCTGCTGCGCAAAGGAAACATAGATGTTCCCGCCTATGTTCTGCACATTAAAGGGAGCGAAGCCAGGCGGCAGACTATCGTCATCGAAGAAGCCCTCTTCCGGAATTGGCACGTGATGGAATTTCGAATCGTAAATCTGCACACGGCCTTTGTGAAAATCAGCCACGTAGAGAAAGCTCTGCGGCCCCAGAACGGGCACATTCACAGTAGCCATGGTTGCGCCCTTAAAAACCGACTTCTCTTTTTCATTGACTTTGATCACAGCGTGCGTAGGGTCGACCTTGGGGTTCCATCCGGAAATCACGCCGTCCTCGGCCACAAAGATGAACGCCGCCGGTAACCCCTTTGCGATCTCGAAGCCTGAGCCTCCGTTAAATACAACACCGGTCGGCGTTCCTGTCGGACTGATCTTTGGATCGGACGGCGGAATTGTCACCACAAGCGGAACGATTGCGCCGGTTCCGGAATAAAGAGTGGAGACCCCCGGACCATTATCTGCAACCCACCACGGGCTTCCCGAACTACGGGCGAGCCCCCAGGAGTTCACCAGATTCGGATCAGTAACGCCGGCCACCCCAGACATGTCGGAAACCAGGTTCGTCTGCTTGTAATGCTGTGTTGAACTTGCGCTTTGCGCATAAGAGCTGACCGCAAATGAGATCAGGAGGAGCGAAAGCGCTCCCGGCAACCTGCAATATCTGCCAATCGTTAACATGTGCATATTGGTCCTCTATCGACAAAGAAAACGAAGTGACGGGCGAACGCTGCAACGACCACGCTGCGGCATCTGACGGACACAATTCGCCCCTTCTGAGACCCGCCCGAAAGATAGGAGAAATGTGCGTCACGCTTGTCACCGCATGTCACGCATTTGTTAGTGCTTTGTCATTTCCGTCCGAAACAGCTCGTTTTCGATAGAGATGGAATCAGTTCCGATAGCGTGAAACATTTTGTACGGCAACCGGTACCGGCATCGAGAAAACGAAGCACTTTGTCACAAATTTCTGCTACTCCACACCTCGCTTTTAGCTACGGGGAAATAGCCGTAGTTTCAATCGGCAGGAACGGCCCCCAGGTCGAAACTCCTCGTTTTGATCGCTTAGCCTTTCCTAGGGAGCTGGTCTTCCGGAGATGCCGCAATTCCATGAATACAAATTACTTATCGAGATATCCTCCCGCGCCGGCGAAACGGTGGGGCAGCTGACGTTACGTCTCGTACACTGAAGAAGCCATGATCCCCACACTTGAATGGACCTCGGAAGGCGTCCGGTTCCTTGACCAGACGCGCCTCCCTCTCGAAGAGACGTACGTACTGGCGAAGACCTACCAGGATGTCGCCGACGTGATCACCACCATGGTCGTGCGCGGAGCGCCTGCCATCGGCGTGTCCGCCGCGATGGGCGTCGCGCTCGGCGCAAGACACTCGACTGCCACTACGCTGCCCGCGCTGCTGGCGGAGATTCGCGTCATCGGCAAGACGCTTGCAGCCACGCGCCCCACCGCGGTGAATCTCTTCTGGGCTATCGAGCGCATGCGTCGCCACGCGGCCGAACTCGCCGCCGGACCCGGAGCCACTGTGGCCAGCGTCAAGCAGGGCCTCATCGCCGAGGCGGAGCGCATGTACAACGAGGACATCGCGGCTTGCCGTGCTCTCGGCGCATTCGGCGCGGACCTGCTGCCGCAAAAAGCCGGCGTGCTCACCCACTGCAACGCAGGCGCGCTCGCCACCTGCGGCTACGGCACAGCGCTCGGCGTCATCCGCGCCGCCGTCGAGAGCGGGCGCAAGATCGAGGTCTTCGCCGACGAAACCCGGCCCTTCCTGCAGGGCGCTCGCCTTACCGCGTGGGAGATGATGAAGGACAACATCCCCACTACCGTCATCTGCGACAACATGGCCGCCAGCCTGATGCGCTCGGGTAAGCTGCAGGCCATCGTCGTCGGCGCGGACCGCATCGCTGCCAACGGCGATGTCGCCAACAAGATCGGCACCTACGGGGTCGCGGTGCTGGCCAAGGAGCACGGCATCCCCTTCTACGTTGCCGCCCCGTGGTCCACCATCGATCTCGCAACAAAGACCGGTGCCGACATCCCGATTGAACAGCGCTCACCCAATGAGGTCACGCACCACGCAGGCAAGCAGCTCACACCGAATCACGTAGGAGTGTGGAACCCGGCCTTCGACGTCACACCCGCCAAATACGTCACCGCTATCATCACAGAACGTGGCGTCCTCCGCGCGCCCTACCCTGAGTCGCTGGAGCGCCTCAGCCACGAGGCGGCAGTCCCGGCATAACTTGCCAGCCTGAGCGCAGCGAAGGACCTGCGGTTTGTCCGCACCACCAGAGTACCTGTTAGCAAGCCATCACTTTAAGATCGGGACTGATGTGCAGCTTCGCTTCCGTAGCGGCCTGCACATCGGCCGGCTTCAGCCCAGGCGCAATCTCCTCCAGCACCAGTCCTTCACGTGAAACGCGAATCCACGCCATCTCGGTAGCGATCGTGTCCACCACCGCAAGACCGGTGAGCGGCAGCGTGCACTGCTTCAAGATCTTCGGACGTCCGTCGCGCGTGGTGTGCTCCATGGTCACGATGACACGCCGCGCGCTGGCCACCAGGTCCATCGCGCCGCCCATGCCCTTCACCATCTTGCCGGGAATCATCCAGTTCGCCAGGTTCCCTTGCTCATCCACTTCCATCGCTCCCAGAATTGATAAATCAACATGTCCGCCGCGGATCATCGCAAACGAATCCGCCGAGGAGAAGAAGGACGTGCCCGGAATCTCCGTCACTGTCTCCTTCCCCGCATTGATCAGGTCTGGGTTCTCGCTGCCCGCAATCGGATACGGTCCCACGCCCAGCATTCCGTTCTCCGATTGCAGCACCACCTCCACGCCGGGAGGAACATGATTCGCAATCAGAGTCGGCATCCCAATGCCAAGATTGACGTAGAAGCCATCGCGCAGTTCCAGCGCCGCGCGACGCACAATGCGCTCGCGCTTGGCCGCATCGGACGATGTCTTCGCTGGAACAGAGCTACCCGAATCTGGTACAGCATTGGA